>JALUAB010000167.1 GCA_027051195.1 Hyphomicrobiales bacterium
GGCATGAACAGCGAGATGCCCATGTTGAACTGATCGCCAATGCCGACGAGGCCGGCCGGGTTGATGGAAATGCCGGTGGCGTCCTCGATGGAAGCGGCGCCGGCGCCGGCCAGCGCCTTGTGCCGCAGGCCATAGGCGTGCTGGAAGTAGCCCTCGGTGGCCATGGCGTCGGTGGCCACCATGCCGATACCGGCGGCCAGCGCCAGCGCGGAAGCACAAGTACGCAGCAGCTTCTTCATGTCCTATCCCCTCCTGGACGGTTTGACATTGCCGGCGCCTCCCCCCGTTCCACCCAGATGCGTCGCGCCGGAATCCAAAATATTCGTTGTAGCGTATTTACATGAAGCGCCACGCTTCTGTCCACGGTCTGGCCGCGGCTCCGCCACTTTTTGGCCTCCTGTTGCAGAGCTGCAACAGAGTCGCAAAGAGAAATGGCGCCCCCCGAAGGCGGCGCCATGCATGATGCGCGTGCCGGCAAAAGGCCGGCGTGCTTTTCCGCGTTCAGACCTTCTTGATCTTGAACTTGAACACATCGCCGTCCTGACCGGATTCCAGCAGCTCGTTGCCGGTCTGGCTGCAGAAAGCGGCGAAGTCGGCCACGGAGCCCGGGTCGGTCGCCTCGATGACGAGGACGTCACCCGGCTGCATGCCGGAGAGCATCTTCTTTGCCTTCAGAATCGGCAGCGGGCAGTTCAGGCCCTTGGCGTCGAGCATCTGTTCAGCCATTTGTAGCTTCTCCTTCCTTCTCTGTTGACCGGCCCGCCGCCCCACCGGAGCGGCCGGCCTCCCTCTCGATCCCCGCCTCGGGAACAATCAGCGTTCAGATGAACAGGTTGATATTGCTGTTGGCAGCGATATCAAAATAGGTCGCGGCGCCGCCCAGCTCGATCTCGTCGATGAGATCCTCCTTCTTGTATTCAAACAGATCCAGCGTCATCTGGCAGGCGATCATGCGCACGTCGGAAAGCACCGCCGCCTCACGCAGATCGCTCAGTGAAGCCACACCCTTGTCCTTGATCATCTTCTTCATCATGGCGCCGGCGATGGCGTCCACACCCGGAATCATGGCCATGAAGTTGGGCATGGCGATGTGGGTGCCGAACATGGGCATCTCCATGGCGGCGTTGCCCAACACGGTGAACTTGGGGTTCAGATCCTTCTTCAGCAGCGCCAGACCGTAGAAGGTGAAGAACAGCGTGACATCGTAGTCCAGCGCCGCGGCCGTGGTGGCCAGAATGAACGGCGGGTAGGCCCAGTCCAGCGAGCCCTTGGTGACGATGATGCTGAGCGACTTCTTCTTGATATCCGCGACGGTTTCCTCGGCCATCTCCCTCTCCCTGCAGCTGTCACTTGACCAATCCGCCGGTCTTCCCCTCCGGCTGCCGGCGGACACACACCAGTCCATCATGGCATCTTCATATGCGCAGCACTGAATGCATCGAAAGCCGGTTCTGTCAAGTCAAAAGGGCGCCTGCGCACACATTCATGAACCAGCTCTCAACCTTTTCGGGCGTATGGAGAGGTGCAAGGGCAACCAGTGTCAGCGACCGGGCATCATGAACAGGCGCAAGAACCGCACCCTCATTTCCGTCACCACGCCGTTTCACAACGAGGAAACGAACCTCGATCCCTTCTTCTTTCGCGTCGAAAGGGCGCTGGAGGAAACGGGAGAGGATTACGAGATCGTCTGCGTGGACGATGGCAGCACGGACGGCACGCTGGCGGGGCTGATCCGTCATTCCGTGCGCAACCCGCGCATCCGCGTGGTTTCCCTTTCACGCAACTTCGGCAAGGACGTGGCACTAAGCGCGGCGCTGGATCACGCGCGCGGCGACGTGGTGGTGCCGATGGACGCCGACCTGCAGGATCCGCCGGAGCTCATCGGCGACATGCTGGAGAAGTGGCGCGAGGGGTATGACGTGGTGCATGCGCGCCGGGCCAAACGCGATTCCGACACGTTTCTGAAGCGGCTTACGGCGCGGCTGTTCTACCGCGTGCACAACCTCATCGCGGACGTGCCCATTCCCGATGACACCGGCGATTTCCGGCTGATGGACCGCAAGGTGGTGGAGGCCATCCGGCGGCTGCCGGAGCGCACCCGGTTCATGAAAGGGCTGTTCGCCTGGGTGGGTTTCCGCCAGACGAGCGTGGAATACGAGCGCGAGCCGCGGGTGGGCGGCGAAACCAAGTGGAACTACTGGAAGCTGTGGAACTTCGCGCTGGACGGCATCACCGCCTCCAGCACCCTGCCGCTGCGGGTGTGGACGTATCTCGGCTTCGGCATTTCCACGCTGGCCTTTCTCTACGGCGGCTGGCTGGTGGGGCGCACGCTTCTGCTGGGAACGGACGTGCCGGGTTACGCCTCGATGATGGCGGCCATCCTGTTTCTGGGCGGGCTGAACATCATCGCCACGGGGATTCTCGGCGAATACATCGCGCGCATTCACAACGAGGTGCGCCAGCGGCCGCTCTACATCGTGCGCGAACGCCACGGATTTGACGAATCGGAAACGATGCGCGCTGCCGACGGGGAAAAGCCCGTCGCACGCCTCTCCGGCACCTCGCACGGCTGAAGGAGCGAAACGGCCATGGAAAGACATGTCTATGAACGCATGGCGGCACTGGAGCAGGAACACTGGTGGTTCGTCGCCCGCCGCGCCATCGTCGGCGATGTCATTTCGCGCCTGCCGCTGCCGGCGACGGGAGCGCGGATTCTGGAGGCGGGCTGCGGCACCGGCGGCAATCTCGCCATGCTCAGCCAGTTCGGGTGCGTTTCCGCCCTGGAACCCGATGACGACGCACGCGCCATGGCGCGCCGCAAGAGCGGTCTGGATGTGCGCGAGGGCGCGCTGCCGCACGATATTCCGTTTCCGCGCGATCACTTCGACCTGGTGGTGGCGCTGGACGTGCTGGAGCATGTGAAGGAGGACAGGGAAGCCCTGCGGGCCTTGCTGGCCAGGCTGAAACCGGGGGGACATGCGCTGATCACGGTTCCGGCCTTTCCCTTCCTGTGGAGCCGGCATGACGAGACGCATCATCACCACCGGCGCTACACCATGGGGCAACTGCGAAAAATCATCGAGGAAGCAGGCGGAACGGTCCTGCGCATCACTCATTTCAACACGCTGCTGTTTCCGCTCGTGGCGGGCGTGCGCCTGATGCAACGCGCCACCGGCCTGGGGGGAGGCAACGACGACCGCATGCCCGCGCCGGCGGTGAACGCGCTGTTGCGCGCCATCTTCGGCAGCGAACGCTGGCTGCTTCGCCACGGAAATCCGCTGCCGGGCGTTTCGCTGCTGGCCATGGCAAGGCGGAGCGTGACGTCATGAGCCAGTCCCTTGCGCGTGAGGCGGGGAGGTTCGGCATCGTCGGCGTGGCGTCCACGCTGACGCACGCCGGCGTGGCGCTGCTTGCGCACGCACTGCCGGGCATGACGCCGACGCTGGCGAATTTCACCGGCTTCGGCGTGGCTCTCACGGTGTCCTATCTGGGGCATTATCACTGGACATTCGCCAGCGAAGCGCCGCATCGCAGCAGCCTGCCGCGGTTCTTGCTCATTTCCGCCGCGCTGTTTCTCGTCAGTCAGGTCGTCGTGTGGCTGACCACGGCACGCCTGGGATACTCCATGCCCATCGCCGCCGCATTCATCGTGCTGAGCGTGCCGCCGGCCAGCTATTTCCTGAACAGGCTGTGGACTTTCGGATTCCGCGCGCGCCAGACAGCGTGAGCGGCCGGGCGCGAAAGACCGAGGTGATACTGATGAGCGACAGCGTCGCCCTTTCCCGAAATCATTCCGGGCCGCTCAGGGGACCGGGGTTCGCCCATGCGGGCGCGTTACTGGCCCTGCTGGCGCTGGCCATGATCCTGCGGTTCTCCTCGCTGCTGAACCATGACAGCTCGTGGTATCTCATCGCGACGGAGCGGTGGCTCTCCGGAGGCAGACTCTACGTTGACATCATCGAGGTCAACCCGCCGCTTTCCTTCCTGCTGACGGCACCGCCGGTGGCGCTGGCGCGTGCGAGCGGACTGGACACCACCGCGCTGTTCAAGGGCTGGGTCTTTCTGCTCTCCTTCGGCGGGCTATGGCTGACGCACCTGCTGCTCGGGCATCTTAAGGATATCCGGGCAGAGCAGAGGCGGCTGTTGCTGCTGACCAGCGCGGCCGTGATGTGGCTGTTGCCCGGAGGCGACTTCGGGCAGCGGGAGCACCTGGCGGTGATTTTCACCTGGCCGTGGATGGCGCTGATGGCGGTGCGGCTGGCAGGCGTGGCGCCGGGCACGGGGCTGGCGGCGCTGGTGGGCGTATGGAGCTTCTTCGGGTTCGCGCTGAAGCCCCATTTCCTGCTCGTACCGGCGGCGCTGGAGCTGCTTCTACTGTGGCAGCGGCGGCGGATCACGCTGGTGTTCCGCACGGAAACGCTGGTGCTGGCGGCGGGGCTGGCGCTGTATCTCGCGGCCATCCTGCTGCTGACGCCGGAATACGTGCGCGACATCGTGCCCATGGCGCTGGCGGTGTACAACCAGGCCTATCGCAGCCCCCTGCCGCAGATACTCATCCACGGGGGGATGGTACCGCTGGTGCCAATGCTGGTGGCATGGCTGCTGCCGGTGCGGAACGAGGGGCTGCGGCAACTGGGAAATGCCCTGCTGGTGGCGGCGATGGCCTACCTCGTGGTGTATCTCGTGCAGCGCAAGGGCTGGTCCTACCAGCTGGTGCCGGCCATGGCCTGCGCCTTCGGCGGACTGGCGGCACGGCTCATCGACGCCACCGGTGCGTCCGCGGAGAGTTTGCATGTGCGGCTGGTGCGGCCCGTGGGGCAGGCGCTGCTGGCGCTGCTGCTGGTGCTGAGCGTGGTGCGCGGCTTCTACGTGAATCCCTTCCTGCAGGACATGCGGGCGGCCGGCATCCTGAAGGATCGCCCGCGCTCCTTCGTGGCGCTCACCACCAACGTTTCCGCCGGCTTTCCCGCGGCCAACGAGGAGCACATGACCTGGGCCTCACGGTTCCCGACGCTGTGGCTGCTGCCGGGCGTGGTGCGGGCCCGGCATGACCTCGCGCGTGACCCGAAGAGCCACGACAAGGCGGCCATCGACAGGGTGGAGGCCTACATCCGGCGCGCGGTGCGGGAGGATTTCGAGCGCTTCCGGCCCGATCTGGTCATGGTTTACAGCGGGCGCAGCGTGCCCTACATGGGCGGCATGCCCTTCGACTTCATCGGCTGGCTGAAGCGCGACCCGGCGTTCGCGAGGCTGTGGGAGGCCTACGAACCGGCCGCGCACTCGCGCCATCTCACCTACTACCGGCGCAAGGCGGACAGGTGAGGCATCTGCCTGCCGGGAGGCGGGCACCCCCTGCCCCGTCAGGCGGACATCAGATGTCCAGCACGCGCTCCATGTATTTCACGCCCAGCACGCCGCCGGCAATGATGGATATGGTGGCGATGATGGAGCCCAGCGCCAGCGTGCTCACGCCAGTGATGCCCTGACCGAAGGTGCAGCCCAGGGCCAGGATGCCGCCGAACCCCATGAGCGCGCCGCCGGTGAGGTTGCGCACCGTGTCCGGGGTGTCCACGAAGGTGGACAGGTGGAACGTCTTCGTCATCTTCGACGAAATGAACGAGCCGAGGATGACGCCGCCGACGGTGGCGATGCCGAAGTTGATGGTGGCGCCCGTCCAGGTCATGAGATACTGGAAGGCATCGCCGGTGGGAGCGATGAAGGTGAGCGCGGTCACCTGCGCAGGCTCGAACTCATCGGCCCCGAGAAAGCCGGTGGCGAACCAGGCCAGGGTGACGAGAATGCCCAGCGCCAGGCCAGCGGTGACATGCCGCACGGAGCGGCGAAAGCCGGCGTCCTTCAAGGCATAGAGCGCGAGCAGGCCGGCGATGGCCAGCATGACCACCGTGCGCAGCCCCGGCGTGGCACCCAGCCCGGTGATGCCGCCGATGATGGTGGCCACACCCTGATCCGGCAGCCCCATGTCTCCCAGCCGGATGACCAGCAGGTCGCGAATCCAAGCCTGCGGGTAGTATAGGATGCCGCGCATGGTCATGTAGCCGGCCCAGCCGATGAAGAACAACACCATCAGCGCCTTCAGGTCACCATTGCCGACACGCATGAGGTTGCGCCCCGGACAACCGCCGCCCAGCACCATGCCGAAGCCGAAGATGAAACCGCCGATGATCAGCCCGGTGAGCGACAGGCTGGGCCTCAGGTAGATGGAATTCTCCAGCTGAACGAAGCCGCCGATATAGAGCAGCTGCGAGCCGAGGATGGCCACGGCCATGGCCAGTATCCAGGCGCGCATGCGCCGCCAGTCGGAAAACGACACGATGTCCGACACCGCGCCCATGGCGCAGAAATTGGTGCGGTGAACGACGAATCCCAGCGCGATGCCGATGATGAGACCCCAGAAGCCCATCTGGGTGCTGATCGGAATATCCTCGAACATTGTCTCCCCTGCCGGGCGCACCCTCCGGCGCGGCCCTTCTCCCCTTGCCTCTTGCGATTGGTCGCGTTTCCTCCCATGCCGTGGCGGGCGCCCTCACGGTGCCGTTCCGGCGGCGTCTTTATGCCTACAACGACGGCCGTGTGCAACCATCGTCCGCCCCGGCTTTCCACAACCAGAATACACAAACGGGTGAAACAACGCTGCGGCAGCCGTGGAAAGACACCTTTTCTCCGGTGACGAGACGTCGGTCTTGCGGATATTTGAATATGAACATAAAAAGAAGGACGCTTCCCGGCTGCGGCGGGGACGTGTTTCACACGTGTGGCGGAGTGCGCGCATGAACGAGATGGACATAAGCAAGCTGCAGGACAACGCCAGCCGCGCCAGCGTGCTGCTGAAGACCATGGCCAACGAATGGCGCCTGCTCATCCTGTGCCACCTGGCGGAAAAGGAGCGTTCGGTGAGCGAGCTCGAACGGCTCATCGGGCTCAACCAGTCCGCATTGTCGCAGCACCTCGCGATTCTGCGGCGCGAGCAACTGGTGAAGACGCGGCGCGAGGCGCAGTCCATCTACTATTCCCTGGCCTCCGACGAGGCGGCACAAATCATGGGAACGCTCTACAACCTGTATTGCAGCGCGCCCAACCTGGCGCCGGAGGCTCCCGGCAGGGCCGGTGAACCGCAGGCCGAAACCGGCGGCACCGCGGGCTGAGCGGCAATACGCCCCTCTTTACCTGACTGGAAAGACATCCAGCGCGCACCCCACAAGCACCGGCGCGGAGTGAAAAGGCCACGATCAGTGCCGGCCTTCACGCCCGTTTCATGCGCACTCTTCCGCAACCAACGCTGACGCGCGTGTCCGGCGCATGCGCTTCCTTCCGCCCGGCGCCGGCGGCAAGGCCCGTCACTCCGGCGTCTTCTGTGGCGTGATGGGCAACGGTCTGGCCTCGCGGGCGGAACGGAAGTTCATCACCTTCACCGGCTTCTGGGCGGCCGCGGATGCGCCAGCGGCGCCACTGGCCGGCAGGGTGATGATTCTGTCGCCGGCCGGCTGCTTCACGTTGGCCGGCTTGCGGCGAGTGCCGGCACGTGTGCGCGTCTTGCGCGGCGGGGTCGCGGCCGCGCCATTGCGACGCGCCTTGACCCGCGAACGGCGTGCCGGCCTGTTCAGCTCCGGGATGACTATGCGGGTGCCGGGCCTGAGGTTGCGCACGCTGATGCGTCCGCGGTTCGCCCTCAGAATGGCCGGATAGGCCAGCACGTCGCCATAGGCGGCGTATGCAATATCGCCCAGGGTATCTCCCTTGCGGATGATGGTATAGCGCTTGCCGCCACGCACGAAGAACCGGCCGGACGCCTTGCGGGCAGCGGCGGTCGCCGTGGGCGGGTTGTCGGCAGAGGTGGCGTCGGCCTCCTCCTCCAGCTGGCGGAAGTAGGCCATGCCCTCGGAATCCTTCGGCATCACGTCGCGACGGCTGGAAGGCGTGACGCTGGCCAACAGCCGCTGCACGTTCACCTTGCCGGAGGCATCGCGCAGAATGGCGGGGATGTTCTCCTCGCCCACACTGTCCAGCGCCTCCGCCACCAGCTTGCGGATTTCCTCGTCGCTCTTGCCTTGCGCCTGTGCGGCGCCCACCAGCTCCGCCAGCGTGCTGCGCAGCCGTTCCGCTCCGGTGATGGTCTGTTCGGCGGCGGCCTCGTCGGCGCCGTCGCCGCCGTTCAGGGCGCCAAGCGCGGCCACCACCTGGTTCGTCAGGCGGGCCAGCTCCGCGGTACCGGCGGCGTCGGCGCTGGCGGTGGCGGGCTGCCTGGCGGTGGTGACCGCGGCGGCCCGTGTTCCATTCTCACCATCGGTGGTCGGCGCGCCGGTGGCGGGAGGAGAGGTGGCGCGCTTCACCAGAGCCGGACCCGCGTCGCGCTTGGGCAGAATTGTGCTGCCCGCCTCGCCGGCACCAGAAGCTCCGGCGTCGTCCCGCTTCGCGATGATGGGTGTGATGATCCCCACTCCTTCCGTGGTGGCGGCGGAACGCCCGGGAGAATCTGTTTGCGTGAACGCCAGCATCAGGCCGGCCGCGCCCCCACCGACGATGGCGGAGAGGGCGAAAACCGCCAGCATGAGGGCGGTGCCGGCACGGGCTTGCGGCGGGGCCGCCGTCTTTTCCCGGCCGCCACGTTCACGCGGCGGCGGCCCGGCGCGGCGCGCCGACGACGCCCCGCTTCCGCGCGTTGCCGCCCCCCGGCCCGCGGAACGCGCCGGGGCGGCCGCAGGCGGCGCGGCCTTCGTATCGCCCGCTCCTTCCGGCCGGGGGCGGGGCGGCGCGGCGGGTCCTTGCGCCGCGGGGTGCACACCCGCCTTCTCGCCGGCCTTGCCGCCGGCCAGTCCTTCGGGAGTGGGTGGGGCGCTGTCGGCGAAATCAAAGAATGGCTTGTTCATCTTGCGCTTCCCGTTTGCTGCGGACACGCTCCCCGCGGTTACATGCCCCTGCCCGTTCCCAGTCTTGCGCGGCAATGTGGCGGAAGCCTTGCCGCGAGGTGGCAATTTCATGCCACCGCCACCGGATATTCCGCCCGCACCGCCTTTCATACCGTTCTTCCCTGCCGCCATCTTTCCTCCCCTGCCGGCGCCTTCACGGCAATCGCAGCGTGATGCCCGCCGGCACCATGTCCGGATTCTTCAGCCGGTCACGATTGGCCTCGTAAATGTCCCGCCAGCGGCCCACCTGCCCGTAAACCTTCAGCGCGATGATGCCCAGCGTATCCCCCGGCTGCACGCGGATGGTGCGCGCGCCCCGCGGTGTGGCTTCCGGCTCGTTCACGAGAGTGGCCTGCCCTTCCGCTTGCAGCGCCTGCACGTAGGGATCGTCGGCCGCCGCCTTCATGGCGGCCTTCTGCACCAGCGCCTGCAGAAGCCGACGAAAGCCCACCTTGCCACCGGCCTGTTCAATGAGCGCGTTGAGGCGTTCCTCGTCCTCGTTGGCCAGCGCCTCCTGAATGAGCGCCAGGATGTCCTCCGAGCTCTTGCCCTGGCGCGTGGCCTGCTCCACGAGGTTGGAAAGCGCCTTCATGAGCGATTCATAATCCGCCGGCGAAGATGCCGGAGCACTCTTGTCCGCACGTGGCTTCGCCACCGCGCCCAGCGACTGCAACACCTGCTCTGTCAGCGCCTTGAGCTGCGCGTCTTCCTCCGCATCGGCGGTCACGCCCGGCTCGGCCTGGGCGAAGGCATACGCGCGCGCGGCCCGCTGCTCTCCCGCAATGGCAAACATCTGCGTGGACATCGCCGCCAG
This sequence comes from Hyphomicrobiales bacterium, assembly GCA_027051195.1. Lineage (GTDB taxonomy): Bacteria > Pseudomonadota > Alphaproteobacteria > Rhizobiales > Aestuariivirgaceae > Thermopetrobacter. Next base: position 9,739 of record JALUAB010000167.1, read on the forward strand.
CGCCAGCGACACCACACCTGCATACAGAACCTTCTTCATGGCCCCGCCCTGCCTGTCAGAGGCCGGCCATCACTTGCGCGCCGCGGCAATCGCGGGCTTGACCACGGTCAGCCCCAGCAGCTGCCAGCTCTGCATGCCGCCGCGATAATAGTATAGCTTCTCCGGCGGGTAGCCGGCGGCGATGAGGTTGCGGATGGCATGCGGCGACTGTCCGCACCACGGGCCATTGCAGAACAGAAGCAGGTCCCGCGCGCCGCCGAAGTCCCACGTGCCGTCCTCCAGCTTCTTCGCGCCCAACACCACCAGGATACGGTCCCGATACGGGTTGCGCTTGTCCAGCAGGGTGAAGGGAATGTTCACCGAGCCGGGAATGGTGCCCTTGCGATACCAGGCGGGAATGCGCGCATCTATGAGCACACCCTTGCCGGTTTCCACCTTCTTCTTGATGAAATCGAGCAGCTCCAGCTCGCCTACCGTGTGCACGCCCGGCGCCGGCACCATGGGCTGGATGCAGAAAGGCGGACAGGCCCGCGAAGTCTTGGTGAAACTGTTGGTCAGGCGATGCCTGGTGTCCTGGTTGCGCATGATACGCACCGTGCGCCCGCCTATGGTGACATCCACATAGGGGATGCCCGGGGCGATCTTGACCTTCACGTCGTCTCCCGGGGCGGCCCAGGCGCCACCCACCCCGAGTGCGCCGACCGCCAGCACACCCGCCATCATCACACCCGTCAACTCACGCTTCAACAACATGGCGATACTCTCCCTGATACGCCCCCGCACTGACCAAGCCCCCCGCCCCTTTTGCCGAAGATCCACCGGGCAGAGCGGAAAACGCCGCGAGGCCAACCGCTCCCAGCGTATCGATACATCCGGGTATCTTCCAAATGTGGCGAAATGTTAACCCTTTATTCAGGAAGTGGTTAATACGGCGCAATGCATGCCTGACAGGATGTCGCACCATCAATTTTACACTTTCAAATATTTGAATGTCAGTATATTCAGAAGGTGACAAGCGGTGACGACATCGCCGCACCCGACACGCAGGATCGCAACCGAGAGGTGGGAACATGAACAAGAAGAACTACGGCCGCTTTTCCATGGCCCTGGCGCTGATGGCGGGGTTGGCGCCGGCACTCGTTTCCGGCCCGGCCATGGCCGCGGAGGAAGTGACGACGGACTGGGCCAAGTCCATGGCGCAGCTCATGGATCCGAAGTTCATGGGCGACTGGATGCAGCTCATGGTCAACCCGGCCTACTTCGAGGCCATGATGAAGATGGCGGATCCCAAGCTCGTCGATCAGTATGTGAAGATCATGATGGATCCGCGCTACATCGAGGCCATGATGAAGATGGCAGACCCCAAGCTCGTGGAGCAATACGTCAAGATCATGACCGATCCGCGCTACATGGAAATGATGACAAAGATGGTGGATCCGAAGACCATCGAGCCTTTCATAAAGATGATGTCGGATCCCAAATACATCGAGGCCATGATGAAATGGGCCGACCCGAAGGTCATCGAACCGTTCATGAAGATGATGACGGATCCGCAATACATCAATTCCATGGCCAAGATGATGAATCCGGAGCCGTGGATGAAAATGATGAACGCCTGGATGGAAGGGCTCGGCAAGATGGGCCAGGGGCTGGCCGGAAGCGGCAAGTAAGTGCCACCGGCACCATCCGGCAGATTTGCGACGACGTCCCATTGTCGACATGTCAGTGGGTGTAAGGGTCTATCCTCCCTGAACTTGTGCCCGGAGCTTCGGCTCCGGGTTTCTTTTT
>JALUAB010000168.1 GCA_027051195.1 Hyphomicrobiales bacterium
CCGGTCACCGCACTGGTGGATCAACTCTATGCCCAGTTGCAGGCGCGTGGTGCCGGGCGGCAGGATACCTCTGCCCTCATCCGCCTGCTGGAGGAGCCGTTTTCGCCACGCGACGGCGAGTAAGGCTTAGGCTCAGGACCCATAAATTGCGCGGCGCCAGTCTGGCGCAAAATCGGCAATTAGCAATGGATTATCGAGATTTTGCGCCAGACCCTTCGGGCGACATTTTCGCTTCATCTCGCTGGCTTTTCACCCTTGGAAATAGCTTCGGCTATTCCCTGCGGGCGAAAAGCCAGCGATATTTCGCGAAAATGCCGCTGGCATCCACGCCCTTTATGGGTCCTGAGCCTAGCGCCGCGCGGCCCGTTCTCCGCCATCGGACTTCGGTCGTTCCCGGATGAAACGGTCATTAATCGGCCGTTAACCAGAGCCATCGTTGAATGGAGGCGAAAAGGGCAACCACCGCTGGCGGTTGATCTTCCGGGGGCGATGAACGGGGGCGACGAGGTGGATCATGGGCATCGTGTTGCGCATGCCGCATTACATATCCCTGCGGGTGATGCCGGAGGGTCACGTGGCGGAAGTCCTGCCCTTTACCGGTGTGCGGCGGGAATACCTTGACGGTCACCCGTGGTGCGAGGCGGCGCGGGCGGCGCGGGAGCGCGAAAGCGCTGCGCGCGAGGCCAGCCGGATGCCGGCGAGCACCAGCGCCAGCGAGGCCGCGGCGCGCCAGGAAAAGGGCTCGTCCAGGGCAAAGACGCCCAGTAGGTAACCCACCACGGGGATGAGAAAATTGATGCTGGCGAAGAAGGTGGCGCCGGCGCGGGCGATGATGGCGAACATGATGAGCGTCGCCAGCGCCGTGTGCACCACGCCCAGCATTACGGCCCAGGCCGCCGTGTCCGGCGGCGGCAGCACCACGCCTTCCCGCCATGCCACGAACGGCAGCATCACCACCGCCGAGACGGCCATGATGACGGCCGCCAGCGCCACCGGGCCGGGGCGGTGGGCGGCCTCGGCAGGTTGGCGCATGGCCGCTTCCGTGCCCAGGTGCGCCAGCTGCAGATGGCGCACGATGAGCGTGTTCACCGCGTAACAGAAGGCCGCCGCCGCCACCGCCAGCTGGCGCAGCGTGTCCTCCCCCAGGTGCAGCAGGCTTTGCGGCCCGATGAGCGTGATGACGCCGGCCAGGCCCAGCGCCATGCCGGCGGCGCGCGGCGGCGTGATGCGCTCGTCGCGGGTGAGGAAATGGGCCAGCAGCAACACCATCAGCGGCGCGATGGAGATGAGAATGGCGGCGAGGCCGGAATCGATATGCTCTTCGCCCCAGGCGATGAGAGTGAACGGCAGGACGTTGCCCGTCAGGCCGGCCAGCGCGATCCACGCCCAGCCGCTGCGCGAGAACCTGAGGGATTCGCCCCGCCACCACGCCGCCAGCGCCAGCACCAGCGCCGCCAGCGCCACCCGCCACCAGGTGAGCGAGAGCGGCGGCAGATGTGGCACCACCACGCGAATGATGGTGAAGGAGCTGCCCCAGATGAAGGCGAGCAGCAGGAGCAGACCGAAGTCCGCCATGCCCGGCCGCCTTGCCACGCCAGTCGTCTGCGGTGTCGAAGAAGCCATGCGAGATGCCGCCTTCCGGATTTCGGGCGGAGCATGGCGCAGCGGGGCGGCGCGGTAAAGGATCTTTTCAGGCGGAAGAGGGGGCGCTGCCGCGGTCGTTGCCGATGCGGATGCGCGGGCGCGCCGGATGGGGCGCCGGCTGTTCCGCGTCATCCTCGGCCGGCGCGCTTCGTGACCGTGCGGCTTCCGGCGCGTCGGCAATGTCCAGCGATGCGCGGCTGGCGGGCACGGCGATGTCCAGTCCCAGCACGAAGGTGCGTCCGTCGGCGGAGGAAAGCGGCAGGCGCAGCCAGAACAGGGCGAGATGCTCGCGCACGCACAGGCCCAACCCCTGGCCGTTCATCGGCATGGGCGCCGCGTGCATCTGCTCGTAGGCCCGCCGCCAGTGCACGTGCCCCGGTCCCCAGCGTGCATCGAGCAGGCTGGCGCCGGTGAGTTCGCCGCCATAGACGTCCCACAGGTCGCTGCCGGCGAGCCGCACCCGCACGCCCTCTGGCAGCGGTGCCATCTCCATCAGCAGCAGGGTGGAAAGCAGCGGGCGCAGGTCCGCCGGCCGCATGGCCTCGCGCCTGGGCCAGGCGTCATCGGCGCAGCGCGCCAGCCAGTAATCGAAAAGATCGCGCTGTTGTGGCAGTATCAGCTGGCGGCGGAAGTCCCCGGCCAGCTCCCGTTTCCATGCCCCCGGTGTCATGATGTCCCCCGTTTTCCATCCCCACGGTTGGCGTGCCCCTTTGCGAATCACAGCGTAGATGCCGGCTCCGGCTTCGCGCAAGGGCCACGCGCAAGCGGCGGAAACGAATCGGTTTTTCGATGCCGGTGAAAAATCGAGGCCGCCCCTTGCCTGATATTC
>JALUAB010000169.1 GCA_027051195.1 Hyphomicrobiales bacterium
GTGGCGAAATAGGCGATGTCCAGCGCCGCCACCTGGCGGAAATCATAACGATCCAGCTCCGGCACCTCCCTTTGGAAGACGTGCTTGTTGATCTCCCAGATGTGATACGCCTGCCACAGGTAGAGGGCGACGAGCACGGCGTATGCCGTCCACTCCAGCCAGCCGGGCAGCACACCGAGGTTCGAGGGCCCCAGCTTCCACGCCAGCACGCCCAGCGCCAGCACCAGCGGCGCCTTCATGACGAGCAGCAGCCAGAAGTCGCGCGGGGAGGTCACTTCAAGCGCCCCGGTCTTTTTCGGCCGGAAGTAGGTGGAGCCCTTGGGCGTGTTGGACACGACGAAGAAATAGAACGCGCCATAGAGCATCGCGATGACGCCGGAGAGGGCGATGGCCCAGCGCCAGCCGTCCTCACCACCGAACAACAGCGCGATGGTGGGGATGGTCATGGCCGCGGCGGCCGAACCGAAGTTGCCCCAGCCGCCGTAGATGCCCTCCGCCAGGCCCACGGTCTTCGCCGGGAACCACTCCGATATCATGCGGATGCCAATGACGAAGCCGGCGCCGATGAACCCCTGCAGGAAGCGCAGTATGGCGGCCTGCACGAAGTCCTGGCTCATGGCGAAGGCGATGGAGATGGATCCGCCGATGATGAGCAGGGCGGAATAAACCTGTCGCGGGCCGAACCGGTCCACCAGCATGCCGATGACGATGCGCGCCGGGATGGTGAGCGCCACGTTGAGAATGAGCAGGGTTTTCAGCTCCTGCGCAGTCAGCCCCAGCGAGGACTGAATCATGTTGAGAAGCGGCGCGTGGTTGAACCACACGTAGAAACTGATGAAAAAGGCGATCCAGGTGAAATGCAGCACGCGGATCTCCGGGCGGTTCAACGCCATCGGGTTGAGGCGTGCGAGTTGGTCGTTGCTCATGGCCTTCTGCCTCCGTCGAATTTGGCTGCCGCTCGCATGCACCGGCGCTTCACGCACCGGACGGCCCGCCACCGAAAGGGCAAAAGGCGTGCCAGATTCCGCCATGCGGTAGAATATTCTGGTTTTGCCGCTATATCATGCCCTTAGCTTTCTGCTCATTATTTGTGCTTATTTCATGCCTGCCCATTTTTTGATCCTTGCGCGCTTTCATCTGCACGTTTTTTGGGCGATTGTCATATTGTGCGGAGGTTGTGCAGGGCTACGTCAGCATATTATATTTTCCATATTTTTCAATGCCTTATATTGCATATCCATAAGTGCGGGCGCTTTGGCACGCTCCTTGCCCCTGTTGGACGCGAGCGCGGCGACACGGGCCGCACGGCATGCATGCATGAAAAAGGCAAATCGGCAGGGAGCCATGAACGTTCACACGAAACCGGATCGCGAGCGCCTCGTCGTCATCGGCAACGGCATGGCCGGTGCGCGCGCGGTGGAGGAGATCCTCAAGCTCGATCCCGCGCGTTACGCCATCACCGTCATCGGTGAGGAGCCGTATGGAAACTACAACCGCATTCTCCTCTCTCCGGTACTGGCGGGCGAGAGCACCATCGACGACATCATGCTGAACACACCCGAATGGTACGAGGAGAATGGTATCGAGCTGATTTCCGGCGTGCGCGCGAGCGCCATCGACCGGGCGGGCCGCGCGGTGGAACTGGCCGACGGGCGGCGCGTTCCCTACGACCGGCTGATCATTGCCACCGGTTCGCGCCCCTTCATCCTTCCCGTTCCGGGCAACGATCTCGACGGCGTCATCGGTTTTCGCGACATCGCCGACGTGGACACCATGCTGGAAGCGGCGGAGAAATACCGCCACGCCGTGGTCATCGGCGGCGGCCTGCTGGGGCTGGAGGCGGCCAACGGCCTGATGAAAAACGGCATGGACGTTACCGTCGTGCATCTGATGGACACGCTCATGGAGCGCCAGCTCGACCGGGAGGCCGGCGAGATGCTGCGCCGCTCGCTGGAGGAGCGCGGCATGAAGTTTGTCATGCCGGCGAAGACCGCCGAGATCGTGGGTGACGGAAACGGCCGGGTGCGCGCGGTCAGGCTGGAGGACGGCGCGGAGATTCCGGCCGAGCTGGTGGTCATGACCGCCGGCATCGTGCCCAACAAGGAGATCGCCGAAGAGGCGGGGCTTTATTGCGAGCGCGGCATCGTGGTGAACGACTATCTCATGACCTATGATCCGCGCATCTACGCCGTTGGCGAATGCGTGCAGCACCGCGGCGTGTGCTATGGCCTGGTGGCGCCGCTCTACGAGCAGGCGCGGGTACTGGCCAACCATCTGGCCGGGCGCGGCTGGATGACCTACGAAGGCTCTGTCACCTCCACCAAGCTGAAGGTGACCGGCATAGACGTGTTCTCCGCCGGCAACTTCCTGGGCGGCGATGGTGCCGACGAGCTGGTTCTCAAGGACGAGAAGGGCGGCGTCTACAAGAAGCTGGTGATCGAGAACGACCGCCTCACCGGCGCGGTGCTCTATGGCGACACCGTGGATGGCACCTGGTATTTCCAGCTCATCCGCGAGGGATCCGACGTTTCCGAAATCCGGGGCAGGCTGCTGTTCGGACAGGCGCATCTGGGCGATTCGGGTCATGGCGAGGACAGCGTGGCCAACCTGCCGGACGACGCCGAGATCTGCGGCTGCAACGGCGTGTGCAAGGGCGAGATCGTCGCCGCCATCAAGGAGCAGGGGCTGTTCACGCTGGAGGACGTGCGCAAGGTGACCAAGGCCTCCGCGTCCTGCGGCTCGTGCACCGGGCTGGTGGAGCAGCTGCTGGCCTCCACGCTGGGCGGCGACTATTCCGCCGCGCCGTCGGAAAAGCCCCTGTGCGGCTGCACCGACTACACCCATGACCAGGTGCGCCAGGCCATTGTCGAAAACGGGCTGAAAAGCATCCCCGAGGTAATGAAATTCCTCGAGTGGCGCACCCCCAACGGCTGTGCCACCTGCCGCCCGGCGCTGAACTATTATCTTCTGTGCGCCTGGCCCGGTGAATACGAGGACGATCTGCGCTCGCGCTTCATCAATGAGCGCGCGCACGGCAACATCCAGAAGGACGGCACCTATTCCGTGGTGCCGCGCATGTGGGGCGGTGTGACCACGCCGGACGAGCTGCGCGCCATCGCCGAGGTGGCGGAGAAATACGGCGCCAGGGAAGTGAAGGTGACCGGCGGACAGCGCATCGATCTGTTCGGCATCCGGAAAGAGGATCTGCCGAACATCTGGCGCGACCTGAACGCCGCCGGCATGGTTTCCGGCCACGCCTATGGCAAGGCCCTGCGCACGGTGAAGACCTGCGTCGGCTCGGAATGGTGCCGCTTCGGCACGCAGGATTCCACCGGCCTGGGTATCAGGCTGGAGAAGCTCACCTGGGGCAGCTGGATGCCGCACAAGTTCAAGATGGGCGTCTCGGGCTGTCCGCGCAACTGCGCCGAGGCCACCATCAAGGACTTCGGCGTGGTGTGCGTGGACTCCGGCTACGAGCTGCACGTGGGCGGCAATGGCGGCATCAAGGTGCGGGTGACCGACCTCATCGCCAAGGTGGGCACCGAGGAGGAGGTGCTGGAGTGGGCCGGCGCCTTCATCCAGCTCTACCGCGAGACCGCTCACTATCTGGAGCGCACCGCTCCGTGGATCGAGCGCAAGGGTCTCTCCTGGGTGAAGGAGCAGCTGGAGGATGCGGAAAACCGCAAGGCGCTGTTCGAGCGGTTCAGGTTCTCGCAGCAGTTCGCCCAGAGAGATCCGTGGGCGGAGATGCCGGAGAGGCACGAGGACGAGTTCAAACCGCTGGTGGAGCTGGTGTGATGATGAACATTCCCTTTCCCTCGTCATTGCCGGGCTTGCCTGCCCTCGGGCTTGTCCCTTGGATCCCGGCAATCCAGAGCGGCACGTTCAGGAGGTTGTGATTCTGGATGCCCGGGACAAGCCCGGGCATGACGAAAGAGGAGGGCAGCCGGATTGACTGTCCCCGGGCTTGTCCTGGGGGGCGGCAAGCCAAGGTAGCAGACACATGAGACTATGGTTCGCGCGATACGAGCCGGGAGCACGGAAGACATGAGTGTAACTACGGACGAATGGGTGAAGGTGGCGGAAGTGGCGCAAGTGCCGCCACTGACGGGCCGTGTGATCCGCACGGAGAATGGCGAAATCGCTCTTTTTCATGCTGGAGACGGCCAGTTCTACGCCATCGACAACAGCTGCCCGCACAAGGGCGGGCCGCTGTCGGAAGGCATCGTGCACGACTGCCACGTCACCTGCCCGCTGCACAACTGGGTGCTGAACCTGAAGACCGGTGAGGCGGAAGCGCCGGATGAAGGAAAAGTGGCCACCTATGAAGTGAAGGTGGACGGCGGCGCGGTATACCTGAAGCTGGGCGGGGCGTAATGGGCACACAGGATGACATGTCGAGTGTCTCCTTCGTCATTGCCGGCCTTGTGCCGGTAATCCAGGGCCTCAGACGGCAAGCTCGAGATGAACGCCAACCCCTCGGGAAAACTCATGCTTGTCGCATTTCGCCCTGGATGCCCGGGACAGGCCCGGGCATGACGACAGTGCAGGGTCGCACGCGCAAGGGAACCAACCAGCACCGAGAGTCGGGAGAAGTGAGAGAACCATGCTGTTCGGGCGCACGAAGAAGAATCCGGTGAATCTGCCCACCAAACCGGTGGAGCGCTGGGAAACGGTCACCTGCGGCTACTGCTCCACGGGGTGCTCCATCGACGTGGGGCTGGATGCGGAAGGCATGCCCGTTTCCTGCCGCGGCAACGCCGAAGCCGATGTCAACCGCGGCAAGCTGTGCCTGAAGGGCATTTTCGAGTTCGATATCTTCCGCGCGCCGGGGCGCGGCACGAAGGTGCTGGAGCGCGACCATATCCGCGAACCGTGGCGCGAAAGCACGTGGGATTCCGCGCTTGACAGGCTCTATTCGGAAATCCGCCGCATCCAGAAGAAATATGGCCGCGATGCGTTTGCCATCATCTCCACCGGCCAGATGCTGACGGAGGAGTTCTATACGCTGGGCAAGCTCACCCGCGGACTCATCGGCACCAACAACTACGACGGCAACACCACCCTGTGCATGGCCTCCGCCGTGTCCGGCTACAAGCGCAGCTTCGGCTCCGACGGCCCCCCGGGCTGCTACGAGGACTTCGAGCACACCGATTATCTCATCGCCTGGGGCTCCAACATGCCGGAGCAGCACCCGGTGATGTATTGGCGGCTGAAGGACGCGCACGAGCGGCGCGGCTTTCCCATCGTCGCGGTGGATCCGCGCGTGACCATGATGGCGCAGAACGCCTCGCTTCACCTGCCCATCCGCCCCGGCACCGACGTGCCGCTGATGAACGCCATGATGCACGTCATCTTCGCCGAGGGGCTGGAGGATGCGGAATACATCGAGAAGAACTGCACCGGGCTTGAGGCCCTGAAGGAAGAGGTGGCGAAGTGGACGCCGGATCGCGCCAGCCAGATCACCGGCATCCACCCGGACACCATCGTCACCGTGGCCCGCGCCTTCGCCCGGGCGAAGGCCGCCATGCAGGTGTGGACGATGGGCATCAACCAGAGCACGCACGGCTCCGATGGCGTGGTGGGTATCAACAACCTGGCGCTGATTACCGGCAACGTGGGCAAGCCCGGCGGCGCGCCGCTGTCCATCACGGGGCAGTGCAACGCCATGGGCACGCGCGAATGGTCGGGCACCTCCGGGCTTCCCAACTTCCGTTACCTGGAGAACGAGCAGGACAGGAAGGAAGTGGCCGAGTTCTGGGGCATTGACGAGGAGTTCCTGCCCAGGAAGCGCGGACTGACGCAGACGGATATCTACAAGGCCATGGAGGCGGGTGAGATAAAGGGCCTGTGGCTGATTGCCACCAACCCGCTCACCTCCCTGCCCGACACCTCGAAGGTGCGCCGGGCCATGGAGCAGCTGGAGTTCTGCTGCGTGCAGGACAGCTACGTGGATGCGGAATCGGTGCAATACGCCCATGTCTATCTGCCCGGCGGCACCTGGGCGGAAAAGGACGGCGTGATGACCAACACCGAGCGCCGGGTGAACCGGGTGAAGCCCATCGTCACCCCGCCGGGCGATGCGAAACCGGATCTGTGGATTTTCAATCGTGTGGCGGAGCGCTTCAACCGCGAGCGCAACCGGCCTGTGAAGTTCCCCGAGACGGCGGGAGAGATCTTCGAGGAAATGCGCCAGCTCTCCAAGGGCCGGCTGGCGGACTATTCCGGCATGGATCACGAGCTGATCGAGAAGCACAAGGGTATTCAGTGGCCCTACACCATCGAGCAGCGCGAGCGTGGCGAAACGCCGCCGAAGGGTGGGGTGCGCCTTTACACCGAGCCGGCCACCTTCCGCCACCCGGACGGCAGGGCAAAGCTCATCCCCCTGCCGTGGGAGGACAACAACGAGCACCCGGACGAGGAATATCCCTTCTGGCTGAACACCGGGCGGCTGGTGGAGCACTGGCACGGCCGCACCAAGACCGGCAAGGTGGCCAACAACAACAAGTTCAGCCCCATTCCCTTCATCGAGATCAACCCGGATGCGGCGCGCGACCTAGGGATACGGCACGGCGAATACGTGCGCCTCGTTTCGCGCCGGGGCGATGCCATCGTCATGGCCATCCCCACCGGCCGGGTGCCCTACGACATGGTGTTCCTGCCGTTCCACTTCCACAACGCGGCCAACCGCCTCACCTTGGGGCTGCTGGATCCGCATTCGCGACAGCCGGCCTACAAGCAACAGGCCTGCCGCATCGAGCGCATCGAGGACCAGGAACACGCCGCGCGCCTGTGCAAGGAAATGAGGACGTTCTGAGCATGGAGCGGCCAGGAACAAACTTCATTTTCACGTCATGCCCGGGCTTGTCCCGGGCATCCAGGGCAACGGACTCCTGAGTGTGCTGCCCTGGATTGCCGGGACAAGCCCGGCAATGACGAAGAAGGGAAACACCCCAGAGGTGCATTGTCGCACCAACGTCAATGCCGGGGAACGGGAGCAGACCATGTTCAACCGCCGCGAATACGAGCCCGAATACGCCCTGCTGCGCAACCGCGAGCCGGAGCGCAAGACCAACCAGTGGGGCAAGGAGATCGAGACGGCGCCCGAAGGCAGCCCCCTGCGCGAGGAGCCCTTCATCGTCAATGGCGACGAGCCGGGGCACAACATGCGCAACCCGCAGCGCTACAAGCAGCATGGGTTCTATTTCAACGCCGACAACTGCATCGGCTGCCACGCCTGCGAAACGGCCTGCGCGGAGAAGAACCAGACGCCGCCGCACCTGAATTTCCGCTCCGTCGGCATCGTCGAATGCGGCACCTATCCGGCCTATCGGCGGCTCAACATCTCCATGGCCTGCAACCATTGCGACGACCCGGTGTGCCTGAAGGGCTGCCCCACGCGCGCCTACACCAAGTTCGCCGAATACGGCGCGGTGCTGCAGGATCCGGACATCTGCTTCGGCTGTGGCTACTGCACCTGGGTTTGCCCCTATAACGCACCGCAGCTGGATCCAGTGGCCGGACACGTGAGCAAGTGCAACATGTGCGTGGACCGGCTGGAGGTGGGGCTGAAACCGGCCTGCGTTGCCGCCTGCCTGGGCAACGCGCTGGACTTCGGCGTCATCGAGGACATCCCGGACAACCGGGTGCAGGCGGAGCTGTCCATTCCCGGCTTTCCCGACCCGAACATCACCCATCCGAACATCCGCTTCCAGCAGATGAAGACGCTGGAGCGCGAGGTGAAGCGGGTGGATTCCATGCCCGTCCGCTATCACCTGAACGAGGATAAGGGGCGCTACCTGCCGGAGGTGGACGAGGACAAGCTGCCAGAGAAGGCATGGAACCTCAAGAAACTGCTCACATCGCACGAGATGGCGCACGTGGCCTTCACGCTGTCCATCCAGGCGGTGCTGGGCGCGTTCGTGCTGCTGGTGCTGGGGCGCTGGGCCGGGTTCACGCCCATCGCGGGTATTGCCGGTTCGGCGGCGGGCAAGTGGCTGCCGTGGCTGATGGTAGCCATTGCCGCCTTCGGCCTGTTCAAGCTGAACATGCACCTGGGCCGGCCGCACCGTTTCTACCGCGGCTTCTACAATCTGCGCCTGTCGCCGGTGAGCCGCGAGATCGCGGGCGTTTCCGCCTTTTTCGCCGGGCTTATGGGTTACGCCTTCTTCAACCTGTTCGACAACGCCTTCACGAACGCGCTGCGCGAACTATCCGCCGTGCTGGCGCTGGCCGGCACCGGGTTTGGCGGCTACTACATGTATCGCCTCTACCGCATCAAGGCGCGGCCCTACTGGGATCACTGGCACACGGGCGTGGCGTTCCTGAGCACGGGGCTGGCCGGCGGCGTGGTGCTGCTGGCGCTGGCGGCGCTCATCGGCAGCGTATACACCACCACACTGGGGCAGCTTACCGGATGGCTCGTTGCCGCTGCGCTGGCGGCCGAGGCGGCGGCATTGTTCCTGCAGTGGAGGCGGCAGCACAAGGCCAGCTCCGAGGCCGCCGTGTCCTGGATGTTCATGACGCGCAGCTATGGCCACACCTTCACGCTGCGACTGGCGCTGATGGCGGCAGCCTTCGCCACGGCGCTGCTGCTGGGGCTGACCGGCTGGCCGGCGGCACTCATTCCGCTGGCACTCGCCCTGTTCGTCGAGAAGCTCCTGGGCCGCGCCCTGTTCTTCGCCGTGGTGGTGCCGACAACCATGCCCGGAGCCTATTTCTGGAAGAACCCCGGCTTCATCGAGCACGCGCGCGAGGTGGGGCTGGCGGACAACCCCATGGTGGGCGTGGCCCACGAACGGCACCATCCGTTCCGCGTGGGCGAGCTGATCAAGACCATCCGCGAGACCACTTGGGCTGAGAAGTGGGACCAGTTCAAGCGCATCTTCACAGGCTGAAACGCGGCATGGACGCGCTTGACGGCGGCGGCGGAATGGCCATCATGCGGCGGTGATGCCACCGATAGAGCGAAGGAGCGTTCGCATGGCCTACTGGCTGTTCAAGTCGGAGCCTTCCACCTGGAGCTGGGAAGACCAGAAGAATCACGACGGCCCGGCGGAGTGGGACGGCGTGCGCAACTACCAGGCGCGCAACAACATGCGCGCGATGAAGGTGGGCGATCTCGGCTTCTTCTACCACTCGGTGAACGAGAAGAAGATCGTTGGCATCGTGCGCGTGGCGCGGGAGGCGCATCCGGACTCCACATCCGATGACCCGCGCTGGGAATGCGTGGACGTGGAGGCCGTGTGCGACATGCCGCGCCCCGTTTCCTTGGCAGAGATCAAGGACAATCCGAAACTGGCCGATATGGTGCTGGTGAAGAACTCGCGCCTTTCGGTGCAGCCGGTCTCGGAAGAGGAGTGGGAGGAAGTCTGCCGCATGGGCGGGCTGGATCCCGTTCCGCGCAGCGCCTGAGCGCCGTCGGCGCCACCGCCTGAACAACAAACGCCGTAACGCAATGCGGGAGCGCGCATGGCCAGCCTGATCGTGGCAGGAGGCGGCATCGCCGGGCTCGCCGCCGCCATCGGCGCGGCGCGCGCGGGGCACGAGGTGCTGGTGTTGGAGCAGGCGCCGGCCTTCACCGAGCTGGGCGCGGGCATCCAGATCGGCCCCAACGGGCGGCGTGCACTGGAGGAACTGGGCGCGTGGGAATGGCTGCGCCACCACGTGTTTTACCCCGAGGCCATTCGCATCCGCCGCGCCCGCACCGGCGCTGAACTGGGCCGGGTGCCGCTGGGTGATGCCTTTCGCAGGCGCTTCCGCGGCACCTACCAGGTGGTGCACCGGGCAGACCTGCTGGCCTCCCTGCTGGCGGTGGCGGAATCGGAACCGGCCATCACGCTGAAGACCGATTCGCGCGTGGTGGGCTACGAGGATGGGCCCGGGGCCATGGCCGTGCGGCTGGCGGATGGTTCCGTGCGCCGGGCGCAGGGGATCATCGGCGCCGATGGCATTCACTCGCGCATCCGGGCGCAGCTGCTGGGCGACGTGCGGCCGCGCTTTTCCGGCCATGTGCTCTATCGGGCGCTGGTGCCCATGGACGAAGTGCCGGACGTGGTGGACAGGCGCAGCGTGAACCTGTGGCTGAACCCTTATGGCCACGTGGTGCATTATCCCGTGAAGGGCGGAACGGCGCTGAACATCGTGGTGGCGGTGAACGAACAGTGGCGTGCCGGCGACACCTGGGGCGAGCGCACGGATGCGGCATCGGTGTTTCGCATCTTTTCCCGAACCTGCGAGGAGCTGAAGGCGGTACTGGGCGTTCCGGCGCAGTGGATGCGCTGGGCCGGGGCGGACAGACCGCCGGTGAACACCTGGGGACACGGCGCGCTCACGCTCATCGGCGATGCGGCGCACCCCACCCTGCCCTATCTCGCCTCCGGCGCGGTGATGGCGCTGGAGGACGCGGTGGTGCTGATGCGGCATCTCGCCCAGCACGAGACATTGCCGGAGGCCTTTCGCGCCTACGAGAAGGAGCGCCAGCCGCGCACGTCGCGCATCGTCAATTCATCCTGGAAGCTTTCGCGTGTCTATCACGCCACCGGTCTGGTCGCGGCCGGCCGCGATGCCTTCATCCGCCTCACTTCCGGCCGCCGCGGCTTCGAGCGCATGGCCTGGCTCTATGACTGGCGACCCTGACTGTTCTTCGCCGCCCAGCCACCCGCCGGTGTGCGCATGATGAGCGGCCGGACGAGGGCGGTAGGTGGTTAAGTGACCTTCATGCCGACAACACGCGCTCTCCTCCAGCGCCGCAAGCATTGACCGGCGGCGGCTTTTGTGCTTGTAAGCGCCGCAGGATGCGCGGGCAGCGCCGGGGACGGCCTGCCCGCCCTTTCGGCTTCCGGCATGACGAACACGGGGTGAGACGATGCCCAATACCAAGGCGGCGAAAAAGGCCCTGCGCGTGGCGCAGCGGCGCACCATCATCAACCGGGCGCGCAAGTCGCGCGTGCGCACCTTCATCCGCAAGGTGGAAAAGGCCATCGAGGCCGGTGATCTCTCCGCGGCGAAGGAGCTGTTTCCGGTGACCCAGGGCGAGATCATGAAGGGCGCGCAGCGCGGCGTGATGCACAAGCGCACGGCGGCGCGCAAGATCTCGCGCCTGCACCACAAGATCAGGCAGCTGGAACAGGGCGCGCAGGCCTGAGAAGCATTCGATGCCACGCGAGAAAGCAAACCGCGCCCGGGCAAGCCGGCGCGGTTTTTTCTTTCACCATGCGCAGGGCCGAACCTTGACAACCCGCGGCGGCACAAACACCAATGGCCGCAAGAACATCTCAGCATGAGGACACCATGCGCCAGGCCAGCATCAACCGCACCACGAAGGAGACGGACATTTCCGTTTCCATCGACATCGATGGTACCGGCAAGGCCGACATCGACACCGGCATCGGCTTTCTCGACCACATGCTGGAGCAGATCGCCAGGCACGGGCTGATGGATCTCTCCATC
>JALUAB010000170.1 GCA_027051195.1 Hyphomicrobiales bacterium
CTCACATGGGCGATGCGATTTGACAAGGTGTCAATGTCGCCGTCGGTGCGGTCGCAGCGGGCCACCTGCTTCGCCAGCCAGTCCTCATCTATGACGCCGGCGGGCGAACGCAGAAAATGGTAGATGCGGGCGATGAGTGCGGCGTGGTCGGCGCCGGTAATGTTGCGGTAGTCAGGCAGCTGGCAGGCCTCCCAAAGAAGCTCCACGGCCTCGGCCGAATCGGCCAGCGCCATGATCTCCTCGTTGCGGGTGAGCAGCTCCAGCGCCGCCACGTCCGCCGCCGTGGGCGCGCGCATCAGCCCCTCGCGGTTGGGCATGGCCATGAGCGAGGCCAGCAGGTGCTTCACGGAGCGGAAGTTCAGGTTGCGGTTGCGCCATTGCACGTGGCGCACGGACGGAAAGCGGTGTTCCTCCAGCGCCAGCACGGTTTCCTCGTCGAACGGTTCGGCATGGGCCGTCACCCCGAAGGTGCCGTCGTTGAGGTAACGCCCGGCGCGGCCGGCGATCTGCCCCAGTTCCGGGGTGGTCAGCTCGCGGAAGCGGAAGCCGTCGAACTTGCGCGTGGCGGCGAAGGCCACGTGTTCGATATCCATGTTCAGCCCCATGCCGATGGCATCGGTGGCCACCAGATAGTCCACTTCGCCGGACTGGTAGAGGGCGACCTGCGCGTTGCGGGTGCGCGGCGAGAGCGCGCCCATGACCACCGCCGCGCCGCCGCGAGTGCGGCGGATGAGCTCGGCCACGGAATAGACCATCTCGGCGGAGAAGGCGACGATGGCGCTGCGCGGGGGCAGGCGGGTGAGCTTTTTCGGCCCGGCGTAAGCGAGGGTGGAAAGGCGCGGGCGGGAGCGGAACTCCACGTCCGGCAGCAGGGATTTCAGGAGCGGTTTCATGATTTCGGCGCCCAGCAGCCACGTTTCCTCCCTTCCGCGGGCGTGCAGGATGCGGTCGGTGAAAACGTGGCCGCGCTCGAAGTCGGCGGCCAGCTGCACCTCGTCGATGATCATGCAGTCCACGGGAATGGACAGCGGCATGGCCTCCACGGTGCAGACGTAATAGCGGGCGCGCTCCGGCCAGACCTTCTCCTCGCCGGTAATCAGCGCCACCTGCATGCGGCCGATGCGGGCCACCAGGCGGTCGTAGATCTCGCGCGCCAGCAGCCTGAGCGGCAGGCCGATCATGCCGGTGGGGAAGGTGAGCATGCGCTCCACCGCCATGTGCGTCTTGCCGGTGTTGGTGGGGCCGAGCAGGGCGATGAGACGTTTGCTGCGCATGGGTGTGAGGTGTTCCGTTTCGGGACGGGTTGTCAATGATTGCAAATCATGCGCGAACGGGGCGCGTCCGAATCGCTTTCCATGGGGTCTTCACGGGATGTTCATGCCCCGGCAGGGGTAAATCGCCAAGCTCCGATTGCACTTTCGCACCAGCCGGACACCTGATGCGCGCATAATGCAGCGGCAATGGGGCGGAGAAAAGTTAATTCGGCGGAACGTTCGCAGGCCGCTTTCCTGCGCAATCGTTAACGCCCGCGTGGCCTGCCGCTCCACGTTTGGCAATGATGTGAATCGGAAGAGAACGGGGAGTGTCCGAATCGCTTAAACAGCCTGTTTTTCTGGTTTGTTCACGCCATATATGGGGGATGATTCCATTTTGCGCCACAAGGGGATTCAGCGATGATGGTGTGCTGTCAACTTTTGCGTTTCGAAATGAAACACGTGCGTTCGGGGCTTGCCAAACGGCGCTCTTGTGCGTATCTGTGCGATGTCCGCGGGCGGATGGGGGGCAGCCGCCCGTGGGTGCCGGCGTAGCTCAGCTGGTAGAGCAACGCATTCGTAATGCGTGGGTCGGGGGTTCAAGTCCCTCCGCCGGCACCACTCTCCTTCTCGTGGACACACCATTCGTCATTTCCGACGCACCGACGCAGGCACATGGTGCGGCCCCGAGCGCATGCGCCAATTGCATGGGATTCCGGCCTTCGCCCACTGCTGTCCAAGAAACTTTGAAGGTTCCCAAAATTCGTCATTCCCTTGACAAGCGGGAATCCAGCAAGTCATTGATTCAGCATGGATCCCCGCTTTCGCGGGGATGACGGGAAGGGGCAATGTGCACACAAGCCTCTTCGGCTATCCTTCCAGGTAACCATTTGCAGTTTCAGCTCTTTTCTTGCCCGTCTCGATTTTTCCCTGGACACCAGTGGGCTTTCGCCGGGATGACGAGAGTAGGGCCGGGACGAGGGGTGACTACGGGATGTCGTGAAGTGCAAGTGCGCAGGCGGGCCGCTCAGCCCTTGTCGGCGAGGCGGATGATGATGTCCACGCCTTTCACGCGCTTGCCATCCGGAAGGGGAGGCAGGGCGGCGAGATCCAGCTGCTCGGCCGGGATGTCGATGAGCCGGTCGGCCTCTTCCAGATAGAAGTGGTAGTGCTCGTCCGTGTTGGTGTC
>JALUAB010000171.1 GCA_027051195.1 Hyphomicrobiales bacterium
GCCCCTGCGCGCCGCGCTCACCGGATCCAACGTCTCCCCCGGCATCTTCGAGGTGCTGGAAGCGCTGGGCCGTGAGGAATCGCTCGCCCGCATCGCCGACCAGGCCGCCTGAAAGCGCCCTGCGCCAATCATGCCAACCCGCGCGCTGTCTGATTGCTGAAAACGCCGCACGCCCACCCGGCCACTCGCTTTTTGATGATACGGAGATTGGGCGGGAACGGTGGGGGGCCTCATGCATTTTGGCATCATCTGTCCGGCACGACGAGATGCGGCCGGATCTCCTCCGGGTGGTCGCGCACGTAACGCAGGGCGATACGGCGTTTTTCCTGTCCCCGCCCGCCGGAGCAACTGCCGTTGCAGGAAAAGATGCCCGGCAGCGCCGCCTGCATCTTGTCGTAAATGCCACGCCAGCGCATGCGCACGGCGTTGGGTTTCAGTCCCAGGATGTCGGCGATTTCCTTGTCGCTGTAGCCTTCCACCGCCAGATCCAGCACCATCTTCTGATAGTCCGTGAAGTCCAGAATCGGCTCACGGAACAGAAACATCCGCGCCACCGGAGAGCTGGAGGGAGACTTGCGGAAGTCGTCTGTGGTGTAGATTCCATGAATACAGGGGCTGTAGCGCGGGTCGGCCTTCAACCCGTCATACGGCGTGGACACCTCCTGCCGCGAAAAATCCACCAGCCGGGCATACCCCGCCGCTTCGTAGAATTTCCGCCCCCTCTCCACCCCCTCGAAGACGATGGAACGCAATCGCACTCCGGTCAGAAACCTGTCCATGATGGCGAAGCCCTGGAACATCACCTGCCAGGCGTCCTCGCCATCCTTGTCGAAATTGTCCTGCAGCCAGAACAGCACCAGTAGGTCCAGCGATGGCGGAGAAACCCTTTGTCGGCGGCTCACTTCCGCCCTCTCTATCATCACCTCTTCCACACGCCTCCGCCGCACCTGCTCCAGCACATGCACCGTCAGGAATGGAAACGGCCGCGCGAAATAGCGCTCGCGCAAGGCATCGGCCATGTAGCAACTCAGGCCGCAGGCCGCCATTTGCCAGGCGCCGCCGGGGCGCGGCAGGCGCTCCACCACGCCGCCGAAAACCAGCTGCTTCTCCAGTAGGAAACGGAATACGGACGGCAGTTCCCGCTCCAGCTCCGCTGGCAATGCCAAGTGGCGCAGGCAAAAATCCACTACCGCCGGCACATCGGCCGCCCGCATCCGGCGATACCGATATTGCATGCCCCCGGCCCGCCGTTGTTCCGCCATTTTCGGTTTCTCCGGCATGAAACGACGCGCCTCGCCCCATCCTTTTTTCAAAAACACACCTGAACGGCACATGAATGGCCTGAGATTCGAGGCCCGAGATTCTGTGGAATACGGATAATATTTACCCCAATCCCTTTCCGGAAACACGTCGCGGACAGGCGCGATGCAGCAGCGCTTCACGCACACTTCCCCGCAGCCGGTCGGTGAGCGGTACCCGATACGCCGGCCGCCAGGCATCCCCTGCCCTGCCGAGCGTCAGTCCCGCCCGCAGGGCGGCATGAATACGCCCGGCCTTATCTCTTCCGGATGCTGTCTGATCCAGGCCAGGGCCAGGCGACGCTTCTCATGCCCCCGCAGCCCCTCTTTCTTCTCGACACCGCTGAAAATATCCGTGATTTTCTTCTCCATCTTTTCGTAAATGCCGCGCCAGCGCTTGCGCACCGCGTTCGTGCTCAGCCCCAGCAATTCGGCGATTTCCTCGTCACTGTAATCATCCACCGCCAGGTCGAGCACGGCCTTCTGATTGTCCGTCAGCTCCAGATATGGCTCACGAAACATGAACAGCGCCGCCACCGGTGTCGCCGTCTGTCTTCCGCGGTGATATTCCCGGGTGTGTACGGCGTGCAGCATTGGCCGGTATCGCGCATCGCCGCGCAAATGCCTCCATCGCGATCCTTCCGCCGCCTCTCGCATGTCGAACAACCGCTCGAAACCCGCCGCCTCCAGCAGGAGAGTGCTGGTGCGCATCGCTTCCAGCACCAGCGCGCGGAGGCGGAACCCTCGCAGATGCCTGTCCACGATGCCGGTGGCGGTATGGATCAGATGCCAGGCATCTTCGGAGTCGGGGTCGAGGTTGTCCTGCAGCCAGCAGGGGATCGCCAGCACCAGCCGCGATTCCGGCGTGCGCTGGCGCTGAGCCACTTCCCGCCACGGCAACAGCGCTGCCTCGGGCTCCTGGCGCCGTATCGCTTCCAGGATTTCCACTGCCAGAAAGGCGAACGGCTCTTCGAAATACCGTTCCACAAAGGCATCCGACATGAAGCCGGCCAGCCCGAACCCTGCCAATTCCCAGTCGCCTCCGGGCTTGCGCAGCCGCTCCGCCACGCTGCCGAAAAGATAACGCGTCTCCAGGCCTCTTCGCAGCGTCGGTTCCA
>JALUAB010000172.1 GCA_027051195.1 Hyphomicrobiales bacterium
AACCTCTGGTGCGGTCTGCCGCCCATCAGGATCTGTCCGCCGGGCAAGGTTCGCAAGGGCGACAAGTGCGTGCCGCGCGTCGTTCGGCCGGCCGTCTGCAAGCCGGGCTACCGCCTGGTGCGTGGCAAGTGCGTGAAGGCGGAGCGCCCCTGCCCGAAGGGCTTCGCGCGCAAGGGCGGCCGTTGCGTGCCGCGCGTCGTTCGGCCGGCCGTCTGCAAGCCGGGCTACCGCCTGGTGCGTGGCAAGTGCGTGAAGGCGGAGCGCCCGTGCCCGAAGGGCTTCGCGCGCAAGGGCGGCCGCTGCGTGCCGCGTGGCGTCCGGCCGGCCGTCTGCAAGCCGGGCTACCGCCTGGTGCGTGGCAAGTGCGTGAAGGCGGAGCGCCCGTGCCCGAAGGGCTTCACGCGCAAGGGCGGCCGCTGCGTGCCGCGTGGCGTCCGGCCCGTCCGCTGCAAGCCGGGCTACCGTGTGGTGCGTGGCAAGTGCGTGCCCGGCAGTGCGGCGAGCCAGCCAAAGCCGAACGTGAAGAATCCTCCGCGGCGCACCTGCCCGAAGGGTACCGTGCGCACGAATAGAGGTTGCGTGCCGGTGCGTATCGACCCGCGCGTGCTTCGGCAGGTGCCAAACGGAAAGCTACCTGAAATCCAGTGAGGCGGGGCGCGCCGGTGAAAGCGAAACGGGGCGACGGAATTGTTCCGTCGCCTCTTTCAGCGCGCTGCCGCGTCCAGCCGTGCCAGCGTGTCGGCGAATGCGGTTTCGGCCGGAAACCGCGCGCACAGTGGCCGCATGTAGGTCAGCCCCAGCCGCGCCAGCGCCCTTTTGCGTTTTGCGGCGAGCCCCGCCTCTTCCCGAGCCAGGCGTGCAGCCAGCATTGCCAGCGCGTCATGCATTGCGTGCGCGAGGTCTATGTCGTGCCGATGCGCCTCCACTGCCAGGTCCATCGTTTCCAACAGCCGACGCACACGCTGTGGCTGGGTGTTGGTCAGCGGCATCAGCGCCAGCGCCGTTTGCGAAAGCACCGCCGCCAGCAGCCGTTCATCACCATGCAACCGCGCCAGTCCGGCGATGCGTTCACAGGCGGCGAGCGCCCTTTTCCATTGATTGCGGGCCACGGCCGCCTCCGCCTGTGCCCGCAATGCCAGCGCGGAGGCCAGCGCCTTTCCCGGATTTTCTGCCCCACTCATCTCTCATCTCGCGCCGGGCCCCCCAGCCGCGCACGAATCGCCACTGCGAAGGGTAGCACGTGGCGCATGGCGTCAACCGGCCATTAACCATGTTTGTTGACAATCGATTCACCAACGAACGGGGCAACTGAATTCACGGGGGGACGACATGCAGACCGCCAAGTTCAGACTGGCCGCCCTGGGGCTGTGCGCCATCGCCTTGACCGGGTGCCTTGGCGCCAACCCGCCGGCATCGGAGACGCGCACCATCAGGTTCGCCCATTGCACCGGACCGGATGGTTCCGTGGTAGCCGATCCGGCGGTCGCGAACGCGAAAGGCATCCCCCTGAAATGTTTCAACTTCGTCGCCAGGTGAGGGCCCCATGATTCGTAAGAGCACGAACCGTTGCTGGCCCGCCGCCAATCGCTCCAAAAGGGCCTGGCGGGTGGCCGCCCGCGGTGGAGCGGGACACGCCAGCGCCACCTGGCGCCAATGGATGGAGCCGGTTCGGCCCGATCCCCGTGGCGTCATGGCGCCCACGGACGAATGGGGCGACGCCGCGCGCATGGCCCGCCGCGAAGAAGACGAGAACTGATACCGCTCCGCATCGGGTCTGGCCGCTGCAAGGCATCCCGCGCCCCCGGCGTGTGCATGCCTTCAATCGTTGGGGCAGGGGATGGGTGGTCATTCATGCATCGCGCATGAACGACCGGCGGCGGGCGGGTATCAGCCGCCGCAACCCTTCAGATGTTCCGCCAGCCGCGGCAGGATTTCCACGAAGTTGCAGGGCTTCGTGCGATAGTCGAGCTGCACCGACAACAGCTCGTCCCACCCGTCCTTCACCGCGCCGGGTGATCCCGGAAGGCAGAAGATGTATTTGCCTTTCGCCACGCCGCCGGTGGCCCGGCTCTGCATGGCGGAGGTGCCGATCTTCGGCCAGGAAACAAGAAAGAAGCCGATCTGGAATCCCTCGATTTCCTTTTCGAACAGCGAGCGCGCCGCTTCCACGGTAACGTCCCTGCCGGTCAGGCCGGTGCCGCCGGTGGAGATGATGACGTCCACGTCCTCGCGTTCCAGCCATTCGGCCATCCTGCCGTGTATGGCGTCCACGTCATCCGGCACGATGGCGCGGTCGGCCAGTTTGTGCCCGGCCTTCTCGATGCGTTCGGCCAGGATGTTGCCGGACTTGTCATCCTCGAACGTGCGCGTGTCCGACACCGTCAGCACACAGATATTCAGCGGAATGAACTCACGTTCGCCCGAGCCTCCATGAGCGTGGGTCATTGAGCTGCCTCCCTATCGCATCAGCGAGAACTTCTTCGTCAGGTCGTTCAGCGTGCCGTTCTTCTCGAACAGGGCGACGCAGACGAATTGCGCCTCGTCCACCGTCACCGCCGCCGTGTTGGCCAGCTGCTTCTCGGTGTTCTCGTCCACCATTTCCATCACCACCGGATTGGCCGGCACGCCACGCTCCTTCGCCGCCACATACAGCCGCCGCAGCAGATTCTGCCGGTCGGTCTTGATCACCACCACCGGCCAGCGTGCGATGCGTGAATGCAATGCTTCATCTTTCGTGCGGTAGTCGAGGAAATCGCGCGCCGCTTCCATCAGTTCACCTGGTTCATTCCGCATGGCGCACAATTTGTCCATCAGCCCGGCCATGGCGTGCCCCGCCACGTTGAACAGCCGTCCCACCTCCGCCCTGGAAAACAGCGCGACGATGAACCGATAGTTGTTGTCCTCATACATGGCCATGGTTTCGCCCCCGTCTCATTTCGTCAATTCCGCTGGCAAGGGGCCGTCCGGCACCAGCCCGCCTGCCAGCGCCTCGCCCGGCACGTCGATGATGGCGGACGGCACAAGCAGCGCCCGGCCCTGCGCCAGCGGAACGGCGCCGCCCAGCCAGTTCTTGCCAAAGCTGCGCGCGCCCAGCAAGCGCGCTCCGGCATGGCGCCGCAGCAAGGCGGCGAAAAGCTCCGTGCTGCTCGCCGTCTGCGGGCCGATGAGCACCTCCAGCCGGAGAGCTCCAATGCGCGCGTCCGGCGCGGGAATGTCCAGCCAGCGTACGCCTTGCCGCGTGCGCAGCCGCACCGCGTGCCTTCGCGCCCCGGTGAACACGGCGGCCAGCCGCAACATGCGCGCCACGTCGCCGCCGCCATTGCGCCTCAGGTCTATGACGATGCGCGGCCAGGCCTTTTGCCCACCCAGCGCGGTGCGCAGCTCCGGCAACGCCTGTATGCCAAAGCGTCGCAATTCCAGATACAGACCGCCATCCTGGAGATGCCGCACCGCCGTTATGGAGCGCTGCACCTTCACCAGCCGAATGGCATCCGTATCCGGCGGCCGCCGTCGCACGATGCGCGCCCGCGGACCCAAAGCCCGCGCGATGAACCGCCCGGCGCATAGCGCATCCACCCCACAGCGTGCCCGCAGAGCGGCCAGCGGCGGCACCGGTCGCAACGCCAGCGCCGCCGCCCGTTCCCGTATGCGGGCGATGCCACTTTCCGCCAAAGCCGTCCCCGTCGTCAGCAACGCGGCCACGAGAAGAAACGGGCGCAGGCCGGGCATCATCCCGCGATCAATGGCAATAGTTCAGCGCGCCAACCATGTGCGCGCCCCAGGGCTCCTCGCCCACGCCGGAGATGCGCTTGACGATCTTGCGTGCGCGTGTGTCGATGACCGCCACCTGATTGCAGCCGGAGAGCGCCACGTAGAGTTTCGTGCCTTCCGGGTTGGTCACGCCCGTTTCCGGAGTACATCCCTTGCCCAACGAAATTTCGCCGGTGTTGCGCATCTCTTGCAGATCCAGCACCACCAGCTTGTCCTCCCCGCGCGAAATGACGAAGGCCACGGACTCGAACCAGCCGGTGTTCACGCCGGTCATGTCCGGCGCGCCGCGCAACCGCGCCACCTCCCTGAACGGCGAGGTGGTGGAGACGATGGACACGGTTTGATCACCGTTGTTCGGCACGATCATGTAACGCGAATCTGCGGTGGTGTAGGCCCGCCACGGCAGGTCGCCCAGTTTCAGCGTTTTCAGCTTCCTGCGCGTTCGCAGGTCGATCACCGCCATCGTGTCGCCGTCGCCATAGGCGGCGAATCCCAGCCGGCCGTCCACCGTGCGCGTGACGTTGATGACGCCCTGATGATCATCCTCGCCGCCGGGCAGGGCCGCCAGCTGTTGTTCGTCACCCACCGGGATCTCGTCGATCACCTTGCCCTTCGCCACGTCGATGACGGAAACGAAATTGGCGCCCAGATTGCCGACGTAGAGCAGTTTGCCGTCGGGGCTGAAGGTCATGTTGTGCGGCTCGTGCAGCCCCGTGATGCGCTTGTGCTCCCGATTGGCTTTCAGGTCGATGAGTGACACCGTGCCCCCGCCGATGTTGCCCACCGCCGCGATGGCGCCACCGGGAGAGATCTCCATGTGCTCCGGTTCGTTGCCCAGCTTGATGGTGGCCTCGGGCTTGAGTGTCTTCAGGCTGATGATGGTGATGGTGTTGTCCGCCGTGTTGGACGCCACCAGTTTGCCCAGCGTGTCAGACACCGCCACCTGATGCGGCACGTTGCCCACTTTCACCCTGGCGACCAGCCTGTCCGTGTCGGTGTCGATGATGGCGACATTGGCCGAATCGCGGTTGGGAACGAATACGTAATGGTCATAGGGCGCTTCCAGCGCCTGCGCGATGCCGGAAAGCCCGGCCAGCATGGCCGCGCCCGCCAGCATGGCGCGGATGTTGTGAAAGGACATGGACGTCTCCTCCTCCGATAATGACGGGACGCGGCCCCATCGCCGCGCCCGGTGGTTCTTGTTTTTCAGGCCCCCGCCGCGAACAACCTGCGCGTGAACAGGCCGCTGTCCCTCAGCCGATGCAGGAACTTCGCGCCCGCCAGCACGGCGAGATCGACCACCGGCTCCACCGTGATGACCAGCAGATAGGCCACGTCGAACTTCAGGATGTTCTGCAGGTTCTCCGCGGTGAAGCCCTGTCCGTAGAGCGCCCAGAAGGTAACCCAGCCGATGATGCCGGCCTGGAACGCCACGGAAAGCGGCAGCACCTGCGAATATTTCAGATCAACGTAGGCGGTGCTTGCGGGGATGATGCGCCGCGCCAGGTAGTGCATGGCGAAAAGCGGCGCCAGCAGGGTCGTGATGTTCATTCCGTATTGCGGCAGGTCGAGCGGTGCGAAGAACAGACCCTGCATCAGCAGCCCCGCCGCCAGCCCGATGGCCGCCGGCGCCAGCCCGAACAGCAGATAGAGCGTGGTGCCGAATATGAAATGCACCTCAGAAACGCCCATGGGGAAATGCGGCAGGATCTCGAAGAAGCTGAACACCAGCGCGGTGGAAAGAAGCGCCCGCAGCGCCAGTGCTCCGGCTCCCTCCCGCCGCGCGTCATCCCGGGCCAGCTTCGCCGCATAGCCCAGCACGGCGGCGCCGGTTCCGTAGGACAGCAGGATCTTGGCGCCATCAACGACACCCGGTTCGATGTGCATGGCAATTACCCCTCATTCTCACATCGGTTGCGTGGCCGGCAGGCCCGCCCCGCCGGCAGGATGTGGAACGGAGGGTGAGAGAAGGCATGGCGAACCCGGCTTGCGGCAGGAGCAGTCTGCCGGTGATGGCAAGCGCCGGGCGGCTCGTCCTTCCGGAAACACCCCGTTCCGGCCTGCCCGAAACGGGCAGGGTGGGCCGCTGAAACGGCCCCGTGGATGGCAGGTCTCCTGGCTTGCGGGTCAATGCGCCGGCGCCCGCCTTCCCGGCCGATCGGCCAGTGGCATCAGGGGCATTGCGCTCTCCGCTCACAGTTGCGGGGGCAGCCGCGGACTTTCACCGCGTTCCCTTTTCACCATGTGCGCGCGAAGCTTTTTCATCGCGCCCATACGGCACCATCCACGTCCGCCAGCCTACACGAGTCGCTCGCCCACCGTCAACCGCACCTGTGAAATGCGCCCGCCTCACTCCTCCTCTCCGAACCGCTCCGCCACCAGTTGCGCCAGCGCCTCCAGCGCCTCTTCCGCCTCCGGTCCGCTGGCCTGCATCAGTACCCGGCTGCCCGGCGCCGCCGCCAGCAGCAACAGGTCCATGATCGACGTGGCGGACACCGTCTGCCCGTCATGGCTGAAGGTGATCTCCGCATCGAAGCCTTCTGCCAGCTTCACCACCCTGGCCGCCGCCCGCGCATGCAGCCCGCGCGCGTTGATGATCTTCACTTCGCGCTCCAGCAGCGGCCATTCCGTGTTTCCGTTCTTCCCCTGCGTGTCCATGTTGCTGCTTCACCTTCGCTTGTGGTTGTGCTGAACTGGAAAAGTTAAAGTGACGCGACCCGAGTCGGTTGGGAGGAAAGGCCATCATGTGCACGGAAGCAAGCCCGCGCCCTGGCGGAGGATTTTCACTGCGGCCCGCGCTGCTCGCCGGCGTGGCGCTTTTCTTCGCGGCGCTTGTCTGCGTCGCGCCGGCTCGCGCCGAAGACTTGCCGCCGGCGGTGAGAGCGCTGCTCGATGCCATGGGGCTCCAGCTCAACGTGCGCCCGAAGGTGGGCGGCGTGCGGGAGCTGGAAGACGGATACGAATTGCGGGATATCGTCTTCCTGGAGGCGAAGACGGATGATGGCACCCCGCTCGTTTCCCTGCGCGCGCGGCGGCTGCAAATCACCGGCGCCGCGCGACGGGACGGCCTGTTCGTTTACGGGCATGTGCGGCTGGAAGACACGCTTTTCGAGGCGCCACTGCGTAGCGATCCGAACAGGCGCATGCGGCTCGAGATACCCGCGCTGGACATCTTGGAAGCCTCCGTCCTGCCGGAATCGGAGGCGCGGAACGATCTGGAGAAACTCGCCGGCGCCCGCCTCGTCGCCTCCGCCATCTCCATGCCGCGGGCCACCATCGCGCTGCCGGAAATGATCATCCGGTGGAGCGGGCTGAAGGCCACGTGGAAAGGTGACCGGCGCAAGGGCACGGGTATTTCGGATGTCGACTTCGGGGAAATCGTGATTCCCCTGAAGGAAGCTGCGCTCGCCGGGGGGCGCCGGGGAGTGCGGAGTGTTCAGACGCTGGAGCGTCTGGGGCTGGACAAGCTCACCATCACCGGCCGCTCCCATCAGGAAGTCGCCATCAAACCCGATGGCAGGGTGCACTCCACCAGCGACCTCCGCATTGGTGCGAGGGAAGCCGGGTTCCTGAATATCGGAGTTGACGATGTGAGTTTTCCCGTCGCCATGCTGGGCCAGTTAAAAGAATATGCGGAAAAATGGCGTGGGGACGGTGCCGGTGGAATGTTCGGCAGCCCCGGCCAGCCCGGTATGCCCCGTCCGGGCTACAATCCTCTGTCCGATCCAATGCTCATGAATTTCATTTCGCAGGTCACCCTGCGCGGCCTTTCGTTGAATTGGGAAGATCGCGGCATTACCCGCAAGCTTCTGGAGTTCGTTGCCAATCGCGAGGGCAAGACGGTGGAAGCACTGGTGCGCGAACGCCTGCAGAAGGCGCAGGTGGTGCTGGCCGCGTTCCTGCCGCCGGAGCTTCTGGAAAAATCCCTGAATGCGCTCATGTCCTATCTGCGCACGCCGAAGAACATCCGCATCACGGTGACGGGAGCGAATGGCCAGTATGTCGCATTGCCGGCGCTGGCTACCGCTTTCATCAGCCCGCAGGCATTGTTCAGCCTGTTGGAAATCGATATCGCCGCCAACGAGTGATGCCGGCTTGCGAGGGTATCGGCCGGCCCTTGTGCTGTGAGGCATGAGATGCCGCGAGGCCCGCACCATCAGCCGGAAAAGAGGACGAACTATTGGTCATGGTGGGCCAGCCGGAGGCCGCCCCAGCCCCACAGGGAGATGTGCACGGCGGCAACTGCTGCAAGATGGCCGCAGGGGCGAGGAGTGAATTTTCACAGGGCATCGTGACGCATGAGGCGCTCCCCGCGTGACACAAAGGAATGGCGCGCCTGGTTTGAAAAAAGCATCGTCCGGTCGGTCATTGCCACGTTTATCAGCCGCCCAGCGCGTAGGATTCATTGGCATGCGGCCTGAAGAGAGTCACTTCTTCCCGCCGCCGGGGCGCAGATTTTCTTCCTCGTATTGGATGAACCACCCGATCATCTGCCGCCACAGCGCTTCCGCCAGCTCCGGAGGCAGACCATGCTTCTCCGCCTTCGTCCGCACCTTGTCGATAACCTGCTGGATGCGCCAGGGCACGGTGGCTCCCTCACTGGTGCCCATCTTGATTTGCCAGGCCCGATCGACGTAGGCGAACCGCTCCGCCAGCAGCTCCACCATCCGCTCGTCGATACGGTCGATCTCCCGCCGCACCTCCTCCATGCGAGTGCACTTTTCCGGTGGAACAATCTGCCCGTCGGAAGCGGTCATCCTTCCTTCTCCTGCTTCATCTGCTTCTTCGGCGGCACGACGCGAATGTGCAGCTCGCGCAACTGCTGCGGACTCAGCGGGGCCGGTGCGCCCATCAGCAGGTCCTCCGCCTGTTGGTTCATGGGGAACAGAACCACCTCGCGAATGTTGGGCTCATCCGCCAGCAGCATCACCATGCGATCCAGTCCCGGCGCGATTCCGCCATGCGGTGGTGCGCCATATTGGAAGGCACGATACAGCGCGCCGAACTTTTCCTCCACCACTTCCGGCTCGTAGCCGGCGATGCGGAAGGCCAGCTTCATCAGTTCGGGCAAATGGTTGCGGATGGCGCCGGAGGAAAGCTCGACGCCATTGCACACGATGTCGTATTGATAGGCCTTTATCCCAAGGGCCGGACCATAATCGCCCGTTTCGATGGCCTCCCAGGCTTCCTGCAGAGCCTCCATGCCGCCTTGGGGCATGGAGAAGGGATTGTGCGAGAACTCGATGCGTTTCTCGTCCTCATTCCATTCATACATGGGGAAATCGACGATCCAGCAGAAAGCGAACCGCTCCTTGTCGATCAGCCCCAGTTCGTCCGCCACCTTCTGCCGTGCATCGGCGGCGAACGCCGAGAATTTCTGCGGGTTGCCGGCCACGAAGAAGGCCGCGTCTCCTGCCTTCAGCCCAAGCTGTTCGGCTATGGCGGCGGTGCGATCCGGCCCGATGTTCTTGGCCAGCGGCCCGGCGCCGCCATCTTCGCGAAACATGATGTAGCCCAGCCCCGGCTGGCCTTCTCCCTGCGCCCATGAATTCATGCGATCGCAGAAGGCGCGCGAGCCGCCACCCGGCGCCGGAATGGCCCACACCCTGTTGCGCTCGTCCTTCTCCAGCATCTGCGCGAAGATGCGAAAGCCAGATCCCCGGAAGTGCTCTGAAACATCCTGCATTTCCAGCGGATTGCGCAGATCCGGCTTGTCGGTGCCATACTTGCGCATGGCCTCATGATAGGGAATGCGCGGGAATTTCTCCGTCACCGGTCGCCCACCACCGAATTCCCTGAACAGATCGCGCAGCACCGGCTCCACCGTGGAGAGAACGTCTTCCTGCGTCACGAAGCTCATTTCGATGTCGAGCTGGTAGAATTCGCCGGGCGAGCGGTCGGCACGCGCATCCTCGTCGCGGAAGCAGGGCGCGATCTGGAAGTAACGGTCGAAGCCGGAGGCCATGATGAGCTGCTTGTAGATTTGCGGCGCCTGCGGCAGGGCATAGAACTTGCCCGGATGCAACCGCGAGGGCACCACGAAGTCGCGTGCGCCTTCCGGAGAGGAGGCGGTGAGGATGGGCGTCTGGAACTCGGTGAAGCCTTCCTCTTCCATGCGCTTGCGCAGCCAGCTCACCACTTGCGAGCGCAGCATGATATTGTGGTGCATGCGTTCGCGACGGAGATCGAGATAACGGTGCTTCAGGCGGATGTCTTCCGGATAGTGCGGCTCGCCGAAGACGGGCAGCGGCAGCTCTTTCGCTTCCGACAGCACGTCGATGCCGGTGGCGAATACCTCCACCTCTCCCGTCGGCAGCTTCGGGTTTTCCGTCCCTTCCGGGCGCGCCCGCACATAGCCGTCCACGCGGATCACCCATTCCGCGTGCAGCTTGTCCGCGGTTTCGAAGGCCGGGCTGTCCGGGTCGGCCACCACCTGCGTGATGCCGTAATGGTCGCGCAGGTCAATGAACAGCACACCGCCATGGTCGCGGATGCGATGCACCCAGCCGGAAAGGCGCACTGTTTCGCCAATGTGATCCTTGCGCAAATCCCCGCAGGTGTGCGTGCGATAGGCGTGCGTTTTCCCTTTTTCCTTGCCGGCCATGCCGGCCCCGGATGTTTCCTTCGCGCTCATGTCTTCCGCTCTCGTCGAAGCCCACGCCACCGGGTGCAATCCGAGCAAGAGGCCGATCAGCCCGGCGACGAGAATCGTGATGAAAATTGACCGTTGGCGGAAAAGCACATGTCACCAGCCATATGTCAAGCGATGAAGCGCCATGAGCGGACGCGTCTCCTCATATCCCCGGCAATGACAGCTGCCCCCGCCGCTCCATTTCCCGCCTTTGCCGGAATGCTTTCGTGTCCAGCGGCGTGATCTTTCGCCCCAGCTCCAGCCGGCGGCAGGCCAGCTCGAAGCGCCGCCAGATCATCCAGGCGTGCGGCCCGTCGCCACGCATGCGCTTGCCGAAACGCGCGTCATACAGCCGACCGCCGTGCATTTCGCGCACCAGCGCCAGCACTCTCGCGGCCCTGTCCGGAAAATGCTCTTCCAGCCATTCACGGAACAGCTCCGCGATTTCCAGAGGCAATCGCAACATGACCATGCCAGCGGCTTCCGCCCCCGCCTCCCGCGACCGCAGCAGAATGGATTCGATTTCGTGATCGTTGAGCGCCGGTATCACGGGTGCCACCATCACGGAGACGGGAATGCCCGCATCCGCCAGCACCCCCATCACTTCCAGCCGTTTCGGTGGTGTCGCCGCGCGCGGCTCCATCAGGCGCGCCAGGCGTTTGTCGAGAGTGGTTATGGTGATGGCCACGCGCACCAGCCGCGATGCCGCCAGCCGCCGCAGAACATCCACATCGCGTCGCACCAGTTGCGACTTGGTGATCAGCACGATGGGCTGGCGATATCGCTCGGCGATTTCCAGGATCCGCCGTGTGAGCCTGAAGCGCTTCTCCACCGGCTGATAACAATCCGTG
>JALUAB010000173.1 GCA_027051195.1 Hyphomicrobiales bacterium
CGGTGGAAAGCTGCACCCACCAGCCGGAAATCTCGCTGCCCATTTCGATGCGCGCGCCGAACCAGTCCACGTTCAGTTCGAACACCAGCGGCAGCAGGCCGATGATGGTGGTGATGGTGGTGAGCAGGACCGGCCGCAGACGCTGCATGGCGGAGATCAGCGCCGCCTGCTCGGCACCGAAACCACGCCGGCGGTTCAGCTGATAGGTGTCGATGAGCACGATGGCGTTGTTCACCACGATGCCCGCCAGCGCCACCAGCCCGGTTCCGGTCATGATGATGGAGAACTTCTGCCCCATCACCAGCATGCCGATGAGCGCGCCGGCCACGGACATCACCAGCGTGGAGAGCACCAGCGCGGCATGCCAGAAGCTCTCGAACTGTGCCAGCAGGATCAGCAGCATCAGCAGCACCGCCGCGACGATGGCCTTGCCAAGGAAGGCGGAGGCCTTCTCCTGCTCCTCGTCCGCGCCACGAAAGACGAACTGCACGTTCGCCGGCCACCGCTGCGCAACCAGCCATTGCGCCAGCTCGCGCTGCTTCACGTTGCGGTCCAGCCCTTCCGCCACGTTGGCCTTCACATAGACCGAATACAGTCCGTCCTTGCGCACGATGGAGGAAACCAGCGGCGCCGTCTCGATGCGCACGAACTCCGACACCGGCACCAGGCCCGCCGGCGTGAGCAGCCGCAACTCGGGAATGCGTCCGGGGTAACGCAGCTCTTCCGGAAAGCGCACGCGAATGTCCAGCTCGTCGTCGGCATCATCGGGGCGATAGGCGCCGATCTTCGCCCCGTCGGTCAGCAGCTGCACCAGCGCCCCCAGCGTGATCACGTCCGCGCCGAAGCGCCCGGCTTCTGCCCGCTCCACCACCACCCGGCGCTCGAATCCGGGCAGCGGGCGCTCGTCCTCCACGTCGATGAACCCCTCCATGCGCTTCAGCTGCATGGAAACGACGCCGGCCACGCGGTTGGCGGTGGCGAAATCGGTGCTGCGCACTTGCAGGCGGATGTCCTTGCCCGTCGGCGGCCCCTGCTGAAACTCGCGCACCTCCACGATCACGCCGGGAACGGCGGAGACGCGCCGGCGGACCTCCGCCAGCGTCTCCCAGCTGGAGCGGGTGCGCGCCCGGTATGGGGGAAACTCCACCAGCATGCGGCCCACGGCATCGCGCGGCTGGTCCGCCCCCGCGCCGGCGTTGAGCGCCAGCTGCCCCACCCGTCCGGCGATGGTGTGGACCGTGCGCACGTCCCGCACGGATAGGATCTCCCGCTCCACCCGCCGCGCCAGGCGCAGCTTTTCTTCCGCCGACAGATTGCCCCGCGCCCGCACGAAAACGAAGGCGCGCTCCGGCTCGAAATGCGCGAAGAACTCCACACCGTTGTTGAACTTGCCATAGACAATGAAGATGCCCCCGATGAGCAGTAGACCGGCCAGCGTGGTGATGCCGGCATGGCGAATGAGACGCGCCAGAAAACGGCCGTAGGCACCCGTGAAGCCGGGCAACCGCACCATCTCGTCGCTCTCCGCACCGGAGCGCGCCAGCGCCCCCATTTTCGCCAGCGCGTCGCCGCCCGCGGCGCGGCGCATGAACCAGCCGCCGAGCACCGGTATCACCACCATGGCCACGAACAGCGAGGCGGAAAGCACGATGACCACCGTGACCGGCAGGTTGGCCATGAACTTGCCGACGATGCCTGGCCACAGCATCAGCGGCAGGAAGGCGGCCACGGTGGTGGCTGTGGAAGTGAGGATGGGCCAGAACATGCGCTGCGCGGCCTCGGTGAAGGCCTGCGCCGGGGCCAGCCCCTCGGCCATGCGGCGGTCAGCGAACTCCACCACCACGATGGCCGCATCCACCAGCATGCCCACCGTCAGCACCAGGCCGAACAGCATCATCACGTTCATGGTGTAGCCGAACAGCGCCATGAGCGCGATGGTGATGAGAAAGGCCGCCGGTATGGACAGGCCCACCAGCAACGCAGGCCGGCCGCCCATGAAGGCCGTTACCAGCACCATCACCAGAAACACCGCGGTGAGCACCGCGTTCTGCAGCGATTCCAGCACGCTGCCGATGCGCCGTGATTCATCGAAGGCGAAACGGGCATGGATGGTGGAGGGCCAGTCCTCCGTCATCGCGCGGGTCACGGCTTTGGCCTTTTCCACGGTGGCGAGAATGTTGGCGCCCACCCGCTTGACCACCTCGATGGTCATGGCCGGCTCGCCGTTCACCCGCGCGTAGGTTTCGCGCCGCTTGAAGGTGCGGCGTATTTCGGCCACGTCCGCCAGCCGCACCACCGCACCTTCATGCGCCTTCACCGGCAGTTGCATCACGTCGCGCACGCTGCGGAACAGCCCTGGCGCCTTCACCGCCAGCCGCCC
>JALUAB010000174.1 GCA_027051195.1 Hyphomicrobiales bacterium
GGGGGATTACCGGCCTCCAAAGTGTTGAACCCTCTCGCGTTCGTCTTCACCTCCCGGCGCGATTGCGGCAACGACGGCCCGCCCGCGCCACTCGCGGCTTATATAGGTAGGGGCGGGAAGTGCATCAACAAGAGCGGGCGAGAAAACATGGAGCTGCCCTTCGCCGATGCGCCGCTGAAGCTGCCCGAAGGCGTGCGCCTGCTGCGCCGCCACCTGGATGAATCGCAACAGCGGGCATTGCTGGACGACATCGTGGCCATCGTGCGGCGCGCGCCGCTGTTCACCCCGCGCATGCCGAAAACGGGCCGGCCCTTCTCCGTGCGCATGACCAACGCCGGGCCGCTGGGCTGGGTTTCCGACAGGGAAGGGGGCTACCGCTACGAACCGACGCACCCGGAAACGGGCGAACCGTGGCCGCCGATGCCGCCATTACTGTTGGACCTGTGGGAAGAACTGACGGGCTATCCCGCCCCGCCGGAAGCAGCGCTCGTCAACTTCTACGCCCCCGGCGCGAAGATGGGTCTGCACGTGGACAACGACGAGGCGGCGCTCGCTGCCCCGGTGCTGTCCATCTCGCTCGGCTGTTCGGCGCGCTTCCGCCTCGGCGGCCTGCAACGGCGCGCCCCGACAATCTCCTTCGACCTGCACGCGGGCGATGTGCTCATCCTCGAAGGCCCCTCGCGCCTGCGCTATCACGGCATCGACCGCATCCATCCGGGCCCCGGCGCCCTGCCGGCGGAGATCGGTGAAGGCCGCATCAACATCACCCTGCGCCGCGTCACCCTCCCGCAAGCCCGCCGCTCTTGACAGCACGGCCGCGCCCTCGCCATGCTCGCCGGCGGAGAACAGGAAACCATTGCAGGGGGCACGCTTTCCCATGAAGGACGATACGAACATGGAGCGGATCTTCATCGGCTCCGCCTTCGATGACGACGGCAAACCCGTCAAGCAGTGGCTGAACCTGCCCTATGCCAACCGCCACGGGCTGATTACCGGCGCCACCGGCACCGGCAAGACGGTGAGCCTGCAAATCCTGGCGGAAGGCTTTTCCGATGCCGGCGTGCCCGTGTTCGCCGCCGACGTGAAGGGCGACCTCGCGGGCGTCAGCCAGCCCGGCGAGCCGAAGGACTTCCTGTTCGAGCGGGCGAACAGGATCGGCTTCGACGATTACGACTTCCGCGGCTTTCCCACCATCTTCTGGGACCTCTTCGGCGAGCAGGGCCACCCGGTGCGCACCACCATCTCCGAAATGGGCCCGCTCATGCTCTCGCGCCTGATGGATCTGACCGAGGCGCAGGAGGGCGCGCTGAACATCGCCTTCCGCATCGCCGACGAGGAGGGTCTGCTGCTGCTCGATCTCGAGGACTTGCAGGCGCTGTTGAAGGACCTCGCCGAGCGAGGCAAGGAGCTGACCACCGAATACGGCAACATCGACAAGCGCACCATCGGCGCCATCCAGCGCCGCCTGCTGGTGCTGGAGGAGCAGGGCGCGGAACTGTTCTTCGGCGAGCCGGCGCTGGACATCCGCGACTTCATGCGCACCACCCGCGATGGCCGCGGCTATGTCAACATCCTCGCCGCCGACCGGCTCATGCGCTCCCCGCGCCTGTATGCCACCTTCCTGCTGTGGCTGCTTTCCGAGCTGTTCGAGGAACTGCCCGAGGTGGGTGATCCGGACAGGCCGAAGCTGGTGTTCTTCTTCGACGAGGCGCACCTGCTGTTCGACGAGGCGCCGAAGGCGCTGGTGGAGAAGATCGAGCAGGTGGTGAAGCTCATCCGGTCGAAGGGCGTGGGCGTGTTCTTCGTCACGCAGAACCCGCTGGACGTGCCCGATGGCGTGCTCGCGCAGCTGGGCAACCGCGTCCAGCACGCGCTGCGCGCCTACACCCCGCGCGAGCAGAAGGCGGTGAAGGCGGCGGCCGAAACCTTCCGCCAGAACCCGAAGTTCGACACGGCCGAGGTCATCACCCAGCTGGGCGTGGGCGAGGCGCTGGTTTCCACACTGGAACGCAAGGGCGTGCCGAGCATGGTGCAGCGCACGCTCATCCGCCCGCCGCGCTCGCGCATGGGGCCGATCACCGAGGCCGAGCGGCGCGAGGTCATCCGCAATTCACCCGTTTACGGCCTGTATGACGAAGAGGTCGACCGCGAGAGCGCGTATGAGGTGTTGAAGAAACGGGCCGAGGAGCTGGAACGCCAGCGTGCGGAGGAAGAGGCCCGCAAGGAGGCGGAAAAGGCCGAGCGTGCGGCGGCGCGCTCGTCCGGCCGCCGCAGCACTCGCATGAGCACCACCGAGCGCTTCATCCGCTCCATGGTAGGCTCCATCGGCACCCAGCTGGGCCGCGCCATCATCCGCGGCGTGCTGGGTGGCATTCTGCGCCGCCGCTGAGAAGCGCCAATGGCGAAAAAACGCCATTGGCGCTTCTCTCAGCCATTCCTTGCCGATGCTTTTGCCGCAACGCTCATTCAGGCAACAGCCCCCGCTCCCGCAGCCAGTGCAGGAAGGGGACGAGCGGCAGGCCGACGATGGTGAAATAGTCGCCCTCGATGTTCTCGAACAGCTGAATGCCCGGCCCCTCCACCTGGTAGCAGCCGACGGAGGAAAGTGCCTTCTCGCCCACCGTCGCGAGATACCGCTCCAGAAAGGTGTCGGAAAAGGCGCGCATGGTCATGGCCGCCGCTTCGCGATACGTCCAGACGATCTCTCCCTTTTCCGCCACCGCCAGCGCGCTCACCAGATGATGCGTGCGCCCGCGCAGGCGCTTCAGGTTCTCCCGCGCTTCCTCCATGTCGCGCGGCTTGTTGAACAGCTCGCCTTCCAGCACGAGAATTTGATCGCCTCCCAGCACCGGCAGTTCCGTGCGCCGCGACACCTCCAGCGCCTTTTCGGCCGCCAGTGCGTCGGCCAGTTCGGGCAGGGCTTCGGAGCCGTGTTCACGCAGGAAGCGCTCCTTCACCGCGTCCTCGTCCACCCGCGCCGGCATGACCTCGAAGGAAAGCCCGGCGTTTTCCAGCAGCATGCGCCGCCCGGCGCTGCCCGAGCCGAGCACGAACATGGGGGCTTCGGTCATGTCTCCTTCTCCAGCTTTTCATGGTGCTGCCGGTAGAGGTTCACGATCATCGCCGCCGTCTCCTCCACCGCCCGGCGCGTCACGTCGATGACTGGCCAGTCGTATCGCGCACACAGCTTCTTCAACGCCTGCACCTCGCGCGCGATGTCCTGCCGGTCGGCGTAGGCGTCCACGGCGCCGGCGCGCGCATCCGCCCCGATGTCCGCCAGCCGGTTGCGGCGGATGCCGGAAAGCGTCTGCGTACTCGCCACCAGCCCCACGATGAGCGGGCGCTTCAGGCGGAACAGGCGTTCGGGCAGTTCCTGCCCGGCCACGAACGGGATGTTGGCGGTGCGATACCCCTGGTTGGCCAGATAGATGCTGGTGGGAGTCTTGGAGGTGCGGGAAAGGCCGATGAGGATGATGTCCGCCTCGTCCAGCGTTTCCGCGTTCTGCCCGTCGTCGTGCATCATGGCGTAGTCCAGTGCCCGCATACGCGCGAAGTAGTGCTCGTCCAGCGCCGGGCGCGGGCTGCGCACCAGCTTCTCGTGCGTGTTGAGATAGGCCGAGAGCATCTCCACCAGCGCGTCCAGCGCCGCCATGTGTGGCAGCCCCTGCTCCTGGCAGAAGGCCTCCAGCCGCTTGCGCTGCGCCGGCGCGGAAAGCGCGTGCACCACCAGCCCCGGTTCCTCCTCCAGCCGCTCCAGCACCGCCGCCAGGTCCTGCGGCGCGCGCACCAGCGTGTGCATGTGCACGATGGGCGAATGGCCAGGAAAGAACAGGAGCGCCTTGTCCAGCAACTGCCGCAGGCCCTCGCCGGTGGAGTCGGACACGAGGTGGACGTGAAAATACCTGCTGGCGGAATTGCTCATGATGATTTTTGGCGTTTTTTTGTCCTCCCCCTTCCGGAAGGGAGAGGCAATCTCAGGCTTGCCCGGGGCGAATACCGCCGCGACTTTGCGGCTTCTTGCGCCGGCCTGCAAGGCCCTTTATGACACGGAGCGAACGGGGAACCCACCCGCGGGATGGACATGAGCACCGACACGAAACATCTCTCGCGCGAGGAAGTGGCCGCCGTGCTGGCGGAAGCGCTGCCCTTCATGCAGCGCTACGCCGGCGAGACCGTGGTCATCAAGTATGGCGGCCACGCCATGGGCGACCCGGCGCTGGCCGAGAAGTTTTGCGCTGACGTGGTGCAGCTCAAGCTCTCCGGCATCAATCCCGTCATTGTGCACGGCGGCGGGCCGCAGATCGGCCGCATGCTGGAGAAGCTGGGCATTGCCTCGCGCTTCGAGGACGGTCTGCGGGTCACTTGCGCGCAGACGGTGGAGGTGGCGGAGATGGTGCTCTCCGGCTCCGTCAACAAGCGCGTGGTCAACTGCATCCGGAAAGTTGGCGGCAAGGCCGTGGGCATCTCCGGCAAGGACGCCAACCTGTGCCTGGCGCGCAAGCTGAAACGCAAAAAGACCGACCCGGTCTCCGGCATCGAGAAGATCATTGACCTCGGCTACGTTGGCGAGCCGGTGCGCATGGACACGTCCATCATCGAGGTGCTGGCGCGCTCCGACATCATTCCTGTCATCGCCCCCATCGGCGTGTCGGAAGAGGGCGAAACGCTGAACATCAACGCCGATACCTTCGCCGGCAGTCTGGCCGCGGCGCTGAAGGCCAAGCGCCTGCTGCTGCTCACCGATGTGCAGGGTGTGCTGGATGAAAACGGCGACCTCATTGCCGAACTGACCCCGGCGGAGGTGGAGGCGCTCATCGACGGGGGCGTCATCTCCGGCGGCATGATCCCGAAGGTGCGCTCCTGCGTTCAGGTCATCGAGAACGGCGTGGAGGGCGTGATCATTCTCGACGGCCGGGTGCCGCACGCGGTGCTGCTGGAGCTGTTCACCGCCCGCGGCGTCGGCACCCGCATCAGCCACGGTGAAGAGGTCGGGGAGGAGCGGGCATGAGCGCGCGCGCCAACATGCTGGCGAAAGCGCCGGGCGCTGCCACCGTGGCCGATGCCGCACCGGGTTTCGACCACGTGGACGACTGGGTGTTCGACCTGGACAACACGCTCTACTGCGCCAGCCGCGGCCTGTTCGACCAGATCGATCAGCGCATGGGCGCCTATCTCATGCGCCTGTTCGACACCGACGCGGAAACCGCCCGGCGCATCCAGAAGGACTACTTCCACCGCTACGGCACGACGCTGCGCGGGCTTATGCTGAACGGCGAGATTGACGACCCGGACGATTTCCTGCACTTCGTGCACGACATCGACTATTCTTCCATCACGCCGAACCCGGCGCTGGACGCTGCGCTTGCCCGCATCGCCGGGCGCAAGTGGGTGTTCACCAACGGCTCGGTGTCGCACGCGGAAAACGTGCTCACCCGGCTCGGCGTAATCGACCATATCGACGAAATCTTCGACATCCGCGCCGCCGACTACGTGCCCAAGCCCCATGCGGCGGCCTTCGACGCCTTCTTCGACCGCACCCGCATCGCCCCGGCCCGCGCCGCCATGTTCGAGGACATCGCGCGCAACCTCGTGGAGCCGCATGTGCGCGGCATGGTCACGGTGCTGGTGGATCACCCGGACAACGCCGATTCCCGCTGCCTGTGCGCGCATGGCGGCGGCGCGGAAAGCCTGGATCACGTGCACTACCGCACGGAAGACTTGAGCGAATTTCTCACCGACATCACGCAAGCAGGGAAGGAAGCATGAGTATCGAGAACTTGCGCGAGACCATCGAGAAGGCCTTCGGCAACCGCGACGAGATCACCTCCGCCACCACCGGCGAGGTGCGCGAGGCGGTGGAGGAGGCGCTGAACCTGATGGACAGGGGCGAGGCCCGCGTGGCCGAAAAGGTGGACGGCGACTGGCGGGTGAACGAATGGTTGAAGAAGGCCGTTCTGCTCTCCTTCCGGCTCAACGACATGGAAGTGATGGAAGGCGGCCCCGGCGGCGCGGTTTACTGGGACAAGGTGAAGCCCAAGTTCGCCGGCTGGACGGAGGAGGACTTCCGCAAGGCCGGTTTTCGCGCCGTGCCCGGCTGCGTGGTGCGCCATTCGGCCTACATCGCGCCCAACGTGGTGCTCATGCCCTCCTTCGTGAACCTGGGCGCCTACGTGGACGAGGGCACCATGGTGGACACCTGGGCCACCGTCGGCTCGTGTGCGCAGATCGGCAAGAACGTGCATCTCTCCGGCGGCGTGGGCATCGGCGGCGTGCTGGAGCCGCTGCAGGCCGCGCCTGTCATCATCGAGGACAACTGCTTCATTGGCGCGCGTTCGGAGATCGTCGAGGGCGTCATCGTCGGCGAGGGCTCGGTCATTTCGATGGGCGTGTTCATCGGCCAGTCCACCCGCATAATCGACCGCGAGACGGGCGAGGTCTTCTACGGCCGCGTTCCGCCCTACTCGGTGGTGGTTTCCGGCTCCATGCCCGGCTCGAAGACGGAGCTGCCCAACGGCAGGCCGGCGCCGAACCTCTATTGCGCCGTTATCGTGAAGCGCGTGGACGAGAAGACGCGCGCCAAGGTCTCCATCAACGACCTCCTGCGCGACTGACCCCGCCAACAGGAAGCGAAGCCCCGCGCCCCCGCCCGACCACCTGTCCCACAATATCGGGTGGTTGGGCGATGTGGAGGATGAAAAGGGAGGCCCTCGCTCCCACCCGACCACACGGTTTGACAATTTGGGTGGTCGGGTGGGGGCGAGGGCCGGTGCCGCGCGCTTCAGCGCAAATGAATTTGCGGGGGCGCGGGGCGGTGGGCGGTCGCGCTTCAGCGCAAAAGGAAAACGCCGGTGGCCACCTCGCCACCGGCGTTTCTTCGCGCCAGGAGCACGGGCTCAGAACCGGAAGTTCACCCCCAGCCGGAAGACGTGCGCCGTGTCGTCATACCAGTAGGGATCTCCGTCCTCGGTGTATCCGTGGTGCTTGCCGAAATCCATGTAGAGATATTCGGCCTTTGCGCTCCAGTTCTCGTCCAGCGCGTATTCCACCCCGCCCCCGATGACGAAGCCGGTGCGCAGCTTGCGGTCCCAGGAGCTTTCGTTGGCGTTGTTGCCCAGCGTCCAGTTGTCCGTCTGCAGGAAGGCCACGCCACCGGTGGCGTAGAGCATCAGCGTGTCAGTGAGCATCCAGCCGGCACGGGCACGCGCCGTGCCCCACAACGGGCCGAAGGCGGGCTTCCACGAATGCCCGTCGAACACCGCCTTGTCATCATCCGATATGGCGGCAATGCCCAGGTCGCCCTCCAGCCCCAGCACGATGAGATCGCTGTAGGCGAAGTTGTAGCCCGCCGTCAGCGAGCCGACGAAACCATCCGGCGAGACGCTGTCATAACCGTGGTTGTTGCCACGGTTCAGCATCTGCCGGCTGTCCACCGTGCCGTAACCGGCGGAAAGCCCCAGATAGAAGCCGGAGAACCGCGCCGGCAGTCCATAGCCGGCCTCGCCCTCGTCGTCGTGGGTGGTGGTTTGTGCCGCCACCGGTTGCGCTTTCACTGCCTCCTGCGTGTGTTCCTTCGTTTCGCACGCCTGCAGGTGCGCCCAGGCGGCAAGGCAGGAAAGAAAGGTCGTAAAGCCCATGTGTCATACCCCTCGTGGTTGGAAAGCGTCGATGAACGCTCCCCAGCCCCGCGAGAGGGACTCTGGCCGGAAGTGATGGCGTCGCCCCGGCGGCTTTGCAGCGCGCTCGGGGTAATTCCATGACGCATCGGGCGCGAATGGGGCGAACGCGTGTGCTTGCGGCGCGTTTCGCCACAATTGGCGCGAATATGGCGAATGACGCCCCGCCCGGCAGGCGCTGACGGGAAATGATACCAGGTTGCGTAAAGACGGGCCGGTGACGGCCCCGCGCCCTCAGCCCC
This sequence comes from Hyphomicrobiales bacterium, assembly GCA_027051195.1. Classification (GTDB taxonomy): domain Bacteria; phylum Pseudomonadota; class Alphaproteobacteria; order Rhizobiales; family Aestuariivirgaceae; genus Thermopetrobacter. Next base: position 7,916 of record JALUAB010000174.1, read on the forward strand.
TTGTTTTTCAGGATTTGCGGTTGGGTGGGGGCGGTGGGTGGTTCCTCATGCATTATACATTCTGGCATGACGCCCCGGCCGCCTTTCCCGGCCCGCGTGAACGTGGCCCGCCCGGAAACGCGCGGTTACTGCCCGTCCTTCAGGATGCGGGTGAGCAGGGTGATCTCCTGCTTCAGGTTCTCGTCCTGCTCCAGCAGCTTCTCGATCTTGCGCACCGCGTGCAGCACCGTGGAATGGTCACGCCCGCCGAAGCGCCGGCCGATTTCGGGCAGGGAGCGCGCGGTGAGCTTCTTGGCCAGATACATGCCGATCTGCCGCGGCCGCACCACGGACTGCGCCCGCCGCGCCGAGAGAAGCTCTGTCCTGGGCACGTTGTAGAGCTGCGAGATGGCCTTGAGAATGTCCTCGATGCGCACCGGCCTGCTCTCCTGCCGGCGGATGAGATCGCGCATGGCATGCGCCGCGGTATCGAGGTCGATGGGCGCATCTCCCATCAGCCGCTGCATGGCGATGACGCGGTTCAGTGCCCCTTCCAGCTCGCGCCCGGCGCCATTCACCGTCTGCGCGATGAAATCCAGCACCTCTTCGCGCACCATCAGATGCGGGTCACGCCGGCGCAGCAGCTCCAGCTTGCGCTTCAGGATGTCCCGCCGCATGGCCTCGTCCGGCGTCTGCATGTCCACCACCAGTCCGCCGACTAGCCGCGAACGCATGCGCGCGTCCAGCTTGTCCAGCATGCCCGGCGCCACGTCCGCGGCGATGACCACCTGCCGGCGCGAATCCACCAGCGTGTTGAAGGTATGGCAGAATTCCTGCTGCATGGTCTTGCCCTGCAGGAACTGGAAGTCGTCGATGAGCAGCAGGTCCACGTTCTGGAACTGCTCCTTGAAGGTTAGCACGTCGCGGTTCTTCAGCGCCGCCAGGAAACGATACATGAACTGCTCGGCCGAGATGTAGAGTATCCGGCAGCCGGGCCGCGCCTGCCGCGCCTGCCAGCCGATGGCGTGCAGCAGATGCGTCTTTCCCAGCCCCGTGGCGGCGTGGATGAACAGCGGATTCACCCGCACGCCGTGCGCCCCATCCGCCACCTGACGCGCGGCGGCGTGCGCCAGCGCGTTGGACATGCCGACCACGAAGGTGTCGAAGGTGAGATCGGGGTCGAGGCCGGATTCCATGTCCGGTGCCATGGGCCGCGCCGGGGCCTGGGGCTTCGCCATGCCACCCCTTTCCACCGCCCCGGCGGGCACTGCCGGGGCCTGCAACCGCTCGGCGCTGCGGATGCGCAGGCGCACGTCGGAGACATCCTCGAACTCCTCCGTGCAGACCTTGCGCAGGGTGTCGATGTAATGCGTCTCGATCCAGGTCTTGAGGAAGCGCGTCGGCACCGACAGGAGCAACTGCCCTCTTTCCCGCGTCTCCAGCTCCATCCTGGCGAACCAGTTGGCATACAGATCCTTGCCCAGTTCGGCCTTCAGCCGCGCCCTTGCCCGTTCCCAGCAGACCTGATCCATGTTTGTCATGACACAAAGCCCCCCGGCCATGCAGACGCACATCCCGCGTCTGACATGCGCTGCTGCCTGTCGTTCTGTTTCGCTGAAGCTTGCCGAACGACGCCGGCCGCCCCTTCAGCCCCTGTAACCCGTTGCCACGAACGGGCCGCCCCTGGCCCTTTTCTCCGTGGCGCACACGCGCCCCTCCCGCGAGCGAAAGCCGGTCCTTTCGGCCGTGTCTTCCGCATCCACGCCCGCTTTCCGGCATCTTTCACGCGCCGGTTGTCAGGGCATTCACTGACGGATGTGCCCGCATTTCAGCGGGTGCGGCATCCTTTATCCGGCGTCGCCGGTGGTGTGTACCCGAAGGTGCCGCTCCCCTCCGCGAGCGATGCTCAAAGGTAGAATCCGCAAGCGGCCGGGCGCAAGGTGGGCATCTCGACATTTTTGTAAGCATACGAACGAAACCTCCCCGTTCCGCAGTTCCTCCACCACGCCCCCGAATCCGAATCTCACTGATTCTTTCGAGAGGAATCATGCCCACGGCCAGCAACACTCTGTCTGTTCCTTCATCATCGGCGGCGGGGTGTTCGCGTGGGTCGTTGTGACGGGCGCGAGGCCGGGAATCGCTTTCGCCGGAGCCGTCATGCCTCCAAGCGGCTGGGATTCTGCCTCTTTTTCGGACACATTCAGCCCGTCGCATGAAACGCCGGGGCATTTATGACAACATACTGGAAAAGCACATGAAAAATGAATCAGGAGAAAAATTTCCCAGCCCTGCGGCATCATGCTGACACAAATTGACGCACCGCGCCCAGCGGTGAGGAGTCATGTCAGGCCGCGCGATGTCTTGCCAGGTTGCACAAAGGCTGACCGGTGAAGCCGCCCCGCGCCCTGATACAATGCATGTTCGGATGAAGGGCGCGCGGATGTGACAGCGCGGTGAACATGGAACCGAAGATGAGAAGGGGGTGGAAGGATGGTGGAGCCAGGCGGAGTCGAACCGCCGACCTCCTGAATGCCATTCAGGCGCTCTACCAACTGAGCTATGGCCCCATCCGCAAGACGCCGCAGCGCAACCGCCGCGTCGTCCGTCGCGCCCCTAAATAATGATTGCGCGCGCCGCTGGCAAGAGGGTGATGGCGAAAAATGGCGTGGCGGCATCACCCGCGAATCATTCCGGCACTTCGGTGATGTCCGGCGTCTGCCACAGCAGGTGCTGGCCGCCGTCGAGCACGATCATCTGCCCCGTCAGCGCCGGCGCGGAGAGGATGAAGTGCACGGCCTGCGCGATTTCTTCCGGCGTCGTGCCGCAGCCCAGCAGCGTGAGCGAACACTGCTTCACGAAATCCTCCTCGCGCATGCGCTTGCTGGGCAGTGTCGGCCCGGGGCCGATGGCGTTCACCCGGATGCCATGTCGCGCCAGCGCCTGGGCCAGCGTGCGCGTGGCGGTGAACAGCCCCGCCTTGCTGATGGTGTAGGAAAAGAACAGCGGATTGAGCTTCAGCACCCGCTGGTCGATGATGTTGATGATGTTTCCGGCAGCACCTTCAGGCTTGGCCTTCGCGAAGGCCTGCGCCAGGAACACCGGCGCGCGCAGGTTCACCGCCTGGTGCGCCTCCCACTCCTCCACGCTCATGTCCAGGAACTCGTCGCGCTCGAAACGCGAGGCGTTGTTCACCAGCACCGTCGGCGGCCCCAGCTCTTCCACCACCTTGCGCA
>JALUAB010000175.1 GCA_027051195.1 Hyphomicrobiales bacterium
TTTTCGGCCAGCGCCTTCGCCGCGTTGTGCGCCAGATTGAACAGGGCGCGGAAAAGCTGATCCGGATCGGCATCCACCATCAGGCCGCCGTCCACCCGGTTCACCAGCGCGATGCCTTCCGGCCGCGGAATGGCGGCGAAGGCCTCCGCCACCACATCGCGCAGGGAAACGCGCCGGCGGCGCGGCTCCGGCTCGCTCAGGCGACCATATTTCAGGGTTGCGGTACAGAAGGTGATGGCCCGGTCAACGCTCTGCAGCAGCTTCGGCGCGAAGCGCTGCACCAGCGGGTCTTCCACCATGGTCAACCGGTCGGAGATCATGTGAGCGGCGGTGAGCATGTTGCGCAATTCGTGCGCGATGCGCGAAACGGCCGCTCCCAGCGCCGCCAGCCGGCTCTTTTCGCGCAGCAGCTCGCGCACCTGCGCCTGCATGCCGGCGAAGGCGCGCTCCAGCGCGCCGATTTCATCCCGCCGGCCGGAAGCGGGCAGCGGCGGAGCCTCCTCCGGCGCTTCGCCGAACCGGGCCATGGCCTGGCCCAGACGCTGCACCGGCCGGACGAACAGCACATGCAGCGCAACATACAGCACCACACCGGCCAGCAGCGCCAGCACGAAGGCGTATTTGAGAATGGTGGCGGAATGAGCGACGAGAGCGGCATAAAGCGGCCGTTCGTCCATGGCCAGTTCGATAAATTCGGCGTTGATGGTGGGCGGGCGGTCGATGACAACGATGGCCCGTTCGCCACCGGCCAGCAGGGTTTCAAACGTGTCCTTCAGCGCCCGCCACCAGGAAAGGCCGCGCAGGTCGTAGCGTGCTTTCGCCATGGGCGGGCGGGCGCTCTGCAGCACCAGGCGGCGGGCCTGTGGCGTGCGCACCACCACCACCAGCACGCCGGCGCTTTTCAGCAACTCGTCGCGCAGGCGTTCGGAAACCCTGTTGTCCGGCGCGGCGGAAACGGCGAGCGTGGCCACCTCGGCCATGGCCACCCTGTCCTTCAGCCAGGTGAGCCGGAAGGAAGAAAGCGTGGGCAGGAAGATGATGCTCACGCCGAAGAAGACGAACAAGGCGATCAATACCAGGAGCTTGGCCGAAAGCGAGCGGCACAGCCCGCCGGCGCGGCGCCCGCTCTCCTTCCGCTGCTTTTGTCGCGGCATGTTCGCACTCCGTGTGGCCTCGCCTTTTTCATCCATATCATATAAGGGAAACGCTGAATACGATATTGCGGCGCGCGGGGTGAACGGCTCCGGCGCCCGGCGGAGAGGAACCATGCTGAAGGCGCGTATCATCCCCTGCCTGGACGTGAAGGACGGGCGCGTGGTGAAGGGAGTCAATTTCGTCAACCTGCGCGACGCCGGCGACCCGGTGGAGATCGCCAAGGCCTACGATGCGGCGGGCGCGGACGAGCTGTGTTTTCTGGACATCACCGCCAGCCACGAGAACCGCGGCATCATACTGGACGTGGTGCAGGCCACGGCGGAGCAGTGCTTCATGCCGCTGACGGTGGGCGGCGGCGTGCGCACGGCGGAGGACATCCGCAAGCTCTTGCTGGCGGGCGCGGACAAGGTGTCCATCAACACCGCGGCGGTGTTCAACCGCGACTTCGTGCGCGAGGCGGCGGAGAAGTTCGGATCGCAGTGCATCGTGATTGCCATCGATGCCAAACAGACGGCACCGGGCAAGTGGGAGATCTTCACCCATGGCGGGCGCAAGCCCACCGGCATCGACGCGGTGGAATACGCCAGGGAAGTGGTGGCGCTGGGCGCGGGCGAGATCCTGCTCACCTCCATGGACAGGGACGGCACCGGCGAGGGTTTCGACATCGCGCTCACGAGGGCCATCGTGGATGCGGTTCCCGTGCCAGTGATTGCTTCCGGCGGCGTGGGCACGCTGGATCACCTGGTGGAGGGCGTCACGGAAGGCGGGGTGAGCGCGGTGCTGGCGGCGTCCATCTTCCATTTCGGCAAATATTCCATTCCTGAGGCCAAGCGTTACATGGCCGAACGCGGCGTGCCGGTGCGGCTGGACGGCGTGGAGAGGGAGGTGGCGTGATGGCGGACGAGACGCGGCAGGCGATGCCCCACCGGCTGGAGGTGCTGGCGGCGCTCATCGATACCCTGGCCGAGCGCGCCAAGGCTTCGCCGAAGGAATCCTACACTGCCAAGTTGCTCAAACAGGGCAGGCACAAGTGCGCCAAGAAGCTGGGCGAGGAGGGCGTGGAGCTGGCGCTGGCCATCGTGGACAGCAAGAAGAAAGAGGTGCGGGCGGAAGCGGCGGACGTGCTCTATCATTTCCTGGTGGCGCTGATGGCGCGCAAGGTTCCCTTCGCCGAGGTGATGACGGAACTGGAAGGGCGCTTTGGCCTTTCGGGACTGGAGGAGAAGGCGCGGCGGGAAGAAGACTGAGCGCTTCGGTTTCCGAACAGAATATCAGGCGGCTTTCGCCTGACGCGCGCAAGAACAGTGAAAATACACCCGATTAACCATCTCTTTACCACAGTGGAAGTATTCGGGAATCGGCAGGTTTCTGGCTGATTCAAAAAGGGACATTTTTAAGTTTCCGTTCAGAAACGGCTGCGAGTCTGCCACACAGGTGGGGTGAGAACCATGCAAGCACGCCACCTGACAGGGCCAAATGACAAAAAACAAGCCCTGTCTCACGTGTGCAACCTGTTGCAAGTGAGTGTGGAGAAAACCGATGAAAAAGTACTTTGCCAAGATGTTCCTGGCGGGTGTGGCCGCCAGCGTGCTGGGGACTGCCGCACATGCCGTCACGGCGACTTCCCAGTTCAATGCCCAGATTCAGATCCAGGCCGATTGCGTGGTCAATTCGCCGAATACGCTGGACTTCGGCGCTCAGGGTCTGCTGAACGCCAACGTGGATGCCACCGCGGACTTCACCGTGGAGTGCACCAATGGCGTGAACTACACCATCGCCATGGACAATGGCGCCAACGCCTCCGGTTCCATCAACCGCATGGCCAATGGCGGTGAGTTCGTGTCCTACGAGATCTACCAGGATGCCTCCCGCACCACCGTGTGGGACGCCACCAGCACCATGGCCGGCATCGGCAACGGTGATCCGCAGACCTACACCGTGTATGGCCGCGTGCCGCCACAGACCACGCCTTCCGTGGGCACCTACATCGACACGGTGACCATCACGGTTACCTACTGAACCAACTGAAGCCTGCGGAAACAGAGCACTTCCAGAAACAGGGGTGATGGGGGAATGAGGCGACCGCGTTCGGCAGTCATGCTGGCAGGTCTGGCGCTGGCCGGCCTTGCGAACGGGCCGACCGCACAAGCGGCGCAGCTGCACGTGCGGCCGGTAATCATAGAGCTCAAGGCTCCGGCGGCGGCCAGCAAGCTGGTGCTGACGAACCGCGGCCGCACCCCCATCACCGCGCAGGTGCGCCTGTTCCGCTGGACGCAGAAAAACGGCAGGGACGTGCTGGAACGCACCCGCATGGTGGTGGCCAGCCCGCCCCTGCTGAAAATGCGGCCCGGGCGCGATTACATCGTGCGCATCGTGCGCCTGGCCAAGATTCCGGTGCAGGGCGAGGAAACCTATCGGCTGCTGGTGGATGAAATCCCCGAGAAGAAGCTGAAGGGATCCGGCGTGGTGTTTGCCCTGCGCTATTCCATTCCCGTGTTCTTCCAGCAACCCGGCGCGACGCCGCCCAGGATCTCGTGGCAGGCCTTCTCCCGCAAGGGGCGGCTCATCCTGCGCGCCAGCAACGCAGGCCAGCTGCACGAGCGTATCTCGGGACTGAAGCTGACCCTGCCGGGCGGGCGGACGAAAACGCTCTATCCCGGGCTGGCGGGCTACGTGCTGGGCAAATCCGTGCGTCAGTGGGTCGCGAAGGTTTCCGTGCGCAAGGGCGCGACACTGACGATCAGGGGACAAGGCAACAATGGCCCGTTCGCGGCAAAAGTCCGGGTGCGCTGAAACCCTTCCTCGCCTTGTCTCACATGACGGGAACACCCTCCGCTGGCCTTGGAAAAGGAGGCTGGCGCGATCGGCGCTGGCCCTGATGATGATGCTGCCGGCAACGCTGGCGCACGCGGGGGAGGTCGCGCCGCAGGATGGCATCGCACCCGTCACAGGCATCGCTCCGGTGTTCCGCCAGTTCAATTTCGGCGCCCGGCGGCCCGATGCCGGCACCTCGGACGGCCTGCCGCCCATCGTGCTCACCGCTCCGCAAGCCGAGCGGGAAACGGCCGACGTGGTCATCGGCAAGCAATCGCGCAAGACGGCGGGCAGCCCGATGCAACTGCCGGGCACGCCTCTGTTCACCGGCTCCACCGGCCCGGCGGAGAAGGAACCGCAAAGCGAGCGCCCCGCCGACATCACGGACTTGGTGGACGTGCCGCAGGTGCCGGCGGTGCCGGATGAAGAAACGACGGCCGGCGCACCCGATACCGCCATCAACGTTCCGGACGTGCCGGATGTGCCGGACGTTCCCGACATTCCCGACGCCGCACCGGCGGCGCCGGGGGCGGACGTGCCGCCGCCGGCAGCGAACGGCATGCAGGCGCAGGACGATATTGATGGCGAGAAACCCGCGCTCACGCCGGGCCCGCCTTTCGATCCGGCGCTGCCCCAGACCACGCCGCCGCCGCTGTATCTGGAGGTGCTTATCAACGGCGTGCCGAAAAACGTGGTGGCCGAGTTCTTCCCGCTAGCCGGCGGGCAGTTCGCGGTGAAGGCGAAGGAGCTTTCCGACATCGGCATCCGGCCGCCGGAGGGCGCATCCGACGACGAGCTGGTGAATCTCGCCGATCTTGGCGCGCGCGCCCGTTACGACGAGGCGGAGCAGCGCATCGACATTCGCATCGCGCCGGAGAAGCTCAGGACGCAGGTGTTCGACCTCTCCAGCCGCGGAGAAGTGCCGCACATCACCCCGAGCGGCATCGGCTTCGTGCTCAACTACGACGTCTTCGCTTCCGCCCGTGCCGAGAACAGGTTCACGCGCACCGCCTTCGATGGTGTTTCCACGCAGCTGGAGGGCTGGATCTATTCGCCGCTGGGCACCGTGCTGACCTCCGGACTCGTGCGCTCGGAAGGACTGCGCCGACCCGAGGCCATCCGCCTGGACACCCACTGGACCTACGTGGACATCAAGCGGGCCATCCGCTACCGCGTGGGCGACCTGATCACTTCCGGCCCGTCCTGGGCGCGCACGGTGCGCATGGGGGGCGCGCAGATCTCGCGCAGCTTCAGCCTGCGGCCGGACATCGTCACGGCGCCGCTGCCGGAGCTTTCCGGCACGGCGGCGGTGCCCACGGCCATCGACGTCTATGTCAACAATCTCAAGGTGCATTCGGGCGAGGTGGCACCGGGGCCGTTTTCCATCCAGAACATCCCGGCCATTTCGCAGGGCGGCGTGGCGCGGCTGGTGATGCGCGACGCCACCGGACGCGAGGTGGTGCGCGAACAGCGCTTCTATGTCTCGCCGCGGCTGCTGCGCAAGGACGTGGTGGAGTACTCGCTGAGTGCCGGCGTGCCGCGCAACGGCTATGGCAGCAGATCCTTCGACTACGCCTGGCGGGAACCGGGTATCGTGGCCAGCGGCCGCTACGGCCTTTCCAACAGCGTCACGCTGGAAGGGCACGCGGAAGTGGCGCGGCGGCTGGCGCTCGTCGGCGGCGGAGTGAACTTCTCGCTGCTCGGTCAGGCGCTCGTGTCGGTTTCCGGCGCCGTTTCCCACAGCAGCCACGGCACCGGTTTCCTTACCAACGTGGGGCTGGAAACGCGCTTCGGCGGCCTCGCCATCAGCGCCACCTCCATGCGCACCTACGGGCCCTATACCGACCTGGCGGCGCTGGCGGCGGCGCATTCCGGCATCAACGCCGGGGGGCGCGGCATCATCGCGTTGCCGGACGTGCCGCAGGCGGTGGAGAGCCTGAACGTGGGCTACGCCTTTTCCACCGGCACCTCTCTTGCTGCCAGCCTGGTACATGCCAAACCGCGGCAGGGCGAGGCGACGGACAATCTGAACATCAGCCTCTCGCAAACGCTGTGGGGCAAGGCCAGTGTTTACGTCACCGGGCTCGTGGATCTGCACAATCCGCAGGAACCCAGCATCTTCGCCGGATTTTCCATGCCGCTGGGCGGCGGTGTGAACGGCTCCGCCAGCGCCAATTACGACGCGCAGGGCCGCTACCGGGCGAGCGCCTCGGTCAGCAAGCCGCTGAAGATGAAGGACGGCGCCGTGGGCTGGCGGGCGCGGGTGACCTATGGCGACCTGAAATCGGCTGAAGCCTCGCTGGCCTGGCGCTCGCCGGTGGCCACCGTTCGCGGCGCGGCCATGCAGATCAACAAGGCCAGCCTGGCGCAGCTTTCCGTGAACGGCGCGCTGGTGGTGGCCGATGGATCGCTGTTCGCCACAAACCGCGTCACGGACGCCTTCGCCGTGGTCAACGCCGGCGCGCCGGGCGTGCGCGTGCGCTACGAAAACCGCGAGGTGGGCAAGACGCGAGGCGACGGACGGCTGCTCATCTCTTCCCTGCGCTCGTTGCAGCGCAACAAGATTTCCATCGACCCGGAAACCATGCCGGTGGACGCCATCGTGGAAGACGACAAGACCTACGTGATTCCGGGCGTGCGCGCCGGCGTGGTGGTCAACTTCAACACGAAACGCATGACGCGCGCGGCGCTGGTGATCCTGCACGACGCGAACGGCAAGCCGCTGCCGCCGGGCGCGGAAGTGCGGCTGGCCGGGGCGGAGGAAACCTTCGCCGTGGGCTACGACGGCGAGACGTTCCTCGATGGTCTGCGCGAGAACAACCACGTGACCGTGCAGACGGACGCAGGCACGTGCGAGGCCTCCTTCGTCTTCCGCCCGCGCAAGGGGGAGGTGCAGCCGGTGATCGGCCCGGTGACGTGCCGCTGATGCCGTCCCGCATCAGCACCGGCCGGCGCAAACCGCTCCGCCTTCAGGGAACGAAACCTGCCAGCAGCTCCCGCATGAGAGCATCCCCGTCGCCGGAAGGCTCTGACACGGCATGCGGCAGGGCGCGGCCGGCCTGCCAGACGATGCCGGTGGACAGCTCCGGCGCGGAAAGCACCCGGGCCATGGCCTCCTGCACGGAGGCCGCCGGTTTCAGCACGCCGGCCTGCACCTCGCGCTTCCAGTGGGTCTGCTCGGGGCGGAAGGTGGGACATGGACTCAGGATCTCCACCAGCGCAAAGCCCGGGTGCTCGACGGCGGCGCGGATCATCGCCGCCAGCTCCTCCTGATGACCGGAAAACCCCCGTGCGACGAAGCTCGCGCCGCTGGCCAGCGCCAGCAGAAGGCCGTTCACCGGCGGCATCTCCGGTCCTTCCGGCTGGATGGGCGTGGCGAAGTCCGGTTCCGAGGTGGGGGAGGGCTGCCCCTTGGTCATGCCATAGACGCGGTTGTCCATCACCACCAGGGTGATGTCCGGATTGCGCCGGCAGGTGTGCACGAAATGCGCGGCGCCGATGGAGTAGATGTCGCCATCACCGCCGGCGGCGATCACGGTGAGATCGGGCCGGGCCAGCTTCAGACCCGTGGCCACGGGCAGCGCCCGGCCATGCAGACCATGGAAACCGTAGGTGGCGAGATAGGCGGGAATGCGCCCGGAACAGCCGATGCCGGAAACCACCGCCACCTGTTCGCGCGGCAGGCCCATGGGCGCCAGCGCCCGGGTGATGGCCGCCAGCACGCCGAAATCACCGCAGCCCGGGCACCACACCGGGTGCACGCCGCTCTTGTAATCCTTCGCCTTCAGGGGCGTCTGCTCGGTCATTGGCACACCCTTTCGATTTCCTTCCCGGTGATCCGGCAGGCCTCGCGCAGGGCGCGCAGCACCTGCCGCGGGGTGATGGGTCTGGGCCCCGGCCGGCGGCAGGAGATGACCACCTCGGGCAGGTCGAACCAGCTCTTCAGATAATGCAGGAACTGCCCGGAATGGGTCTGTTCCACCACGATGAGCCGCTTCACGCCGTCGAGCAGCTTCGAAAGGCGTTTTCTCTGCGGTGGAAACAGCAGGCGCATGCTGATGTGCTTCACGTGCAGACCTTCTTCCGCCGCCATGCGCACGGCCTCGCGCGCCGGGCCGGCGGCGGAACCCCAGGTGAGCACGGCCACCTCGCCGCCGCCCTGCACATCGGCCCAGTGGGTCATGTCCTCGTCCGGCCAGTCCTCCATCAGGAACAGTTTCTGCCGCCGCTTCTCCAGCTGCGCGGCGTGATCCTCCACGCGGCTGGAGGGCAGCGCGTGTTCGTCGTGCTCCAGCCCGTCGATGGTGTGCATGCAGCCCGGCGTGCCGGGCAGGGCCATGGGCGAGACGCCGTCATCGGTGAGCGAATAACGGGCGTAATCACCTTCACAACGTTCCTGCACCTTCCGCCCGGCCTTCCACGGTGGCATCTCGATGGCGTCTATGATGCTGTGCATCTGCCCCAGTTTCTGATCGCTCAGCACGATGGCCGGGCATTGCAACCTTTCCGCCAGATGCAGCGCCCAGGCGGTGGTGCGGATGCAGTCGGTGACGCAATCGGGCGCCAGCACCAGGTGCGGGGCATCTCCATGGGCGGCGTTGATGGCCAGCATCAGGTCACCCTGCTCGGACTTGGTGGGAATGCCGGTGGAGGGGCCGATGCGCTGCACGTCCACGATGAGCGCCGGAATTTCCGCCGCCACGGCAAGGCCTATGCCTTCCACCATCAGCGATAGGCCGGGGCCGGAGGTGGCGGTCATGGCCGGTAGGCCGCCGTATGAGGCGCCCAGAACCATGTTGATGGCAGCCAATTCGTCTTCCGCCTGCACCAGCACGCCGCCGAACTTCGGCAGGCGAGGGCCGAGCCATTCCAGCATGTCGGTGGCCGGCGTAATGGGATAGCCGGCCGCGAAACGCCCACCGGCCTGCAGAAAACCGGTGGCCACCGCCTGATTGCCGCTGATCAGCCAGCGGTTCTTCGCCGCCGCGCGCTCGGTTGCCGATGGCGCGGCCAAAAGCGCGCCCTTTTCCACATGCGGCGCGGCCAGGTCGAAGCCCGCCTCCATGGCGGCAATGGAAGGCTCGATGAACCGATCGCGCTTCTTGCGGCTGAAAAACCAGCGAATGATGTCCGCGAGTTCTTCCTTGCCCATGCCCAGCAGGCGGCCGAGAAAGCCCACGCCCACCATGTTCACCCGGCCGCCGGTTTCCTTCGCCGTGGCGTGCAGCGGCAGGCGGAAGACCTCGCCGGATGTTTCCTCCACCACCGCCGGCACGTCGCGCGCGGCCTCGTCCATGATGACGAGAACGTCCTCGTCCAGGTGGATCTCGCCGACGAAACGGTCGAAGTTCTTCCAGTCGGCGGCGAAGAGCACGTGAAAGGTGTCGTCGTGCGTTTCCAGCGGATAGTGCGCGATGCGCAGCAAGGCCGCCGATTCGCCGCCTCTTATCTGCGGCCCCACGGAGCGGGTGAGCAGGCCATAGAGACCATTGCGGGCGACGGCGCGCAACAGCAGGTCGCCGGCGGTCAGCATGCCGGTGCCACCGGAGCCGGTGAGCGCCAGCGAGATGGTATCGCGGGAGATGGTTCGCGGCATGGGCAGCAGTCCTTCAAATGCGGTTTCAGCGACCGACTACGCCCGGACCGGGAAAGTAACAGAAACGGAACGTACCGGACGGCACCGTTTCAGTATATGGTGCGTCAGCGCGTTCGCAACCATGCCGCAAGGTGAAAAAGCAGAAAGAAGGCGAAGGCGATGGCGACGATGACCGGACCGGAAGGCATTTTCCAGACGTAAGCGGTCAGCAGCCCGCCGGTAACGGCCAGCAGCCCCAGCAACGCGCCGATGCCGGCCATGCGCTCCGGCACGTCCGACACGGCCCGCGCCGCGGCCACCGGAATCACCAGCAGCGCGGTGAACAGCAACAGCCCCGTCGCCCGCGCGGCCATGGCCAGCAACAGGGCGGCGGCCAGCGCCAGCCACGCGTTGAGCCGCCGCGCCGGGGTGCCCTCGGCCAGCGCCAGCTCTTGCGACACGGCGGAGAGCACCAGCGCATCCCAGTTACGCCAGAGAAAGGTCAGCACCAGCACCGCGCCAATGATCACCAGCCAGGCCTCGCGCACGCCCATTTGCAGCACGTCACCGAATAGCACACCGTGCAATTCCACATCGCCAATGAAGAAAAACGCGATTAGCAGGCCCAGTGCCATCATGCCGTGGGCAAAGGTGCCGAGCAGGGCATCGTGCGCGAGCTTTCCCCGGCCACGCAGCCAGACGACAGCGCCAGCCACCACGAACGCCGTGACCAACACCGCCGGCACGACGGGCAGGCGCGTGGCCAGCGCGATGGCGACGCCGAACAGTGCCGCGTGTGAAAGAGCATCGCCGAAATAGGCCATGCGCCGCCAGAGCAGCATCGCACCGGTGGGGGCCGCCGCCAGCGCCAGCGCCATGGTGGCCAGCAGCAACAGCCAGAAGGGGGCGGCCTGGGCGCCGATGTGAGCGGCATGGTGCATGGTGGCTCCGGATGGCATGGTCCCCCGACTGATTGTGCCGCATGTCGGCCACTGTCAAGAAGCCCACCGGAAATGTCGGATGGATATTCAATCGCGGTGATAGGGCAGGCCGGCGGCGATGCTACCGGCGCGGAAGAGTTGCTCGGCCAGCATGATGCGCACCAGCCGGTGCGGCCAGGTCATGCGGCCGAAGGAGAGCAGCCAGTCGGCGCGGGCCTTCACCGTTTCGTCCAGTCCGTCCGGGCCACCGATGACGATGGCGAGCACCGGCCCGCCACGGGCGGCCAGCTCACGCAGCTTTCCGGCGAAGGCACGCGATGTGCATTCCTCGCCGCGTTCGTCCAGGGCGACGACGATGGCGCGCGCATCCAGCGCCTTGAGCAGCGCCGCCGCTTCCTGCCGCTTGCGCTGTTCGGGCGTGGCAGCGCGGGATTCCGGCAATTCCCTCGTTTCGACAGCGGCAAGGCCGATGCGCTTCAGCAGCGGGGCGGCGCGGTGCAGATAATTATCCGCCAGCGCGCGCTCGCAGCGCTCTTTCAGCCGGCCGATGGCGAGTATGCGCAGCTTCACCGCCCCGCGCGCCGCTCAGTGCTGCCTGGGCGCGTGCGGCGACCAGAGCTTTTCCA
>JALUAB010000176.1 GCA_027051195.1 Hyphomicrobiales bacterium
GCCCACCGCCCCGCGCCACCGCCCAACCTCTTGCGCACCATATCGGGAGGTTGGGCGGTGGCGCGGGGCGGTGGGCGGTTCTCATCTCTTTTTTCCTTTCCCCTTGCCGCGCCCGCCGCGCATCGGCAGGCCGCCGGGCAGGCCGGGCAGACCACCACCCAGTCCCGGCAGGCCGCCACCAAGGCCGGGCAGCCCGCCAGCCGGGCCGGGCAGGGCGCCGGGCGGGGCGCCATCCTCCGCCGCGCCCTTGCCGGAGGCCGCCTGCGCCGCCTTGGCCATGTCGCGCAGTTCCGGCGGCAGGGTGGCGGGATCGACGTTCGCCAGCTCCGCCTGCAACTTCTCCAGCTCGGCCGCGTCCGGTCCACCCTTTCCACCGAACATCTTGCCCAGCAGACCGCCGCCCTTGCCCATCTTCTTCATCATGGAGGCCATCTGCTTGTGCATCTTCAGCAGCCGGTTCACGTCCTGCACGCTGGTGCCGGAACCGGCGGCGATCCGCCGCTTGCGCGAGGCATTGATAACCTTGGGCGCCAGCCGCTCCTTCTTCGTCATGGAGCTGATGATGGCGAGTTGCCGCTTCAGCACCATGTCGTCCAGGTCGATGCCGGCCAGCTGTTTCTTTATCTTGCCCATGCCCGGCAGCATGGAGAGGATGCTCTGCATGCCGCCCAGCTTCTGCATCTGACGCAACTGTTCGGCGAGGTCATCGAGGGTGAAGGCGCCCTTCTTCATGCGCTCGGCGATCTTGCGCGCCTTCTCCTCGTCGATGGTCTTGGCCGCCTTCTCCACCAGCGACACCACGTCGCCCATGCCGAGGATGCGGTCGGCGATGCGGTCGGGGTGGAAGGCCTCGATGTCGTCCAGCTTCTCGCCGACGCCGATGAGCTTGATGGGCTTGCCCGTGACCGCCCGCATGGACAGCGCCGCGCCGCCACGCCCGTCGCCGTCGGCGCGGGTGAGCACGATGCCGGTGATGCCCACCGCCTCGTCGAAGCTTTTCGCAAGGTTCACCGCGTCCTGGCCGGTGAGCGCATCGGCCACCAGCAGCGTTTCGGAAGGCCCGGCGACGGCGCGCACGGCCTTCACCTCGTCCATCAGCTCCTCGTCGATGTGCAGCCGGCCGGCGGTATCGAGGATGAGCACGTCATAGCCGCCGGTGCGCGCCTCCTTCAGCGCCCGTTCGGTGATGGCAACGGGGTCGTTCTCTTCCGGGATGATGGGCAGGCTGTCCACGCCCGCCTGCTTCGCCAGCGTTTCCAGCTGTTCGCGCGCGGCGGGACGATACACGTCAAGCGAGGCCAGCAGCACCTTCTTGCGCGCGTTCTCCTTCAGCCACTTGGCGATCTTGGCCGATGTGGTGGTCTTGCCCGAGCCCTGCAGGCCCACCATCAGCACCACGTTCGGCGGCTCGCCCTCCACGCGCAGCGGCTCATGCGTGCCCAGCGTCTCGACGAGCGCGTCGTGCACGATCTTGATGACCATCTGGCCAGGCTGAACGGAGCGGATGACCTCCTGGCCGATGGCCTTCTCGCGCACCTGATCGACGAACGAGCGCACCACGGGCAGCGCCACGTCGGCCTCGATCAGCGCGCGGCGCACCTCGCGCATGGCGGCGTCCACGTCCTTTTCGGACAGCACACCGCGCCCGGTGAGCTTGTCGAAGATGCCGGAAAGGCGCTCCTGCAGCGTGTCGAACATGTCGCATCCCGTTTCGTGTCTGGTGGCGCCGATGCGCCGGTTTTCCACCCCGTCCAGCATGGCACGCCGCGCGCGAAAACGCCAATGGCGCCCGTGGGCGAACCCTCGCTGACGGGCGGCGACCCTCCCGCCTCCCGGCGCCTTTTCCTGCGTGCGCCATGTGCGGGACGGCCAAGGCTTGAACCGATGAGGCAGCCTTGTATGGAAAACCGCGCCCTTTTACGGCACATATGGCATTGCGTCAACAATCTTGAAGGACGGGCGAATGGCACAGGACGCTGGGGACGGGCGCAAGGGCGTGGATGTGGCGGAAGAGACCCGCCGTCGCTTCGCCGAGGAGATGCGCCGCACGGCAGAGCAGGGCGAAAAGATCACCGGCGGTGCCGGCATGCCCGAAGGGCGGGACGACAGGCAGCCGCAGGACTGGCCGGAGGTGTGGGGCCCGCGCGTGGGCCGCGCGCTGGGATACGCCTTCGCCCTCTACCTGCTCTGGCACCTGCTTTCCACCTACGTGTTCAGGCAATAGGGGGATGGTGGAAAGGCCCGGCAGGCTGGAAGCCACCCCGCGCCCCCACCCAACCCCTCGCCGCACAATATTGGGGGTTGGGTGGGGGCGCGGGGTGGCTTCCAGCCTGCCGGGCCTTTCC
>JALUAB010000177.1 GCA_027051195.1 Hyphomicrobiales bacterium
AAATGGAAGGTCTCGTTGCCGGCGTTGCGCTCCGGCCCCTTGGCGATACCAATGAAGGCGATGTCCGAGGCCAGCCCCAGCTCTTGCGCCACCTCCAGCGCCGCGGCGAGTTGTCCGGCGCCGCCGTCAATGAGCACCAGATCGGGCTTTCGCGGAAAGGATTCGTCATGCTCCTTCCTCTCCCGAGCGCCGGTCTTCGTCAGATGCCGGAAGCGCCGCCGCATGACCTCGCGCATCATGGCGTAATCGTCGCCTTTCGCGCCGGCCGCGTCGCGGATGTTGAAGGTGCGGTAGTGGGTCTTCATGAAGCCCTCCGGCCCGGCCACGATCATGGCGCTCACCGGATTGGATCCGTGCAGGTGGGAGTTGTCATAGACCTCGATGCGCCGGGGCGGATCCGGCAGGCCGAACGCCTGCGCCAGCTGTTCCAGCAGTTTCTTCTGGGCGCGGGTGGTGGCCAGTCGCTGCGCCAGCGTTTCCTGTGCGTTGTCCAGCGCCAGCTGCACGAACTGGCGCTTCTCGCCGCGCTGCGGCACGTGGATGCGCACCCGGTGCCCGGCGCGGGCGGAAAGCGCTTCCTCCATGAGCGCGTGCTCGGCGATCCCGTGCGAGAGCAGGATGAGCGGCGGGATGGGATGCGAATCGTAGAATTGTGCAAGGAAGGCGGAAAGCACGTCCGCCGGGCCGCGGGAGATTTCTGCGCGCGGAAAATAGGCGCGGTTGCCCCAGTTCTGCCAGTTGCGGAAGAAGAAGGCCTGTATACAGCTCATGCCGCCGTCCTGGGCGATGGCGAACACGTCGGCCGATTCGAAGCCGCGTGGGTTCACGCCCTGCGCTTGCGTGATGTGGGTGAGCGCGGCGATGCGGTCGCGCAGCACGGCGGCCGTCTCGTAGTCCAGCCGCGCTGCGGCCTCCTGCATCCGGCGGGTCAGCTCCGCCTGCACCTTCTTCGTGCGGCCGGAGAGAAACTCCTCCGCCTGGCGCACCAGCGCGGCGTATTCCTCCTTGCTCACCTCGCCGGTGCAGGGCGCGGCGCAGCGGCGGATCTGGTGCAGCAGGCAGGGGCGGGAGCGGTTGGCATAGACGGAATCGGAGCAGGTGCGCAGCAGAAACGCCTTCTGCATGGCGGCGATGGCCCGGTTCACTGCCCCGGCGGATGCGAAAGGGCCGTAATAGCTGCCGGGAATGCGCCGCGCGCCGCGGTGTTTCATCAGGCGCGGGGCCTCGTGGTCGCGGGTGATGAGGATGTAGGGAAACGACTTGTCGTCGCGCAGCAGGATATTGAAGCGGGGTTTCAGTTTCTTGATGAGGTTGGCTTCCAGCAACAGCGCCTCGGCCTCGGTGGCGGTGGTGGTGAACTCGATGCGCGCCACCTGCCGGATCATCATGGTGATGCGGGTGGAGTGCCCGTGTTCGCGTGCGTAGCTGGAAACGCGGGCCTTCAGGTTGCGCGCCTTGCCGACGTAGAGCAGGTCGTCCCGGGCATCGTAATATCGATAGACGCCGGGCCGTTCCGGCAGCCGCTTCACGGTTTCGGCGATGAGCGCCGCGCCTGTCAGTGGGTTCTCGCTCATGGCAGTAAGAATTGGCCCGCCGGACGCGGCCGTTCAAGGCCCTTGTTCCGCACGGGAACGTTCATCGCGGGCCTGGCATGGAAATTGCTTTTCCGTCTGTGGCAGGATGGCGCTTGTGCCATTTCCGGCCGGGGATGGGATGCAGGGAGTGCCCGTGCCACACGGGTAAACAGAAACGGACCGCTACGGTGAGTGATATCGGGAACAAGCGGGAAACGCCGGGGGATGATCCGGCCGCGGTGATGGCGGCGGAGCTGAAGCGGGCGCGCGAGCTGCAGGGCGCCGGGCACGAGGCGCAACTGGCGGCGCGCGACATGGCGGCGATGCGCTTGCTGGCGGTGAAGCAGGAACTGGCGCCCTACGTGGAGAGCCTGCCGGAGGTGCGCGGTTTCGTGGAGCTGGCGCTGGTTTCAGGAGAGCGGCCCAGGCTGTGGCTGGATCTCGTCTCCTACGTGGTGATGGGGGCGGATCAGCAACACTGGCAACTGGTGCAGGATACGGTGGAAGGGCGCGAGATCGTGTTCGAGACCGACCAGCTGGACGAACTGGTGGCGTTTCTGCGCAAGTTCATCGCGCACCGTGCGGTGCAGCGCGAGCGGCTGTTGCGATCCGATACCGCCAGTGCGAAACCGCTGTTGCAAACCGTTTCCGGCGGATTGCAGAAATCCCTGCTGTGGATGGCCTGGCTGGCGGGGCTGGCCACAGGAGCGTTCGCTCTCATCGCCCTGCTGCTGGCCACGGGGCGACTGTGAGGCCGTCGTGCCGC
>JALUAB010000178.1 GCA_027051195.1 Hyphomicrobiales bacterium
TTTCCTTTCGCCCGCTCCCGCTCCGGGGCGGGCTTTTTCGGTTTTCGCTCCGGCTCTTTTGCGTTTACGGCATTTTCAGCCCCCGCCGTATATGCTGCGCCCACCCATTTCGGGGGGCGCTGCCATGACCGGCGCAAGGCCGGCCCGGCGGGACCCCGGCAATGTTAAACGGCGATTGGCAGGCATGGGCGGGGCAATGATCGGGAAAGGCGCATTCATCACGGAAACGCGGGGCGGCGCCGGAGAACTCAGGAGCCGTCTTGCCGGAGTGAGACTCTTCGCCGAGGCCCTGGTCGTGGCCGTGCGCGCCTGGATGCCCGTCATTCTGTTCGTTGCGGCCTATGCCGTGGCGGTGGCCACGCAGCTGCCCGTGGGCGCCGATGACCTGCTGGGCCTTGGCAGAATGATCCAGATGGTGGAATGGCTGGCGATTTTCGCCGTGGCGGCCTTTTTCGCCTTCATCGTCTTCCGCCTGCTCTCCTATGCGAAGGAAGGTCTTCCGCCCAATCCCTCCCGGCGCCTGCTGCGGGAGGCAAAAGCGACCATCCTCAACCCAGCCGGCATGATTTCCCTGATCGTTCTGCTGCCTGTCGTGTCCCTGTTCATGCAGGCTTTCGGCGTGGCCAAGGGCAACATGGCCTACCTCAACCCCTTTTCCTGGGATGAAACCTTCATGCGGCTGGATCGTCTGTTGCATGGCGGCATCGATCCGTGGCGTCTGCTGGCGCCGGTGGCCTCATCGCCCGCCGCCACGCTGGTGCTGAACATCATTTACATCCTGTGGTTCTTCGTTTCCACCGGCACCCTGTTCTGGGTGGTGCTGCGCCGCCGGCCCGATGAACTGGCGATCCGCTATCTGCTGGCCGTCATCATGGTCTGGGTCATCGGTGGCAATGTCGTCGCCACCATCTTCTCTTCCGCCGGGCCCGTCTATTACGGCCGCCTGGGGCTTTCGCCCGATCCATATGCGCCGCTGATGGAGTACCTGAGGTCGCTGACGGACGCCATTCCCGTCTGGGCGCTCACCGCGCAGGAGGCGCTGTGGGAGAGATACCTGGCGCAGAACGTGGAGCTGGGCGGCATCTCCGCCTTTCCCTCCATTCATAACGCCCAGGCCGCGCTGCTGGCTCTGCTGGCCTGGAAGGCGAATCGCCGCCTCGGCTGGCTTGCCACCGTCTATGCAGCGCTCATCGCCGTTGGCTCGGTCTGGCTCGGCTGGCACTACGCGGTGGATGCCTATGCCGGCATCGCCATTGCCGCCGCCTGCTGGTGGCTGGCGCGCCCCGCCGCCCGCTGGATGCTCCGCCGTCCGGCCATGCGGCGACTGGGACGGCTGCAACGCCGGCTGGATCCCGCTCCCTGACTGGCGTTGCGGCGCCGGCGTTCCCGGCTTTTCCGGCGGTCGCATTTACCGCCTTTTCATGCTTCTGCGGCAGGATATGGCCGCTAGTGAAACGCATCAACGGCGCTTCGCGAGGAAGCGCGCAAGGCAGGGGCCATTCAGCGATGTCCGGCATTCCTCACCTGTTGCAGCTGGTTCTGTTGTCCATCTTTCCGGCGCTGGCGCTTTATGCCGCGCTCTTCGACTTTCGCCACTACCGCATCCCGAACTGGCTCAACCTGACCATCTTCGGCAGCTTCTTTCCGGTGGCGCTGATTCTCGGCATGCCGTGGGAAAACATGCTGTGGCATGTCATCGGCTTCGTTACCGTGTTCGGCATCATGTTCGCCGTTTACATGCTTCTGCCATCCAGCAAGTTCGGCGGTGGCGACGCAAAGATGATTTCCGCCACGGCGCTGTGGATCGACTGGCAGAACCTGCCGGACTTCATCATCATGACCGCCATCGCCGGCGGTCTTCTCGCCATCGTCATGTGGCTGTGGCGTGTGTTGCAGATCGAATACGGCGTGTGGATGAACGGCGACACCACCCTGCGCAGGGTCATGTCCTATCAGGTGAAGCTGCCCTACGGCGCTGCCATCGCCGCCGGCGGCATCTATGCCTACACACTCAGCTGGTGGCAAACGCTTCTGAGCGCCTGAGCGCCACTATCGCCCCGCGGCTCTTCCATCTTGCGGAAACGCCGCGCTTGGCGAAAGCCGCCGCAGCATCTACCTTGCATACGGCTATTGCCGGAATCGTGCGAAACTCTCCGCTGCCGCCAGCGCAGGTCCTGCGCGGGCGGCGCGGTTTCGTGTCTGTGAGGATGCAAGCGCCCGACACGAATGGAAAAACAACAAGGGAGACAAGCAAATGGCCTACGAGTTCAAGCTGCCCGATCTGCCTTA
>JALUAB010000179.1 GCA_027051195.1 Hyphomicrobiales bacterium
GGCAAGGCGGCCATGGACGAGCTGTGGAACCAGACCAAGGGCATCTACGTCACCGACATGCCCGAGCCGAAGAATTTCACAAAGCAGATCGCCTTCAACATCATTCCGCACATCGACGTGTTCATGGAGGACGGCTACACCAAGGAAGAGTGGAAGCTGAACGCCGAGACGAAGAAGATCCTCGACCCGAACATCAAGGTGACGGCAACGGCCGTGCGCGTGCCGGTGTTCATCGGCCACGGCGAGGCGGTGAACATCGAGTTCGAAACGGAAGTGGACGAGAACGAGGCGCGCGAGCTGTTGCGCGAATCGCCGGGCATCCTCGTGGTGGACAAGCGCGAGGACGGCGGCTACGTCACCCCGGTGGAGTGCGCCGGCGAGGATCCGGTCTATGTCTCGCGCATCCGCACGGACGCCACGGTGGACAACGGCCTCGCCCTGTGGGTGGTGGCCGACAACCTGCGCAAGGGCGCGGCGCTGAACACGGTGCAGATCGCCGAGGCGCTCATCAACCGCGGGCTGGTGAAGCCACGGGCGTGAGCCGGGCCTTCTCTTCTTTTTTGGCTGAGAGAAGCGCCAATGGCGACTTTTCGCCATTGGCGCTTCATTGCCATTGTTTCACGTCTCGCCGCCTGTCAAGGATGAAACCGCTCCGCGGCGCGCCGAAGGCGCTTCCTTGACAGGCGGCGAGACGTGAAGCATCCGTGCTCCTTGCGTGTCACCTCACCAGGAAAGCCCGCCATGAACGAAGACGAAAGGCCCATCGAGTTCGCCTACGTGCTGGACGAGCCCACCTACCTTGAGGCGGGACAGGCGCTGTGGCGCGCCGGGCGGAAGGAGAAAAAGACGCTGGTGCGCAGCTATCTGCTGCTGGCGGCCATTCCCGTGGGGCTGTTCCTGGCGCTCAATTACGGCATGTGGTTCACGCTGCTGGCCATTCTGGCGCTGGCGGCGCTGCACTTCGTGTTCGACTGGCCCATCACGCGGGCCTTCCTGCGGCGCAACTTCGCGCAGCTGCCGGCGGCCGACAAGGCCATGCGCTGGCGCATCGACGATGGCGGCCTCACCGTGCGGGTGGAGGGCGAGGAGGAAGCGCGCATTCCGTGGGACGCCTTCATCGACGTCATCGAGGATGCGGACGGATTCATACTCACCCAGCCGCACAACGTGCGCCACTGGCTGCCGAAGAAGGCGTTCGAGACGGAAGAGGACATCGAGAGACTGCGGCAGCTTTTGCAGCGGCACCGGCCCGGCGCTAGCGGAACAGCCCCTTGAGCCATTCCACCAGCGTGCGCGGGCGGCGGGTGTGACGTGGCGCTGCGGGCGGCGGGGCCTGCGCCACCACGGAGTCTGGCGGCGGCAGGTAGTCGCCGGGCAATTGCCGGTAGGGCAGGCCCTTGTGCGCGGCGGCCATAACCTGCCGCCAGATGATGGCCGGCCAGCTGCCACCGGTCACGCGGCGCATGGGCGTGTCGTCATCGTTGCCCAGCCAGACGCCGGCCAGCAGGTGGCCGGTGTAGCCCACGAACCAGGCATCGCGGTATTTCTGGCTGGTGCCGGTCTTGCCGGCCATGTCCTGCCCGCGAAAGAAGGCGTTGCGCCCGGTGCCCTCGCGCACCACGGCGCGCAACATATAGTTCATCATGCCGACGTGCTCCATGCGCACCACGCGGCCCAGGCCGGAACCCTGCCGCTGGTAGATGACCCTGCCGGAACGGGTGACGATGCGTTTGACCGTCCATGGAGTGACCAGCCGGCCGCCGTTGGCAAACGGCGCGTAGGCGCTCACCAGTTCCAGTGGCGAGACGGCCGAAACGCCCAGCGCGATGGCGGGCACCGGCTCCAGCGGCGAGGAGATGCCCAGCCGGTACGCGGTTTCGATGACACGCCTCGGCCCCACCTGCACGGCCAGCTTCACGGCCACGGAATTGAGCGATTTGGCCAGCGCCGTGGTGAGGGTGACGGGGCCGTAATACCTGTTGCCGTGGTTGCGCGGGGCGTAGTTTCCAAAACGCACCGGTTCGTCCACCACCACCGAAACCGGGGTGTAACCCGCCTCCAGCGCTGTGAGATAGACGAATGGCTTGAAGGCGGAACCGGGCTGGCGCTTCGCCTGCGTGGCGCGGTTGAAGGCGTTTTTCGTGTATCGCCGGCCGCCGACCATGGCGCGCACCGAGCCATCCGGCCCCATGACCACGATGGCGCCCTGCCCGATGCGCCGCTTGCGCCCCGCCTGCGCCAGCGTCCGGTCGAGAATGCGCGCGGCGGTGCGCTGCAGGCGGG
>JALUAB010000180.1 GCA_027051195.1 Hyphomicrobiales bacterium
CGAAGGAAGCCCGCGCCTGGACGGTGAAGCGCGGAGCGACGGCGCCGGAGGCGGCGGGTGTCATCCACACGGACTTTCAGCGTGGCTTCATCCGGGCGGAGGTCATCTCCTACGACGATTACGTGGCCTGTGGCGGAGAGGCGGGCGCGCGTGACGCCGGCAAGCTGCGCCAGGAAGGCAAGGACTACGTGGTGCAGGACGGCGACGTGATGCACTTCCGCTTCAATGTCTGAAGCCGAATGCATGAACGGCCATGCGCCACTTCATGCCTAGGCTCAGGACCCATAAATTGCGCGGCGCCAGTCTGGCGCAAAATCGGCAATCAGCAATGGATTATCGAGATTTGCGCCAGACCCTTCGGGCGATATTTTCGCTTCATCTCGCTGGCTTTTCACCCTTGGAAATAGCTTCGGCTATTCCCTGCGGGCGAAAAGCCAGCGATATTTCGCGAAAATGCCGCTGGCATCCACGCCCTTTATGGGTCCTGAGCCTAGATTCCCCTCAAGATGTTGAAATAAACGGGCTTGCAAGAGGCGTAGGGGCTTGCGGCGGTCAGCCCCCGCGCGGCTTGCCATGCCAACCTGCATAATGGACCAGCCACCGTCCTGCGCCCCTGCCCATCCTCGAAATTATGAGAAACAAGGGCCTGCGGGCGCAGGATGGTTTCTCCAGTCAACCCTTGCGCAGCCTGGTATCATGAGGTGATCGGGAAAATTTTCCCCTGTGCATTGAAGCATATCCTTCTGTTCCTATCTGAAACGGCACGGGCCGTCATTCTCCCAGTTCGTGAAGTCGCGAGACTTCCCGTGCGCCGGCTGGCGCGCTTCCGGCGCGCTTCCGGCGAAGGGATGGCGTGTGCGTTTTCAAGACAGTCGATTGTGAAGAAGGGAGCAGAAAGATGACTGAAGCAGTGGCGCCGGAAGCGACCGGCGCAGAGGAAGAAAAGACGCTGGCCGGCAACTGGAAATGGCTTTTGCTGGACGGCGCGCTGATGGTGCTGGTGGGCGTGATCGCCCTGTTCGCCCCCATTTCGGCGGTTTACGCCATGACCATCGTGTGGGGGGCGTTCGCCTTCGTGGACGGTGTTTTCTCCATCGCCGCCGGCATAGGCAGGGCGCGCAAGCGTGAGGAGCATTGGGTGGCCATGCTGCTGCGTGGCGCGCTGGGACTGATGGCGGGCATCGTGGTGCTGGTGATGCCACTGGTGGCCACGGTGGCGCTGACGGCCTTCACCTGGGCGATGATCTCCATATGGACGCTGGTGACCGGCGTCATGGAAGTGGTCGCCGCCGTTCGTCTGCGCCGGCAGATCAAGGGAGAATGGAGGCTGGCGCTCTCCGGTGTCGTTTCCATTCTCTTCGGCCTGGCGGTGCCGGTGATCGTCATCATGTATCCGCAGGCCTCCATCGTGGCGATGGGGTATGTCATCGGCCTCTGGGCGCTGATGCACGGCGCATTGACGCTGACCCTGGCCCTGCGCCTCAGGAAGGAGGCTGGCGCCTGAGCCAATGACGGGGAAGGCGGGAATACTTTCCCGCCTTTCCCTCACCCGTTCGTTGCCTGTCCGCCACAAGCGCGGAAGTTCGGCATCCGCATGGCGGCAATGCTTGCGGGCGTTCCCGTGAAAACGTTATTTTCGCTCGTATTCACAGTCGATTCGTTGAGCAATTCGGGGAGTTATCATCATGCGGGTCCTGTTGGCGGGGGTCATCGCCGCGGCAGTGGCGCTTTCCGTGACGGCGACGGAAGCGCAAACCATCAAGCGGCAATACAATTTCGGTGCACGCAAGCTCACGTTCGACGCGCAGAAATACGCGCCGCGCGTGGTGCGCTACGTGACGGATGAAAAGCCGGGCACGATCATCATCGATACGCGCCGGCGCTACCTCTACCTTGTGTTGGGCAACGACAAGGCCAAGCGCTATGGCATCGGAGTGGGGCGCGCGGGCTTTCAGTGGTCCGGCGTGGCGCGGGTGGGCCGCAAGCAGGAATGGCCGGATTGGTACCCGCCAAAGGAAATGATCGAGCGGGAGCTGAAGAAATACGGCCGCAAGCTGCCCGAGAAGATGGAAGGCGGGCCGAAGAACCCGCTGGGGGCGCGGGCGCTATACCTGTTCCAGGGCAACCGCGACACGCTTTATCGCATTCATGGCACGAATCAGCCTTGGACCATCGGCCGGGCGGTTTCCTCCGGCTGCATTCGCATGCGCAACGAGGACGTGATCGACCTCTACAAGCGTGTGCCGGTGGGGGCAAAGGTCATCGTGAAGTGATCCTGCCGCGTTGTCTGCGGGTCAGCCCCGCTGCAACTGACGCACCAGCTTGAAAATACCTTCCGCCGCACCTTCCGCCGCGGGCAGGGCGGCGGGGCCGAAGCCCTTGTCCAGCGAGCCGGATTCCACCACGTTGCTCTGCTCTATGACGCCCAGCAGCTTGCCGTTTGGCGCCTTGACCGTCCATTTCAGGCGCACGCGCTGACCGCGCGGCGTCTTCGGCCCCATTTCGACGCGGCCGGTGATGGTCATGGAATCGCGCCGCTTTCTCGGATAGACGGGCCAGCCGGCCTTGCGCAGCACCAGCCTGAGGGCGCGGGCGAGCTGGGCGTTGCCCTCGCCCGGCGCGCCCTTCACGCCGAGAACGGCGACAGTGGCGATCCTCGCCGCCTCGCCGCCTTTCTTCTTGCCGGCGCCTCTTGCCTTTTCGGTGCCCGCCTTTTCGACCGGTGGGGACTGGTCGTTGACGTTTGCGTTGGCGTCAATGATGCCCAGCTCCGCCCGCGCCTGCGGCGGCAAGCCGGCGAATAGGGCGGGATCCAGTTCGTTTTCAGCGTTGGGGCCGGGTTTCACCAGCGTGTCGGGCGGTGGCGGCTCCACCCTGGTGGGGGCCGGTTCCAGCGTCGGCCCGCCACCAGCGCAGGCTGCCAGCAGCAGGGAGATAACGGCCGACAGCATGGTGGGCGGGACATGTGCAACGGCGCGCCTCATGGCAGCAACACGATGCCGGAAAGCTGGCGCCCGTAGTCCGCCTCGGCGCGCTGACAGCTGCGGCGGTAGGAGAAAAACAGACCCTCCTCTCCGTGGGTACAGCGGGCGAGGTCATGCACCCGGTCAAGCCCGGCGCGAGCGAGGCGGTGGGCGATGTAGCCGGGCAGGTCGAACATGGCGTGCCCGTCTCGGGGCGAGTCGCCGAAAAAGCGGTCGTTTTGCGCATCTTCATCCATGAAGCGCCGAAGAAACTCGGGGCCCACCTCGTAGGCCGCGCGGGAGATGCAGGGGCCGATGGCGGCGATGATATGGCGGCGTCGCGCCCCCAGCGCCTCCATGGCCTCGATGGTGGCTTCCAGCACGCCGCCGATGGCGCCGCGCCAGCCAGCATGCGCCGCGGCCACCACGCGGGCCTTCGGGTCGGCGAACAGGATGGGACCACAGTCGGCGGTGTTAACGGCCACCATCAGGCCGGGCACGTTGGTGGAGATGGCGTCGGCCACCGGCGGGACGTCGAAGGGCCAGTCGGCGATGTCGGCGATGACGGCGCAGATATCCGTGTGGCGCTGATGCGGCGTGGCCAGGTAGTCCGCCTCCAGCACGGCGCGGGCGCGGCGGCGGTTTTCGCGCACGGCCTGAGGGTCGTCACGGGATCCCAGACCGGTGTTGAGGGAGGCGTAGATGCCCTGCGAGACGCCGCCACGGCGGGTGAAGAAACCGTGGCGGATGCCGGGAGCCAGCTCCTGCAATGGCGGGGCGGTCAGATATTCGGCCATGAACGTTTCCGATTCGCTGGTGGTTGCCCGCAGCGCATGATGCGTGCGGGGCCTGGCGCAATCAAGCGGTGATTCGTGGTGCGGTGAACGGCGGCGGCGTGGGCATGTGCGGGTGGTGGGCGCACAAGACCTTGAACAGGGAGCCCATTTGCCCGATGCCGGCGATGCGCCCGGCGCCGCGCAGCAGGCGGGCGGCCTGCGCGTCGTCGGCGTTGGCGAGCAGGTCGCGCAGGCGTTGTTCCAGCCCCAGGCCAAGCAGGAAACGGCCCTGTTCCAGCGGTGGCGGGGTGGCGAGGCCGGAGGCGCGTAACGATTCGGCAAGGGCGGCGAAGTCTACATGCGCGGTGATGTCGGTTTCGCCGGGGCGGTGGAACACGCCGACCCGCCGGTGCCGATACAGGGCCTGCAAGGTTTCGCCGGGGCCGGGGCGAGTGTGGCCGTAGTCGATGACGAGGGCCGCTCCGCCGGTGGCGCGCAGCAGCGCGCCCAGCCGGCGTGCGTATTCGGCACGCTCCGGGGACAGCTCGATGATGGCGCCGGGGGGGTGGTCGTGCGCCCAGCGGGGCAGGGCGTCTTGTGAAAGCGGGGTGCCGGTGGCGGCGAAGGCCAGCGCGCCGGTGGCATCTTCCACCACCAAGCGTTCGCGCCAGCCTTCTTCCGTGCGCTCATGATGGTGCACCGGCAGGGCGTCGAAAAACTCGTTGGCGATGACGAGAACGGGGGCATTCCCCAGCTCTTCCGGCGTGGGCAGGTCGTCGTGCCAGTGCAGGGGCGGGCCGAACGGGGCGAGGCGCCGCTTCTGCTCCGCACGCAGATGCGGCGATATTTCCACCAGGTGCACGCGAAGGGCGCGCAGGAGTTGCGGCCTGCTTCCCGCGGCGCGCAGAAGGTCGGCCATGAGCAGGCCGCGGCCGGGGCCCAGCTCGACGAGATTCAGGAGTCGCGGGCGCGCCAGCAGCTGCCAGCAGGCGATGGTCCAGATGCCGATGAGCTCGCCGAACATCTGCGAGGCCTCCGGCGCGGTGATGAAATCGCCGCCCGCGCCGAAGGGCTGGCGGGTGGTGTAGTAGCCATGCTCCGGATGGGTGAGGCAAAGCCGCATGTAGTCGGCCACGGTGATGCCCGCTCGCTGACGGATGCGGTGGCGGATGACGTTCTCCAGCGGCGTCTGCCCGGCAGGCGTGTTCATGCGGATTGCGATGCTTGATCGGCGGGCGGGCGGGCGTTGGCGCGGGCGATGAGCCACAGGCCGATGAGCATGAGCGGCACGGAAAGCAGCATGCCCATGGTCAGCCAGCCGCCGTAGAGAAAGCCCAACTGTCTGTCCGGCTCGCGGAAGAATTCGATCGCGAAGCGCGACAGGCCGTAGCCCAGGGCGAAGACGCCGGAAAGCAGCCCCGGGCGGCGCAGCGCGCCCTGGCGCAGCAGCACGTGCAACACGATGAACAGCACGATACCTTCCAGCGCCGCTTCGTAGAGCTGGCTGGGGTGGCGCGGTTGCGGCCCGGCGGCGGGAAAGACGACGCCCCAGGGAACGTCCGTGGTGCGGCCCCACAGCTCGCCGTTGATGAAGTTGGCGATGCGGCCGAGAAAAAGGCCGATGGGCGTGGCGGCGGCGGCGATATCCATGAGCCGCCAGAAGGGCACGCCGCGACGGCGGGCGAACAGCCCGGCGGCCATGAGTACGCCGAGAAAACCGCCGTGAAAGGACATGCCACCCTGCCAGACCTTGAGGATGTCCTGCGGGTGGGAAAGAAAATATCCGGGCGCGTAGAACAGCACGTAGCCCAGGCGGCCGCCGAGAACGACGCCGAGCATGGCCCAGAGCATGAAATCATCCATGGCCTCCGGCGGCATGAACGGCCTGCCAGGGCGGAAGAACTCTTCACGCCGCAATATCCACTTGGCGTAGAGGACGGCCAGCAACAGCCCGGCGATGTAGGCCAGCGCATACCAGCGAATGGCCACCGGCCCGATGCGTATGGCCACCGGGTCGAACTGAGGAAAGGGAATCGCCGCCAGCTCCAGCATGGCCAAGGCGTGCCGCAATCGCGTGAACGGGTCAAGGGCGGTGATGTGAATTGCCAGAAACGTGAGGAGGGCCCAGGCTCAGGACCCATAAATTGCGCGGCGCCAGTCTGGCGCAAAATCATGAAATGGACAATGGTTTGTCTTGCATTGCCGGGATTTTGCGCCAGCCCCTTCGGGCGACATTTTCGCTTCATTTCGCTGGCCTTTCGCCCCTGGAAATAGCTTCGGCTATTCCCTGCGGGCGAAAAACCGGCGATATTTCGCGAAAATGCCGTTGGCATCCACGCCTTTCATGGGGACTGAGCCCAAGTAGTGTCGGGGTGTCCGGCAGCCGGATAACAGCCGCGGAAAACACGGGGGAGGTGCAGATGAGCGAGCGCGAGCTGATTTCCATAGGCGAGGCGCGGCGGCTGGTGGCGCACCTGATGCGGCGCGATCCCTACATCTATTGGGTGGACTTCCTGTTTTCCGCGGCGCTGGGGTGGGGCGGCTTCTGTTTCGCGGTGCTGGCGCCGTTTCCCTCGGTCGGTTTCTTCCTCGCGCTGGCGGTGGCGGCACTGGCCTTTTACCGGGCGGCCATCTTCATTCATGAGTTGAGCCATTTTCGTCCGGGCGAATTTCCGCTGTTCCGTATGGCGTGGAACGCGCTCATCGGCATTCCGTTGCTGGTGCCCTCGTTCATGTACGACGGCGTGCACAACGATCATCACAAGCCGGATGTCTATGGCACCGGAGAAGATGGAGAATACCTTCCCTTCGCCCTGCACAGGCCGGTGGAGATGATCCTCTTCATTCTCTCGGCGCTGCTCATTCCGCTGCTGTTCGCCATTCGCTTCCTGCTGCTGGCGCCGCTTTCGTGGATCATTCCACCGCTCAGGCCCATCGTGTGGGCGCGGGCATCCTCGCTGGTGATCGACCCGGCCTACGTGCGCTCGCCGCATGCCATCCGCAGCGACCCGAACTGGCGCGTGCAGGAGGTGGCGGCGACCCTCTGGGCGTGGCTGGTGGTGTTGCTGGTGTGGCAGGGGATGGTGCCGGGCAAGGCGGTGGCGGTGTGGTATGCCACGGCGGTCATCGTGTTTCTGCTAAACGCCCTGCGCACGCTGGCGGCGCACGCCTACCGCAACGCGCCGGATCACGTGATGAGCCGCGAGGAGCAGTTCCTCGATTCGGTGGATGTGCCGGGGCATCGGCTTCTCACCACGTTGTGGGCACCGGTGGGCCTGCGTTATCACGCCACGCATCATCTGTTTCCCTCCATGCCGTATCATGGCCTCGGCGAGGCGCATCGCATCCTCAAGGCGCGCTTTCCGGAAGCCTATACGCGCATGACGCGGCCCAGCCTGCGAATGGCGCTGGTGCAGATCTGGCGCGAGGCGAGAACCCGTCAGGGGCAGCTTGAAGAGGCCGGGCGCGGGGCGTAATCTGCGCGCCAAGGCGGTTTTTTCGATGGAGGTGACGCATGTCTTCCGCGAGCACGAAGTTCTTCGACGAGGTGGCGAAACTGTTCTCCGGCGCCGCCGGCATGGCGCAGGGGCTGCGCGAGGAGGTGGACAGCCTGGTGAAAAGTCAGATGGAGCGTCTCATCGCGGAGATGGAGCTAGTGAAGCGCGATGAGTTCGAGGTGGTGAAGGAAATGGCCTCGCGGGCGCGGGCGGAAGCGGATGCGATGAAGGTGAAGGTGGCGGAGCTGGAAGCGGAAATCGACCGGCTGAAGCGCAAGAAGAAATGAGACGGGCATGAAGGAGGCGCGCAGGCCAACGCCGCGCGCCGCCCTTTGGTCCGTCTTTCCTCAACTGGCCGACAAGATGCCGAGACGCCTGGTCAGGCGTTCTTCCTGCCCCAGCCGGTGCGCTCGATGATCATCTTCGCCACGATCCACGCGATGGGAATGGCCACCACCGCCCCGATGGCCGTGAGCAGCAGCATGGTGGAATTGTCCAGGCGCGCGGCCAGGGAGAAGGTCATGAGAATACCCGCGAGCGTAGGCCCGGCGAGGATGTAGATCAGCAGAAACATTTTCAGCATGGCTGTGCTCCCTACCCTCCGGTTTCGGCCGGATCATCCGATCTTTCATGAATATGGCGTCTGCCCGCGAGGGATGCAAACCCCCTCTTGCGGGCATGGGACAAGCCGCTACCCGCGGGTGCCTTGACTTTGGTCAAGTGTGGTAATTTTCTCCTTGCGGCAGATTCGCGCAGTGGCATGCTTCTTGCAATTTCACCCGCTCATAACCGCCAATTGTATTGCAGAGGACAATCATGCACCGTCGCAGAGACATTCTTTCCGGTATCGTGTCCACGGGAATCGTCGTCGCCACCGGGCTGGCCGGCGCGGCGCGGGGCTGGAGCGCGGGGGGCGGCATTCCCGCCTCGGAACTGGGCCTGCGGCCGGGCGAGGGGGGCGACCAGAGCGCGGCGTTCGAGCGGGCCGCCAGGGAGGCGTCGCGGCGGGGCAGACCGCTGCAACTGGCACCGGGGACGTATGTGCTGGGCGACGTGACGCTGGATGATCCGGTCGCGATCATCGGGCAGCGCGGCGTCACGTTGCGCTGTGCGGCGGGAGCGCGGCGCATGCTTCATTTGCGAGGGCGCGAGGTGGAACTCAGGAACCTGGTGCTGAAAGGCAGCATGCAGGCGCCAGGCCGTCAGGAAAACTACAATGGGCTGGTCACCCTGCGGGATGTGGAGCAGGTGTATATCCGCGGTTGCCAGATCGATGGCGCCGGCGGGCACGGATTCGCGCTGGAAGGCTGCGGCGGCGTCATCGAGAAGTGCAGGATTCGCAAGGTGGCGGACGCGGCGGTATTCTCCATCGCGGGCAGCGGGCTGAAGGTGCGCGGCAACAACATCGCCGACTGTGGCAATGGCGGCGTGCTCATCTGGCAGTGGGATCAGCAGCACGACGGCGCCGTCGTTTCGGGCAACCGTATCCGGCGTATTCGCGCCGATGCTGGCGGCACCGGGCAAAACGGCAACGGAGTGAATGTGTTTCGCGCCGGCGGTGTGCAGGTGGTGGGCAACGATATCGCCGATTGCGCCTTCAGCGCCGTGCGCAACAATTCCGGGCGTCATGTCTCCATCGTGCGCAACAAGTGCCTGCGGTTGGGGGAAGTGGCCATCTTCGTGGAGTTTTCCTTCTATGACGCTCTGGTGGAACGCAACATCATAGATGACGCGGCCACGGGTATTTCCGTCACCAACCTGCGGGAAGGCGGCCACAAGGCAAGGGTGGTGGGCAACATCGTGCGCAACATTCGCGAGGAATTCGGCGCGGAGGGCGAGCAGCCATGCGCCATCGCGGCCGAAGGTGATGTGCTGATTCAGAACAACCTCATGGAAAACAGTGCCTATTTCGGCCTGTTGCTGGGCTGGGGGCCGTATCTGCGCAACGTGCGCGCGGTGCGCAACACCATCCGCGGCACGCGCGTGGGCGCGGCGGTGAGCGTGGTGGAAGGCGCCGGCGTGGCGGAGCTGGTTTCCAACACGTTCGAGGACGTGAACATCGCCGTGGCCGGCTACGATTACACGCGGCGGGTGACGGGCGAACTGGTGGGAGCGCGCAACGTGCCGGGCAACATCAGGCTGCGCGGTAACGTGGTGCGCTGAAGTGGCGCGCCAGGGCGGGTACGGGACGGACGCGATGTGCCCTCTCGCGCCCGCGTGGGCCGCCGGCCGGTCAGCGCGGAAGCACGATTTCCACCCGCAGGCCGCCAAGAGGCGAATCGGCGAGACGGATGCGGCCGCCGTGGCCGTGAATCAGATCGCGGGCGATGGCCAGGCCGAGGCCGGTGCCGGCGGCGTCCAGATTGCGCGCGTCGTCCAGCCGCACGAAGGGGCGGAACACGCGCTCGCGGTCGGCCTCCGGGATACCCGGCCCGTCGTCGTCCACCAGCAGGCGCAGGCGGTTGTCTTCCATCTTCAGTGAAAGACACACCCGGGAGCGGGCGTGGCGCAGGGCGTTTTCCAGCACATTGGCCAGGGCGCGCCGGAGCGCGCCGTGACGGGCGGAAAGGCGCACCGGGGGGTCTGGGCAGTGCAACTCCAGAGTCTTGTCGCCCGTCTTCACCTTGCCTTTCAGGTCTTGCAGCAGGGTGCAGATGTCCAGTTCGCGCGCCGGTTCGCCTTCGGCGCCGCGGACGAAATCCATGTAGCCCTCCAGCATGCGCTGCATCTCGTCCACGTCGCGCTTGAGCGCCGCTATGTGTTGCGGGTCGGCATCCAGCATGGAAAGCTCCAGACGGAAGCGGGTGATGATGGTGCGCAGGTCGTGCGAAATGCCCGCCAGCATGGCGGTGCGCTGCTCCACGTGGCGTTCGATGCGCTGCTTCATCAGCAGGAAGGCCTCGGTGGCGGCGCGCACTTCCGCCGCGCCGCGGGGCATCAATGGTTCCGGCTGTCGGCCCTTGCCGAAAGCCTGCATGGCGCCGGCGAGATCAAGGATGGGCGCGATCTGCTTGCGCAGGAACAGGACGGCGATTCCCACCAGCACGAGGGAAGCCATGGCCATCCACAGCAGAAGGAAGGAGGTGGAGGAAGCATAGACACGATTCTTCCATGTCTGGAAGCGGAAGACGAGGTTTTCGTCCACCAGCACGCGCACGTCCACGGTGTTGGGAGCACTGGTGTCTATCCAGAACGGACGCCCGGGGGCGAAGCGCGCGACATACTTGGACAGGCGATAGTGAAGGATGTTGAACCACGGGCGCGGTTTGACGGGTGGCAGTGGCCCGCGCTCGATGGAAAAGCCTATCGCCAGCGTATCGTTGACCAGCTGTTGCAGCTCCTTGAGGGCGCGGGGCGTTTTGGGGCCGCGGTCGTAAAGCTGCACGATGAGCCCGATGTCGCGGCCGAAGCTCTTGGAGAGGCGCTTGGTCACTTCCTCCCAGTGCCTGTCCAGCACGATGCCGGTGGTGACGATGAGCAGCAGAACCGTCGGCAACGCCACTATGAGCAGGGCGCGGCGGTAGA
>JALUAB010000181.1 GCA_027051195.1 Hyphomicrobiales bacterium
GCGCGAAGACGGATTACTACAAGACCGGGCATTCCTACATCAAGCGGCGCACCACGGAGCTGGGGGCGCTGGCGGGGTTCGAGAAGTCCGGGCACTTCTTCTTCCGGCCGCCGGTGGGGCTGGGATACGACGACGGCATCGTCTCGGCCATTGCCGTGCTGCACATGCTGGACGCCAACCCGGACAAGAGCATGGCGGAGCTTTACCGCGAACTGCCACGGACGTTCGCGACGCCGACGATGGCGCCCTACTGCCCGGACGAGATGAAATACGACGTGGTGGAGCGCATCACGGCGCACTATCGCGGTCTGGCGGAGCGCGGCGAGCCGGTGGCGGGACAGCGGATCGCGGATGTGAACACGGTGAACGGTGTGCGCTTCACGCTTCAGGACGGCACGTGGGGCCTGGTGCGCGCCTCCTCCAACAAGCCGGAATTGGTGGTGGTGTGCGAAAGCCCCGCCTCGGAGGAGATGATGCGCGCGGTGTGGGAAGATATCCGCGCGCATCTGGCCACCTACGAGGAAGTGGGGGAATTCAACCAGAGTATCTGAGGTGCTCAGGGAAGACCCGCCATGAGTTTCATGCCGAATGAGGTGTCGGCAAGGGTGTAGGTGAGGTCGCGCAGGCGGGGGTGGCGGCCCCAGGCGGCGTCCAGCGCAAGGCCGCCCAGGACGTAGGCGCAGTCCAGCCACCATGCGTGGCGCAAGCTGCCGTCCGTGAACAGTGCGTCGATGACTGCCAGAGCCCGGTTCAGCCCCTGCCCCGTGTGCGGGTGCATCCGGCGCTGCGCCTCGCCCACGTGCACCACCCTGCCCCGCCGCATGGCGCCGTAACACCAGCTCGTCAGCTTCACCGGCGGGCCGAGATGCGTCGCCAACGCGCGGCCGAACAGGCGCTCCACCGGCGTGATGTCGCCAGTGCAGGCAAGCGCGCTTTCACCGCCCGGCATGGGCACGACTATGGCATAGGTGCCGGCGTCGTTGATCTGTAAAACATGCTCCGCGTCCACCACCGCCGGCACGAAACCGAGACGAAAAGTCTTGGCGTGCTCATGACGCAGCCATGGACGTCGCCGGCGCAGGGAAACAGCCGTGTTCACCACCATGCGCGCCGCGCGCAACGTGCGGCCATCTTCCAGCCGCACCGCACCTTCCGGCGAAACCCACTCCGCCCGCGCCTCGATCGCCGCCGCCTCGTCGCGTTCGGCCATGAAATCCAGCAGGGCCGAATAGCGCAGGCCGTGCAGGCGCAGACCGCGGGCGGCGAGATCCAGCGTGCGCAATGGACGCAAATCGGCATCCAGCGCGCGTATGCCGCGTAGCGGCCGGCCCGGCGCCTCGCCGTAGTTCCGCTCCAGCGCGCGCAGGGCGTTCTCGTGCAGTAGCAGGAAACGCTCGAAGGGCATGCCGGCGCCCACGCGCAATGCCGTCAACCCGGCGCGTTGCGCCCGGCGCGCCGCGAACAGGGCAAGGGCGCCGGCACCGATGACGATCACGTCCGCTTCGGCGCTTGCGGTCATGTCAGGAGCACACCCGCTGCAAGCAGCAGGGTGGTCGCAAGGTTGAGCACGATGGTGCGGGCGCAAAGGTTCTCCAGACGCCGCCGATCGCGCCAGTGGCCGCGCCACATGGCCTGCGCGTTCGCCAGCGCCAGCAACGCCATGGGCAGGGCGAAGAGAAAGGCGCGCCGGCCGTTCAGCGCCGGCACCAGAAGCGAAAGCGTGAACGCCGCCGCCATGACGGCATAAAGCCAGGCGGCGCGCTCGCGCCCCAGACGCACCACGAGGTTGCGCTTGCCCACCTGCCGATCGGCGAGGTAGTCGGGAAACTCGTTGATGAGGATGACCATGAAGATGGAAATGGCCACCGGCGCGCCGAAAAGCAGCACCTCCGGCCAATTCCACGCACGCGTGGTGATGTAGAGCCCCACCGCCACGGGCAGCCAGCCATAGGCGATGGCGATGAAGACCTCGCCCAGACCGCGGTAGGCCCAGCGGAAGGGCGGCGTGCTATAGAAGAAGCCCATGATGGCGCCCAGCGCACCCGCCAGGAACAGGGACGGGCCGTAGTTCATGCCCCAGGCCAGCCACAGGCCGATGAACAGCGCCAACACGGCGGCCAGCCAGGCGACGGCCAATACTCGCCGTGGTGGCGGGCCGCCATTCTGCAGCACCAGCGTGCCGCCGGAAAAACGGTTGCGCTCCAGCGTGGCGGAGAGCGCGTCCACCTCGTAGTCATAGACCTCGCCCGTCCAGTAGGTGACCAGCATGATGAGCACGGTGGCAAGAACCGCCAGCAGCAGCGCCGGCCAGGAGACGATGCCTCCCTGCGCATGGCCCAGCGCCGCTCCGAGCAGCAGTGGAAAGACGCCTACGGTGTGAAACTCCGGCCGTGAAAGACGCAGCCATTCCAGCATGTCGTTGTCGTTCCCCCTTCCCGAGGTCCCTTTTCCTTCCGGCGTCAGTTTATCGGCGGCAAGCGGGGGATGGCCATTGACGAGGATCAAGAGGCGGGAGAGCACCCCTCACGCTCCTTGCCTGGCGAGCGGTGGCGAAATAGGATGTGACGCATCCGGATCACCCCCCTGCCCTGGCGTTGGAATTCACCATGGAGAACACCTTCACACAGGCCTTCGTCGAGGCGTTCCGGATGCTCGCGCACCTGGACGCGGACGTGCTGGAGATCGTCGGGCTGTCGCTGGAGGTGTCGCTGACCGCCGTGGCGCTGGCGGCCATCGTCG
This sequence comes from Hyphomicrobiales bacterium, assembly GCA_027051195.1. Taxonomy (GTDB): domain Bacteria; phylum Pseudomonadota; class Alphaproteobacteria; order Rhizobiales; family Aestuariivirgaceae; genus Thermopetrobacter. The sequence goes on from JALUAB010000181.1 coordinate 2,740, forward strand.
GGATGCCTGCGGGGGCGGCGCTGGCGCTGCACCGGTTTCCCGGCAGGCAGCCGGTCGTCGTGCTGGTCTCGGCGCTGATGGGGCTGCCACCGGTGTTGCTGGGGCTCGTGGTCTATCTCATGCTTTCGCGCTCCGGACCGCTGGGGGTGCTGGGGCTGCTCTACACCCCCACCGCCATGATCATCGCGCAAGGCATGCTGGTGCTGCCCATCATCATCGCGCTGTCGCAGCGGGCCATCGCCGGCATGTGGGACGAATACGCGGAGCTGATGCGCTCCCTGAACGTGCGCGGCTGGCGACTCATCGGCACCATGCTCTACGAGGCCCGCTTCGCACTCATGACCGTGTGGCTCGCCGCCTTCGGCCGGGCCATCGCCGAGGTGGGCGCGGTGATGATCGTGGGCGGCAACATCAACCACGCCACGCGGGTGATGACCACCGCCATTGCGCTGGAAACCTCTCGCGGAAACCTGACGCTGGCGGTGGCGCTGGGCGTGGTGCTGCTGTTGCTGGCGCTGATGGTGAACGTGGGCGTGTACCTGGTCGCGCGGCTTTCCGGCGATGACAAGGCCGTGACAGCGTGAAAGACTGAAAGGAGTGCGTGCAGATGCGGGTGTTTTTCCTTGCCTTGCTTGCGTTTTTCGCGTGGCTCGGCGCGGCGGTGGCGGGCGAAAGCATCATTCTGCAATCCACTACCTCGACGCAGAATTCCGGGCTGCTGGACTGGTTGCTGCCGAAATTCGAGAAGAAAGCCGGCATCCGGGTGAAGGTAGTGGCGGTGGGCACAGGGCAGGCGCTGAAAAACGCCGCGCGCGGTGATGGCGACGTGGTGCTGGTGCACGCGCGGGCGCTGGAGGAGGCGTTCATGCGGGCGGGCCACGGGGTGCTCCGGCGCGACGTGATGTACAACGATTTCGTCATCGTCTGCCCGAAAGAGGACCCGGCCGGCATCAGGGGCACGAAGGACGCGGCGCTGGCGCTGAAGAAGATCGCGCGGACGAAAACGCGTTTCGTTTCGCGCGGGGACGACTCCGGCACCCACAGGAAGGAACTGGCTCTGTGGCGGGCGGCGGGGGTGGATCCGCGCGGGGAAAGCGGCACATGGTATCTGGAAGCCGGCCGCGGCATGGGCGCGACGCTGAACATGGCAGCGGCGCTGGGCGCCTGCACGCTCACCGACCGCGGCACCTGGATCGCGCACAACAACCGTGGCGACTTGACCATTGTCGTTGAAGGCGATCCGAAGCTGTTCAATCAGTATGGCGTTATCCTGGTGAACCCGAAGCGACACCCGCACGTGAAAGAGAAGGCGGCGCGCGCCTTCATCGACTGGCTGACCGGGCCGGAGGGCCAGCGGCTCATCGCCGGGTACCGCCTGAACGGACAGCAGCTGTTCTTCCCCAACGCGGGCGGAGACGGGAAAGGAGCGCATGATGGACGCGATGATCCTGCTGGTGCTGCTGACCATCAAGGGCAACAGCCTGCCGAACGTGAATTTCGTGGAATTCGCTGACGTGCCGTCATGTGAGCGGCGGGCGGAGCAGCTCTCCACAGTACTGACGAACGCCGGCTACAGGGTGCTGGAGCGGGCCTGCGTTATGGGCATACAGCACTTCACTCCGCACCGGCACAAGAGGACCAGGGGCGACAAGGGCAAGGCGAAAACACCAAAAGCGAAAAATCTCTATCTGGTGGCGCTGACGGACGAACGGGTGCTGGCCATGCCACGGCACGATGGTGAGGCGTGCCTGCGCGAGGCCGTAGAGCGCGGCAGAAAAAGCGGTGGGCGCATGCGCACCTATTGCGCCGTTTCCGACCAGGCGCTCATCGACGACCGTGAATTCGAGATACGCAAGCGCCGCGAGATGCGCCGGCGCTATTACGAGGAGCAGCGAAAGAAGAAAGCGGGCGCGGCGCAGCGATAGTCAACCGCGCAGCAGCTCCGCCAGCGCCGATGGGACGTGGCAAATGTGCGCGGCGCCATAGGCGGAAAGCGGCTCTTCCACATAACCCCAGGCGGCGAGAACGGGCAGCGCGCCGGCGGCCCGCGCCGCCTCCATGTCGGCATGGGAATCGCCCAGCAGAAGGACGCCTTCCGGCGCCGTTCCCGCCTCCGCCGCCGCACGCCGCACCGGGGCGGGATGTGGCTTCTTCCGCGTGCAGGTGTCACCACCCACCACGGCGGCGAAGTATGCGCCCAGGCCCAGTTCGGTCAGCAGCTTCCGCGCCAACGCCTCGCGCTTGTTGGTGCACACGGCCAGCGCCGCGCCCCCTTCCGCCAGCCGCGCCAGCAGCTCGGGCACACCCGGAAAGGGTCGGGAAAGCACCGTCATGCGCACCTCGTAGCGGCGAATGAACTCCTCTATCAGCCCGGCCCAGGCCTCTTCCGGCGGCAGCGGCCTGCCCGCCGCCTTCAGCCCCACCGCAAGCATGGCCCGCGCTCCCTGCCCCGCCGCCAGCCGCCCCGGCACGCGCGGCACCGGCGGTGCGCCCAGCTCGCGCAGCAGCTCGTCCGCCACCGCGAGCAGATCCGGCGCGGTGTCCACCAGCGTGCCGTCCAGGTCGAAAATGACGCCACCAGGCTTGCGCTTTTTCCCAGGCACCTGCCACCCTCCCCGCCGTCGCTTCCATCCGTCCCGCGGGAACTTTCATCCACAACCACGCGCCAATTGCAAATGAACCCTTGACTCGTTCTAAAAACCGAGTAAAAAGGTCGGGAATACGGCGTTCCACATCGCGCACATTCCGTGCGAAACATGGAATACCCGATGCGAGAGTCCCGAAGCCATGAATGAAATACTCATGAACAGCAAGAACGTCACACCCTGTGGCATCCAGAAGCACGACGTGCGGGTGCCGTCCAAGGAGGTGCTGCGCTCCTCCGGCCAGGTGCAATCGCTTTCCCGCGCGCTGAAGCTGCTCAACGCGCTCGCGTATCAGCCGCAGGGCATGTCGCTCTCGGAGCTGGCGCGCGAGGTGGGGCTGCCGAACTCCACCGCGCACCGGCTGCTCACCACGCTGCAGAACGAGCGCTACGTGCGCTTCGACAATGAGCGTTCGGTGTGGATGATCGGCGTGCAGGCCTTTCAGGTGGGCTCCGCCTTCATCCGCTCGCGCGATCTGGTGCATATCGCACGGCCCATCATGCGGCGGCTGATGCACGCTTCCGGCGAGACGGTGAACCTGGGCATCCTCGACCGCTGCGAGATCATCTACCTGGCGCAGGTGGAAACGCGCAAGATGATGCGCACCATCACCGGCCCCGGCGGGCGCGCCTACGTGCACGCCTCGGGCATCGGCAAGGCGCTGCTGGCGTTCGCGCCGGAGCACGTGCGCGAACAGATTTTCCAGTGCTGGGATCCGCGCCAGCTGACCATGCGCACCATCACCTCAGAGCCAGCGTTGCGCGAGGAGCTGGAAAGGATCCGCGAGCGCGGCTACGCCATAGATGACGAGGAAACGGCGGTGGGCCTGCGTTGCGTGGCTTCCGTCATCTTCGACGAAAACGCGGAAGCCATCGCCGGCGTGTCCGTTTCAGGGCCTTCCGCCCGCATCACCGATGCACGGCTGGAACACCTGGCCGGGCTGGTGATGGAGGCGGCCTTCGATATCACGCAGGAAATGGGCGGCCGCTGGCAGATGGCCGTGCCCACACCGGTGGAAGCCTCCGGCGAGGCGGACGAGGCGCAGGGCTGACTTCACGCCAAATCCCCTACCCACGGCTGGTGCGATGTGATAGGACACGGCCAGCCGCGAACAACGCCCTGGCACGGGGCTGGAAGGCGCCGTGACGGGCATCGTCAGGAACGGAACAGACAAGGTATTTCAGGGTCGGAAAAATGGCAGAGTTGAACAAGGAAACCATTCTGGAGGCGCTCAAGGCCGTGAAGGCGCCGGGCGGCGACGTGGACATCGTTTCCGCGGGCATGGTGTCGGAAATCGTGATCGCGGGCAGGAACGTTATGTTCGCCCTGCAGGTGGATCCGGACCAGGCCGCGGCCTATGAGCCGGTGCGCAAGGCGGCCGAGGAAGCCGTGAAAGCGCTTCCCGAGGTGGAAAAGGTGATGGTAGCGCTGACCGCCGAGAAGAAGGGGGACGCCGGCCAGCAACAGGGCCGCGCGCGCAAACCGCAACCCCCCTCCTCTTCGCAGGCGCCGGGCATTCCGGGCGTTTCGCACATCATCGCGGTGGCCTCCGGCAAGGGTGGCGTGGGCAAATCCACCACCGCCATCAACCTGGCGCTGGCGCTGTCCTCGCTGGGCCTGCGCGTGGGCATCCTGGATGCGGACATCTACGGCCCGTCGCTGCCCAAGCTGCTGGGACTGAAGCAGGAGCCGCAGCCCGACCCGGAGAACCCGGACAAGCTGATGGCGCTGGAGGCCTACGGGCTGAAGGCGATGTCCATCGGCTTCGTGGTGGACGAGGCCACGCCGGTGATCTGGCGCGGGCCGATGGTCATGTCGGCGCTTCAGCAGATGATGCACGAGATCACCTGGGGCGATCTGGACGTGATGGTGGTGGACATGCCGCCGGGCACGGGCGATGCGCAGCTGACCATGGCGCAGCAGGTGCCGCTGTCGGGCGCGGTCATCGTCTCCACACCACAGGATCTGGCGCTCATCGACGCGCGCAAGGGGCTGAACATGTTCAAGCGCGTGAACGTGCCCATTCTCGGCATCGTGGAGAACATGAGCTACTTCATCTGCCCCAACTGCGACACCCGCCACGAGATCTTCGGCCACGGCGGCGCGCGGCAGGAGGCGGAAAAGATGGGTGTGCCGTTCCTGGGCGAGATTCCGCTGGATCCGGAGCTGCGCGAGCGCTCCGACTCCGGCAAACCCATCGTGGCCACGGAGCCGGACAGCCCGCATTCCGCCGCCTATCGCCAGATGGCTGAGAACGTGTGGAAGAAGCTGCAGACCGGCGAGGTGGGCAAACGCGCCATGCCGCGCATTGTGGTGGACTGAGCGGGCGCGACCTGAACCCCGGTCACGGATGAACCGATGCGGGGCGGGAGCATTTCCCGCCCCGTTTTTCTTGTGCCGGGATGCGCGTCCTTCAGGCAGTGAGCAGGATAAGCTGGCGCTCCAGCGGGCTTTCCGTCTCATCGCCACGGATGAAGTCCGCCCGTGCGGCGGTGACGACCCGCCGCGCCGGAAAGACGATGCGCACGGTGGTGCCGCGGCCCACTTCCGATTCGATCTCCAGCCTGGCATCATGCAGGCGCGCCAGACCATTGACGATGGCCAGGCCGAGGCCGGCACCGTCCACCGCCTTGCGCACGGCGGAAGCCCCGCGGGAGAAACTCCGCATGACGCTGCGCAGCTCGTTGCGGGGAATACCCTCGCCGGTATCGCGCACTTCCAGGGCGAGATTGCCGCCCTGCAGCCGGCGGATGGCAGCGGTGATCTCGCCACCCTCGGGCGTGAACTTTATGGCGTTGCCCAGCAGGTTGATCCATATCTGGCGAATGTAGCGGGCGTTGCCCAGCAGCTCCACCTCACCTTCCGGGCCGTCCAGGCGCAGTTTCTGGCCCCGGGCCTCGGCCTTGATGGACACCATGTCCAGTGCGCTTTTCGCTTCTGCCACCATGTCCACCACCTCTTCGCGCATTTCCACCTTGCCCGCCTCGATGCGGGAGAGGTCGAGAATGTCGTTGATGAGGTTGAGCAGGTAATTGCCGGAGCGATGGATGTCGGTGGCGTATTCCTTGTAGCGCTCCACCTGCACCGGCCCCAGCATTTCTGCCGAGATGATCTCGGAAAAGCCCATGATGGCATTCAGCGGCGTGCGCAGCTCGTGACTCATGGCGGCCAGGAAGCGCGATTTGGCGCGGTTCGCCTCCTCCGCCTGGCGGCGGGCTTGCTCGGCGGCGTCGCGCTGCTGTTGCAGTTCCTCGATGAGGCGCTCGCGCTGGGCGCGGAACAGCAGCAGCTCCTTCGTGGTGGTCTGCAGGCGGCGCGCCAGTTGCAGGAAGAAGATGCCCAGGACCACGATCATGCCGGCCATGGCCAGGTGTATCGTATCGCCGGCGATGATGGCGCGCAGGGCCAGCGCCAGCGCGATGACGCCACTGCCGGCGGTGACCAGCGGCAGGAAGTTGTTGGCCACCAGAATGCGGATAGCCATGGCGGCCATGAGACTGGCACCGATGAACAGGTGTTGCGGAATGGCTTCCTCGCGCCAGAAAAGCAGCAGCGGCAGGAACCAGACGACGGCGTGCGCCAGTTCGCTGAAGGCGAACCGGTGCACCCACGTGCGCACCTGCGTGCCTTCCGGCCTTGCACGCAGGCAATGGCGGGCCAGCGCGAGCTGGGCGACCTCCACGACGAAATAGGCAGCAAGCCAGGCGATCACCACCGGCATCGGCACCCACACGAGGTTGGCCACGGCGAACAACCCCGCCAGCAACGGCATGGCCAACGCCACGCGCAGCTGGTTGCGGGCGAAGATGTGCAGCATCTCGCGCTGCCAGTATGCCTGCATCTCGTCCATGGTCTGCGGGCCTTCCCCGTCCTGCCAGGGCGCCGCGGTGGCGCCGGGCCGCCGCGCGGCTTCGTCAACCGCGTGGTGGAAGTGTTTTTCATCGAACCACAGCATGCGCTGCCCTGCCCCTTTCCGTTTCCAGCCTGCCCTGAGGCGCATCATGTCGCAAAAAGGCTGCATTCGCGTTGGCGGGAATGATAGAAACCGGTGAAAAGGCGCAAGGAAACGTCAACCATGCCGGAGAAGAGCACGAACGGAGAGACGGCCACGGAAACGCTTGAAAGACTGGCGCTGCGCATCCGCGCCTGCCGCATTTGTGTGGAGAACCCCCTCGGCGCTCCCCTGCCGCACGAACCGCGGCCGGTGATGCAGGTTTCGGCAACGGCGCGCATCCTCATTGCCGGGCAGGCGCCGGGTACGCGGGTGCATGCCTCCGGACGGCCGTTCACCGACCCTTCCGGCGTGCGCCTGCGGACGTGGCTGAACATGCCGGAAGAGGTGTTCTACGATGCGGAGCGGGTGGCCATCGTGCCCATGGGGCTGTGCTTTCCGGGGCAGGACGCGCGCGGCGCGGACCTGCCGCCGCGGCCGGAATGCGCACGAATGTGGCGGACGCGGTTGATGGCGGCCCTGCCGAACGTGCGGCTGGTGCTGGCGGTGGGGCAGCATGCGCAGCGCTGGCACCTGGGCCCGCTGTGCCGGCGCACGCTCACGGAAACCGTGCGCCACTGGCGGGAGGCCCATGAGCGGTGCGACCCGCCGGTGATTCCCCTGCCGCACCCGAGCTGGCGCAACAATGCGTGGCTGAAGAAAAATCCGTGGTTCGAGGAAGAGGTTCTGCCTTTCGTCCGCGACGGAATCGCGGCGCTGCTGGGGCGATGAGACGGTCGCTTCCTGGAGTCCAAACGAAAATTCGCCATTCGGCGAATATTCATGCCGCCCTCTCCCGCGCCCCCCCGGCCACCCGATATCACTCACGACCAGGGTGTCCGGGCAGGGGTGCGGGGTATCATGCTGATCTTTTATCCGGGCCGTTACTCTCCGCCATCACGGAATTGCGACATCCGGGTGCTTGCCGCCCGGCGGCACGGAGCCTATCTCTGCGCGAAGCCCAATTCGTTTGCATAAAGAGGAGAAACCGACATGAGCTATTATTTCGCGAAGACCCTGAAGGCGCCGTTCGACGAGGCGGTGGAGCGCGCCACCGCGGTGCTGGCCGAAAACGGTTTCGGCGTGCTGACCACCATCGACGTTTCCGGCACTCTGAAGAAAAAGCTGGACGTGGACATGCCGCGCTACGTGATCCTCGGGGCGTGCAATCCGGGATACGCCAACCAGGCGCTACAGGCGGAGCCACACATCGGCGTGATGCTTCCGTGCAACGTGATCGTGCGTGAAACCGATGGCGGCACGGAAGTGGCGGCGGTGGATCCCATCGCCTCCATGCAGGCCATCGACAACCCGGCGCTGGGTGAAATCGCCACCACCGTGCAGGGCCTGATGAAGAAGGTGATCGACGACCTTTAAGAACGC
>JALUAB010000182.1 GCA_027051195.1 Hyphomicrobiales bacterium
GGCGTGCCGGTGAACTCGGCGATGAGGAAGGCCGCCGCGCCCATAACCGGCGGAGTGAGCTGACCGTTGGTGGAAGAGGCCACCTCCACCGCACCGGCCTTTTCCGGCGGAAAACCGGTGCGCTTCATCAGCGGAATGGTGAAGGTGCCGGTGGTGACCACATTGGCGATGGAGGAGCCGGAATAGAGGCCGGAAAGACCCGAGGCCACCACCGCCGCCTTGGCCGGGCCGCCACGCAGATGCCCCAGCAGGGCGAAGGCCACCTTGATGAAGTAGCCGCCGGCGCCGGCCTTCTCCAGGATGGCGCCAAACAGCACGAACAGGAAGATGAGCGTGGTGGACACCTCCAGCGGCTTGCCGAAAACGCCCTCCTCCTGCATCCAGAAGTGCCACATGGCCTTGCCGAAGCTGGCGCCCTTCCACTGGATGACCTCCGGCACCCAGTTCTTGTCGCCGAAGAAGACGTAAGCCAGGAAGACGGAACAGACAATGACCAGCGGCAGGCCCAGCGAACGCCAGGTGGTGAGCAGGATCAGCGAGATGCCAAGCGCCGAGATGACCAGATCGGTGGAGGTGGGAAGCCCCGCGCGCTCGGCAATGGCGGTGGCGTTGACCACGCCGTAGAGCGTGACCACCACGCCCAGCGCGGCCAGCAGCCAGTCATACCAGGGAATGCGGTCGCGCGGGCTGGACTTGAGCAGAGGGTAGGCCATGGCGGCCAGCACCAGCGCGAAGGCGAGGTGGATGCGCCGGGTCTTGACCGAACCCATGTAGAAGGCGATGTCCAGCCCGAAATCGCGCGCCCATTCCTGCAGCATCGCCGGCAATGGCGAGGCGATGTAGATCTGAAACAGCGACCAGGCGATGCAGAGGCCGAGAAAGACCTTCGCCTGCCAGCCCACCGGATTGCGCGCGCCGGAATCCACCTCCGCCGCCAGTTCCTCCGCATCCAGCTGACGGACCTTGTGCTCACTGGCCATGACGCCCCCTCCCTGAACCGTTTTCACGTGCGCCGGCGGGATATTTCCCTTGCCGGCGCCCTCCTCCGCGCTTGCGGAACGAAAGGTGCGCACCCCTTTCGTTGCGCAAGGGTGGCCGAGAAATGAAAAACGGCGGCGGGGGAGCGCCCACGCGCTCCCCCGCCAACGTGGCGTCTTACTTAAGCCAGCCGCGCTCCTTGTAATACTTCACCGCACCCTTGTGCAGCGGGGCGGAGAGCGAGGCGGAGATCATCTCCTCCGGCTTCAGGTGGCCGAAGGCCGGATGCAGCTTCTTGAAGGCGTCGAAGTTGTCGAACACGCTCTTCACGAGGTTGTAGACGACATCCTCCGGCACCCAGGCGGCCGTCACCACCGTGGCACGCACGCCCCAGGTGGGCACGTCTTCCTTCTGCTGCGGATAGAGGCCACCCGGAATGACGGCGAAGCTGTAATACGGCGTCTTTTTCACCAGCTCATCCAGCTTCGGCGCCCGGGCGTTCACCAGGTGCGACGGGCAGGAGGCCAGCGTTTCCTGCGTCAGCGCGGAGGGATGGCCCACCAGCCAGAAATAGGCGTCGATCTTGTTGTCGCACAGGGCCTGGCCGGTTTCGGCGGACTTCAGCTCGGCGGCCAGTTTCAGATCGGAGCGCTTCCAGCCGAGATTTTCCTCGATGACCTCCCAGGTGCCGCGGGTGCCGGAACCGGGGTTGCCGATGTTCACCCGCTTGCCCTTGAGGTCGAGAATGGTCTTGATCCCGGCATCCTTGCGGGCGACGATGGTCACCGGCTCCGGATGCACGGAAAAGACCGCGCGCAGCTCCTTGAACGCGCCCTTGTCCTTGAACTTGGAGGTGCCGTTATAGGCGTGATACTGCCAGTCGGACTGGGCGACGCCGAACTCCAGCTCCTTGTTGCGGATGGCGTTGATGTTGTAGATGGAGCCGCCGGTGGATTCCACGGAGCAGCGGATGCCCGTCTCCTTGCGGCGCTTGTTCATCAGGCGGCAGATGGCGCCACCGGTCGGGTAATACACGCCGGTGATGCCGCCGGTGCCGATGGAGATGAACTTCGTCTGCGCCGACGCGGAGCCGGCGGTGGCGGTCAACGCCAGCGCGGAAGCGGCGGCAATGCCCCAGAACAGTTTCTTCATGGTCTTCCTCCTCCCTGATTTTGCTTCAGGCTGGTTGCGTAGTGAAAGCGCAAGCGCGGGATGCGCCAGCGCCTGATCGGGGTATGATCAATGTCAAACACTATGACCAAACGCGGCGCTTGGCAAC
>JALUAB010000183.1 GCA_027051195.1 Hyphomicrobiales bacterium
CTCCCGTGGCGAACACGGGCGGGGCATCGCCGAAACCATCATGCAGCACCAGCGGCGCGGGCGCATGCCCCCGCGCCCGGCGCAACACCGCCGGTGCGCCATGAACGATCTGCGCCACGGAATCGTCCACCCGGTTGACGATCTCGCGGTCATGCAGCATCCAGGCATCGGCGATGCCGCGCAGCCGCTCCAGCGCCTCGGCGTTGCCTGTCACTTGTGGCTCGCCGCTCACGTTGCCGGAGGTCATCACCAGCACGCCATCGAAGGCGCGCGCCAGCAGATGGTGCAGCGGCGTCATGGGCAGCATCACGCCCAGCCGACTCTGGCCGGGCGCCGCGTGCGCACTCACGTGACGGGCCGGATCGTCCCGCCGCAGCAACAGCACGATGGGCGCGGCGCTGGAGGACAGCAGCTCCTCCGCGACCGCCGGCACCACGCAGAAATCGCGCGCCATGCCCATGTCCCGCACCATCAGCGCGAACGGCTTGCCGTAACGCCGCTTGCGCCTGCGCATCTCCGCCACCGCCGCATCGTTGCCGGCGTCGCAGGCGAGATGAAAGCCACCCAGCCCGCGAATGGCCAGAATATGTCCCTCCCGCAACAGATGCGCCGCGTGCGCGATGGCGTCCTCGCCCGGCGGTAACGCAAGCTCCCCGCCGTCAGCGTCGGCCAGCCACAGGCGTGGCCCGCACGCCGGGCAGGCCACGGGCTGGGCGTGAAAGCGCCTGTCCGCCGGGTCCTCGTATTCGCACCGGCAGTCATCGCACATTGGAAAGGCGCTCATGGAGGTATTGGCCCTGTCGTAGGGCAAGGCGCGGGTGATGGTCAGCCGTGGCCCGCAATGGGTGCAGTTGGTGAAGGCATACCGATAGCGGCGCTGCGCCGGATCCAGCACCTCCGCCAGGCAGTCCTCGCAGGTGGCGGCGTCCGGGCCGATGCTGGTGCGCACCGCCCCCGCGCGGCTGGCGACGATGGAAAAGTCCGCTGGCGGCTCTCCGGCTTCCGACATCGTCAGCGGCGCGCAGACCAGATCGTCGATGCGCGCCAGCGGCGGACATTGCGTCTTCAGATCGGCCATGAACGCCACGATGGCCGCTTCATCCCCCCACGCCGCGATGTCCACCCCCGCGGCGTCGTTGCGCACGCTGCCGCGCAGTCCATGCCGCCGCGCCAGCCGCCACACCGTGGGGCGAAACCCCACGCCCTGCACCAGCCCGTTCACCCTTATGCGCCAGGCCTGCACCACTTCGCATCCTCTCCGCCAACACCCTCGGCCGCGCATCAGTGCACCGTGCACACCATGCAGGGGTCGAACGAGCGCACCACGTGCTGCACCAGCACGGCGCTGGCCGGGTCGTCCGCCTCCACCGGCGTGCCCTCGAGCGCCTGCTCCAGCGGCCCGGGCACGCCGTTGGCGTCACGTGGCGAGAAATTCCAGGTGGTAGGGGCGATGATCTGGTAGCTACGCAGTCGCCCCCTCTCCACCCGTAGCCAGTGCCCCAGCGTGCCGCGCGCCGCCTCCACCAGTCCGCATGCCCGTCCTCCGTCCGGCATCGCCGGTGCCGGACGCTGCATGAACGGCTCACCCGGCCGCATGGCGCGTACCCAGTCTTCCATGGCGGGCACGAGTCGCGCGATCTCCAGCAGTCGCGCCAGCACCCTTCCGGCCACGGAAGGCATGTCGCCGGCGCGGGCCAGCGCGGCGCGGATGAGCGGATGGCCGTCCACCGCCTGCCGCGCCAGCGCGCCGGTTTCCACCGGCTGGCCTGCCAGCCGCGGCGCCTTGCACCACGTATAGGCGCCGGGCCGGTCGGGATCGGGTACCGTGGCGCCGTCGAACGGATGGCGTGCCCCTTCCTCCGCCGAGGCCAGCCAGGCGTGGCTGGCGTCCTCTTCCATGCGCTCGGGAAACAGCGGCCGCCGCCGCGCTTCTCCCGGATGCACAACGCCGGCGGCGAACAGGTGCGTTCCCGGTCGCGGCTCGTAGGCTCCGGCGCTCATCAACGCGCCGTTCCAGCGGCCCAGGCGATAAAGGTCGAGATCTTCCGCCAGCAGCGCGAACAGGCCGAAATCCCCCCGCGGCCGCTCCCGCTCCCCCGCGAAGGCCAGCAGGGCGTTCATGCCGTCCAGCGCCGCCACTTCCTCCAGCGGCGCGCCGAACAGCCGCTCTTCCGCGTGGCGGCGGAAAGCGTGCAGAACGAGGCGCAACCGCTGGATGTCGCCACGTTCCGGCGCACGGGTCAGACCGCCGGGCTGAATGGCCAGCGTGTGCGGCCACTTGCCGGCCAGTATGCCGGTGATGTGCAACAGCTCGGCGCGAGCCCGCAGCATGGGGCGCACGGCCGCGCCCTTCATGGTGGCGAAACGGTCGCGCACTTCCCCGAACCACCATCTGTCCGAATAATGGTCGCGGGTGAAGTCCGGCATGAAGAACAGGTGGAAATGAGTCAGATGATCGGCCACGTTCTCCGCCGCGTGCAACAGGGCACTGGCCAGCAGCGCGTTGGCCGGTGGCCGCGCACCACTGAATGCCCTCAGCGCCGCGGCAGCGGCCATGGACTGGCTGATGGAGCAGATGCCGCAGATGCGCGGCACCAGCGCCAGCGCGTCGCGCGCATCGCGTCCTTCCAGCATACGCTCGAAGCCACGGTAGAGGGGCGAGACGACCCGCGCCCGTGCCACGCGGCCGCCTTCCACCTCCAGCGTTACCTCAAGATCTCCCTCCACCCTGTTGAATGGCCCGATGGAAATGCGCCTCATGACCGGCGCCTCCCGTTGCCGGCGCCGGGAGCGAGCACCGTGCGGTCGGATACCGCGTTGCACCGCAATCGCTCCGGCGTGGCCGCCTTTGAAAGCGAGGCCAGCGCCACGAACCAGGCCTTCGGCATGTCCGTGGGCAGGCCGACGGGAATGCCCGCCACCTTCGGCGTTTCCACGAACGCATGCTCCACCTGCTCGAACATCGGCTCGGTGCAGGCGATGCAGGGAAAGCCGCCCTTCAGGCACGATCCGCCGCCATTCCAGCCGCGGCGGTTGCAGTCTCCGGCGGCCTGCGTGCCCTTGCAGCCCAGGTGCTCCATCATGCAGCCGAGATCGGAAAGCTGCTCGGCGCTGGCCTTGAATTCGTAGTATTCGTTGCGCGGGCAGCCGTGGTGCGCCAGATGACCGAAGATGGCCAGCGGCCGACCGAAGGCGTCCAGATCCTGTTCCGCCGGAACGTCATCGGCCAGGTTCATCAGCGTCTCCAGGATCCAGCCCGGATGCGGCGCGCAACCTGGAATGTTGACCACCGGCAGGCCGCCGGCGGCGCGAAAGGACGGCCCCAGTAGCCCGCCGGGCAGATCGCCCTCGTAGGCAAGGCCGCAGGCTTCTGTCTCATTGCCGCCGGCGGCGGTGACGCCGCCCCATGCGGCGCAGGAGCCCACTGCCACCACGTGCCGCGCCCTGCGCGCCAGCGCATCCACCAGCTCCATCATGGTGCGGCCGGAACCGTCGCCCAGCATGTGAAAGCGGCCGGTTCCGTCCGGTCCGCGCATCACCGCGCCTTCCAGGCACAGGATGTCCAGCGGCTCGTCTCCCTCCAGCACGGCGTCGAACACGGCCGCAGCTTCCGTTGCCGTCTCCAGGCTGAGCGAGGGATGCCACAACAGGCGGATGCCGGCAGCCTCCAGAAAGGCGGCAAAATCGGGCGATTCCGCCGTGATCATGGCCATGGTGCAGCCTCCGCAGCCGCCGGACTGCAACCACAGGAGCGTCTTCTTCTGCTGTCCGTGCTCGCTCATGCCGATGCGTCCTCTCCGGCCGGCCCGCGGCCCGCCCCGCTCTGCGCCTCCGCCAGCGGCAGCCGCAGAACAAACGCCGCGCCCCCCGCCGGCAGATTGCGCGCTTCCAGCGCGCCGCCGATCTCCCCGGCCATGTTGTAGCTCACGTAAAGACCCAGGCCCGTGCCCTTGCCGATGGGCTTGGTGGTGAAAAAGGGCTCGAAGATGCGCGGCAGATCCGCTTCGGCAATGCCCGGCCCGTTGTCGCGCACTTCCAGCACCGCCCGCCTCCCCCCGTCATCGCGCCCGCAAGTGATGTCGATGCGCCCGTCTCGCCGCGCCGCCAGCACATCCACGGCGTTCTGCAGCAGGTTCACCAGTATCTGGTGCACATGTCCGCGCGGAACGTGCACCCTCAGATCCTCCGGGCAGTCGATGCCAACCCGCGGCATCTCGGGGGTGGAGCGCGAAACCCAGTTGACCGCCGTCTCCACCAGCGGCCGCAGGGCGCAGGATGCGCGCTCCTCGCGCTGGCGGCCGGAGAAACGCCGCAGCTCCTGCACGATGGCGCTGACGCGCTCCGCCCCTTCCAGCGTGCCTTCCACCAGCGGGCGCAGATCCTTCAGGATGCGTTCCAGCTGCAACTCGTCCCGCAGCCGGCGCAGCTCCTCGTCGCGCACCTTATCGTCCACCGCCCGCAGCCAGGTTTCAAGCCGCTGCGCGTAACGCTCCAGCGCATGCATGTTGCCATAGATGAAGCTGATGGGGTTGTTCAGCTCATGGGCCACGCCCGCCACCAGCCGCCCCAGCGCCGCCATCTTCTCGGAAAACACCAGCTGCTGCTGCATCTTGCGCAGGGCCTCGTGAGCGCGGGCCAGCTCGCGGTAGGCATGCTGAAGCTCGCCTACCGGGCGTCCGACGAGCACCAGCCCCGTGGCCCGGCCCGCATGATCCAGACAGGTGGAGCAGTTCACCGCCAGCTCCACCGGTGAGCCGTCCTTCGCCCGCAGGCTCACCTCGCAGTCGGTTACCGGACCTTCCAGCCCGCGCGCGCGGCTGGCCAGCAGCCCGGCCTTGTCGCGGTGGCCTTCGGTGAACAGCTCCACCAGCGACCGCCCCAGCAGCTCCTCCTCGCGCCAGCCGGTAAGGCGCAGCATGGCCTCGTTCACGCGCTGAATGCGCCCTTCCGTGTCGCACACCACCAGCACGTCGGTCATGGAGCCCAGCACGCGGGAGATGAAGCGCTGCGCCTCCTCCAGCTCCGCGTTCTTGCGCTCCAGTTCGGCCTGGGACTCCACCAGTTCGGCATAGACGGCATCCATCTTGCGGATGACCTCGATCCACGCCTCCTCGTCCACCACCGGGCGCCGCAAAACCTCGTCTATGTCCGCGCTTTCCACCAGCGGACCGCAGGGCACCTGCGGCGCCGCGGGCGCCGTCAGCCCCACGGCGGCGGCGGAGCCGTTCTCGATCGGAGGTTTCCGCGTCTCGTCCATGCCTTCCGCCATCCCCTTCCACTCTCACCGGCCGCACCGCGCGGCCGTGCGCCCGCGCATCACTCCGCCGCCTGGCCGGCCGCTCCGTCCTCTCCGCCCCGCACCGCGCACCCGCTTTCATCATCGCCCGTCCGCCCGGGCGCGATGCCGTAGCGCTCCATCTTGTTGCGCAACCCAACGCGGGAAAGCCCCAGTTCCCGGGCCACCCGGCTGCGGTTCCAGCCGTGGCGCACCAGCGCCTCGCGGATGATCCGCGCTTCCAGCGCCTCCATCCGCTCCTTCAGCGTGCCGGAAAAGGAGTCCAGCAATCGCAGATCGTCCCGTTGCTCCCGCGGCGCGGCCATGCGCACCCGCGGCGACAGCAGCGATGCATCCAGCTCTCGCGCCTCTTCATCCGCCAGCACCAGCATGCGGCGGATCTCGTTGCCCAGTTCGCGCACGTTGCCCGGCCAGTCGTAACGCATCATGCACTCCAGCGCCTCGTCCGAAAGCGCGCGCGGCGGCAGTCCCAGCTCGGCGCAGGCCTTCTTCAGCAGATGCCGGGCGATGCAGGGTATGTCCATACGCCGTTCGCGCAGCGGCGGCATGCGCACCACGATGGTGGCCAGCCGGTAGTAGAGATCCTCTCGGAACCGCCCGCGGCGCACATCAGCCTCGAGGTCGCGGTTGGTGGCGGCGATGACGCGCACGTTGATGCGCCGCGGCTTCGTGCTGCCCACTGGACGGATCTCGTTCTCCTGCAACACCCGCAGGAGCTTCACCTGAAAGGCCGGCGAAATCTCTCCGATCTCGTCGAGGAACACCGACCCGCCATCGGCGCGTTCGAACAGGCCCGCGTGGTTGTCCACCGCGCCGGTGAATGCGCCGCGGCGATGGCCGAACAGTTCGCTGGCCAGCAGTTCCTCGGGCAGAGCGCCGCAATTTTCCACCACGAAGGGCTTCTCTCCCCGCGTCGAGTTGTAGTGCAGGATGCGCGCCGCCAGCTCCTTGCCGGTGCCGGATTCGCCTGTTATCAGCACCGGCACGTCGTGCGTCGCCACCCGCACGAGCAATGCGCAGATTTCGTTGAGCGGGCTGTCCGGCGCGCGCACCATGCAGGCATCGCCGGTGAATTGCCGCCGCAGGCGCCTGCGGTTGCCGGCCACCTTGCGTCCGGCTGCTTCCGCGGTGAGCCTGAGTTCCCGCGCCAGCAGCTCGTTTTCCCGCTCCAGCTGGCGCAGGCGGGCGGCGTTCTTCAGCACCATGAGCAACTTTTCCGGCGCCCAGGGCTTGATGATGTATTGATAGATGCCCGCCTCGTTCAGCCCGGCGATGATGTCCTCCGCATCCGTGTAGCCGGAAAGAATGATGCGCACGATCTCGGGGTGCGTCCCGCGCAACCGGGAGAGGAACTGAACACCGTTCTCGCCGGGCATGCGCTGATCGCACAGCACGATGTCCACGTCCTCGCGCTCGACGATGCGCTCCGCCTCCGCCGCGCTGGCCGCGGTGAGAATGCGGAAGTGCTCGTAGAGATTGCGCTCCAGCGCCTCCAGCGAGCGCGGCTCGTCGTCCACGATCAGCACCGTTGCAAGCCGCCCGTCGTCCGTCACCTCGCACACTCCTCCCGGGTTCGCGGTTCCCCTTTCTGCGGTTCCCCTTTCTTCAGCCGGCGAAGGCCACGGGAGCGGTCTCCCGCATGATGAGGACACCGAGAACCAGCGCCGCCACCGCCGCCGTGGCCTGCGCCGCCTTGAGCGTCCAGGCGGCCTTCTTCGCGCCCAGCCCCAACGGCCACGATACCGCGCAGGTGAGCAACGCCATGCCGGCAAGCGCCCCCAGCCCGAACAGGATGACATAAATCAGCATGGTGATCATGTCCCGCGTGGCCGCCGCTGCCAGCGCCATCAGCCCGGCAGTGCCGGCCGCCCCGTGCATTAGGCCGACGAGGAAGGCGCGCCAGGAGAAGCCCGCGGGATGTTCGTGATGATGCGGATCCCTGTCGTGCGGCAGGTCGGAATCGGCATGGCTGTGGGCGTGGATGTGCACGCGGCCGTCACCGTGGTCGTGCACGTGAAAATGCACCCGGCTCTTCCACATGCGCCGCAACACGTCCAGCCCCAGCACCACCAGCATGCCGCCGACGGCGAATTCCAGCGCCGCGGCCACGTACTCGCTGAGCATGCGCCCGGTCATGATGACCACCAGCGACAGCAGCAGCAGGGTGAGCGCATGGCCCATGCCCCATGAGGCGCCCAGCAGCGCCATGCGCAGCATGCCGAAGGGCCTGCGGCCGCCACGCGCGGCCTCCTCGCGCTCACGGGTGGCCAGCGCCCCCACGGCGGCCAGATGATCCGCCTCCAGCGCATGACTCATGCCCATGAAAAAGCCGAGCAGCAGAAATCCCGTCAACTGGCCGTCCATGCCGTGCTCCCTTCCGTTTCACCGCTTTTCAGCAGATGCGCGGCAACTGCTCGCCGGCGATCCAGTCCACCACCCGCTCGCCCCCCATGCCGGTGCGCATGGTCACGAAGCGCTCGGGATCCTCCACCACCCGGCCGATGATGGCGGCGTCCCGCCCCAGCGGATGCGCCCGCATGGCCGCCAGCAGCCGCTCCGCGTCCTCGGCGGCGCAGATGGCGATCAGCCTTCCTTCGCATGCCACGTTCAGGGGATCCAGCCCCAGCAGCTCGCAGGCCCCCGCCACTTCCGGGCGCAGCGGAATGCGCGCCTCCTCCAGCCGGATGCCCACCCCCGCCTGATGCGCTATCTCGTTGAGCGTGGCCGCCAGGCCTCCCCGGGTGGGGTCGCGCAACACGTGAATGTCCGGCACGGCCGCCACCATCGCCGCCACCAGGCCATTGAGCGGCGCGGTGTCGGAAAGAATGTCGGTTTCGAATCCCAGCCCCTCGCGGCTGGCCATGATGGCCACGCCATGCTCGCCGATGCCGCCGCTGACGATGACCGCATCGCCCGGCGCGGCGCGCTTGCCGGAGATACGCACGCCGTCCGCCAGCACACCAATGCCGGTGGTGGAGATGAACACGCCATCGCCCTTGCCGCGCTCCACCACCTTGGTGTCGCCGGTGGCGATGGTAACGCCTGCCGTCTCCGCCGCGCGCGCCATGGAGCCGACGATGCGGTCGAGATCGGCCAGCGGAAAGCCCTCCTCAATGATGAAACCGGCGGACAGGTGCAGCACCCGCGCGCCGGACATGGCCACGTCGTTCACCGTGCCGTTCACCGCCAGTTCGCCGATGTCGCCTCCGGGAAAGAACAGCGGCGAAACCACGTGCCCGTCGGTGCTCATGACCAGCCGCCCCGGCGGCATGTCCATCACCGCGAAATCGTCGCCCTGCCGCAGCAGCGGGTTGTCCAGATGTTTCAGGAAGATCTCCTCGATGAGCTGCGCCATGGCCCGGCCGCCACTGCCGTGGCTCATGTCCACCTTGCCCTGGCGCAGGGCGAGACGGCCGGCCGCCGGTTTCCGTCGCCGGTCGCTCATGGCCGCGCCCCCTCTCCGCCCGCCGCCCGCTCGCGAAAACGGCCATAGGTCCAGTAGGCGGCGCAGGATCCCTCGGAAGAAACCATGCATGACCCTTGCGGGTTTTCCGGCGTGCACACGGTGCCGAACAGCCTACAGTCCGTGGGTTTCTTCACGCCGCGCAGAATGGCCGGGCATTCGCAACCCTTCACGTCGCGGCCGCCGCTGTGGTGGATGGCGAAACGTTCTTCGGCATCGAGGCCGGCGTATTCGGGCTGGATGGCCAGCGCGCTGTTCGGCACCCAACCCAGCCCGCGCCACTCGAAGATCTCGCGCACGCGGAAGACCTTGTTCACCAGCGCCTGCGCCTTGCGATTGCCCTCGCGGGTGACGGCGCGCACATACTGATTCTGCACGCGGCATTCGCCGGCGTTGATCTGGCGCACCAGCATCAGCGTGGACTGCATCACGTCCAGCGGCTCGAAACCGGCGATGACCACCGGCTTGCGATACAGCCGCGCCGGTTCCTCGTAGGGCGCATGGCCGATGACGGCGCTCACGTGCGATGGCCCCAGGAAGCCGTCGATGCGCACCTTCTCCCGGTCGCCGGCGTCGGCCGGATCGCCCAGCAGGTGATGGATGGCGGCGGGGGTCAGCACATGATTGCAGAAGACGGAGAAGTTGCGCAGCCCCTCCGCCCGCGCCTGCAACAGCGCCACCGCCGTGGGCGGCGTGGTGGTTTCGAACCCGATGGCGAAGAATACCACTTCCCGCTCCGGATTGTCGCGCGCCACCGCCAGCGCGTCCAGCGCCGAATAGACCATGCGCACGTCCGCACCGTTGGCGCGCGCCTTCATCAGGCTCTTCTTGCGGCTGGCGGGCACGCGCATCATGTCCGCGTAGGTGCACAGGATGACGTCATGCTCCTCCGCCAGCGCGATGGCGGCGTCCAGCCGCGGCACCGGCAGCACGCACACCGGGCAGCCAGGCCCGTGCACATAGCGCACGTTGTCCGGCACCAGGTCCTGCACGCCGTGGCGAAAGATGGCATGCGTATGCCCGCCGCAGAACTCCATGATGGCGTATTCTCGCCCAGGCTCCACTTCCCGCACGATGGCCTCAGCCAGCGTGCGTGCCAGTTTCTCGTCGCGAAAGTCCTCCACGTAACGCAGGCCGGCATCCGCCGCCTCGCCAAACGTCGCCCCCGTCATGACCGCGCCTCCCCCGCCGTCGGATGTTCCTCGCCCGCCATCTCGGCCAACGCCTCTTCCAGTACACCGCCCTCACGCATCAGCGCCAGCGTTCGTGCCGCCTCCTCCTCACTTATCCTCTGCAGCGCGAAGCCCACGTGCACCAGCACGTAGTCCCCCACGCCCACGCCCTCCACCAGCGCCAGCGAAATTTCCTTGCGCACGCCGCCCAGGGACACCGTGGCGCTGTCCGCCCCCTCCGCCACCATCTCGATGCGCGCCGGTATGGCAAGGCACATGTCTGTCTTCCTCTCCCACTTCGCGCCGCCGGCGGCATCACCCGCCGGCGCGCCGGTTTGCTCATTCTCCGGCCGCCGCCGCGCCCGTTTCCGCCGCGACATCTGGCGGCGCGGAGGCCGCCAGTTGCATCTCCCGCGCCGCGCGTATCCAGCGCAGCCAGTCCTCCATGCCCTCGCCGCTGCGGGCGGAAAGGCGCAACACGCCGATGCGCGGATTGAGCCGCCGCGCCAGGTCGATGCAGCGCTCCACGTCGAAATCCACATGCGGCAACAGGTCGATCTTGCTCAGGATCATCAAATCGGCACCGTGGAACATGTCCGGATATTTCGCCGGCTTGTCCTCGCCCTCGGTGACCGACAGGATGACCACGCGAAACGCCTCGCCAAGGTCGAAGGCGGCGGGACAGACGAGATTGCCCACGTTCTCGATGAACAGAACATCGCCGCGGCCGGGGGTGAGCCGA
>JALUAB010000184.1 GCA_027051195.1 Hyphomicrobiales bacterium
GCAGGCGCGAATGCAGGGCCTGGGTGAACACTTCCATGAGGTCGGCCAGCGGCGCCTCCGCCGGCACCGCCACGATGTCCGATCGCGGCACCAGCACGTCTTCCACCGTCTGGCCGGAAAAGGCCACCAGCCGCCCCAGCATCTGCAGGCTCTTGCGGTCTTCCACCAGCTGCGCGCCGTTCTTCTCCAGCGTCTCCGCCGGCAGCAGCTCCTGCAGGCAGGCGGCGGGGTCGGGCTTTTTCGGTTTCATGCCGAGGAGTTCCCTGAGCCGCGCCCACAGCCCCGGCCGTGATGACTCGCTCTCCGCTTCCGCGCCTTGCGCGCCCATGTCGTCAACGGGTTTCAGCATGTCCCTGGTCATCGCTTCATCCGGCGGAAGGCGTGGCTTCGGCATACGGGTCTGGCAGGCTCAGCCGCTTCAGCGCCACGCGCTCCAGCGCCTCCATGTGCTCGGCCTCCGCCTCGCCCCGTTCGTGATCATACCCCAGAAGATGCAATATTCCGTGAACGACCATCCACGCCAGATGATCGGCCAGCGGCACCCCGCGCGCCTCTGCCTCGCGCTGCAATACGCCGCCAGCCAGCATCAGCGCGCCCAGCGGCCACGGCGCGTCCGGCACGAAGGGCATCTCCCCGGCGGGAAAGGAAAGCACGTTGGTGGGTTTGTCCCGGCCCCGCCATTCGGCGTTCACCGCGCGCATCGCCTCGTCGTCCACCAGCGAAACGTCAATGAGCGGCGGCACGCTGTCTTTCTCCACCACCGCGCCGTCCGCCGCCGCCACCGCCAGCGCCGCCGCCGCGGCCCGTTCGATGACGGCGCGCAGTTCCGTTTCTGTCAGTGGCCAGCTTTGCGGCGCCTCCAGCGAAAGCGCGATCACTGCCCGCGGCCCGCCGGTGCCACTACTCGGCGGCTCCTCTTCCACCTTGAGGTCCGGATGTTCGGTGGCCGCCGTCATTTTTCGCGCTCCCGCTTCTCCGCCGCGTCGTAGGCCTCCACGATGCGCGCCACCAGTGGGTGCCGCACGATGTCCGCGTCCGAAAAGCGCACCACGGCCACGCCTTCCACGTCCGAAAGTTTCTCCACCGCATCCCGCAGGCCGGATGTCACTCCGGCCGGCAGGTCGATTTGCGAAAGATCACCGGTGATGATCATGCGCGCGCCCTCGCCCAGCCGGGTGAGGAACATCTTCATCTGCATGGCGGTGGTGTTCTGCGCCTCGTCCAGGATCACGCAGGCGTGCGCCAGCGTCCTGCCGCGCATGAAGGCCAGGGGCGCGATCTCGATGGTGCCGTCCGCCATCATCCGCTGTGCCCGCTGCGGCGTGAGCATGTCGTGCAGCGCGTCATACAGCGGGCGGAGATATGGATCCACCTTCTCCTTCATGTCGCCGGGCAGAAAGCCCAGCTGCTCACCCGCTTCCACCGCCGGCCGGGAAAGGATGAGCCGTTCCACCTCGCCCGCCAGCAAGAGCGAGATGCCGTGCGCCACCGCCAGATAGGTCTTGCCCGTGCCCGCCGGGCCGATGCCGAAGACCAGTTCGTTTTCCGCCAGCGCGTCCAGATAGACCTTCTGCCCCGCCGAGCGCGGCCGGATGACCTTGCGCCGGGTGCGGATTTCGCGCGTGGGGTCCTTCTTTTTCTCCACCGGCAGGGTGGCAAACAGGCGGATGACGCCTTCCACCTCCGCCGTGTCGATGGCGAGGCCCTGTTCGGCGCGGTGGTAAAGTTCCTGAAGCACGTCGCGGGTGAGCGCGCGTGCGCGCTCCGTGCCGCCGCGCAGGGTCAGATGATTGCCGCGCGGCAGGATGTCCACGCCGGTGTGATGTTCGATGAGGGCGAGATTGCGATCATGCTCTCCGAAGAGGATGCCGGCGATGCGGTTGTCCTCGAAGGCGAGCGTCATGTCGCCGGGTTGCGTGGCGGGCCCGTCCGCGCGGGCCGGGGGCAACGACTGATGCACGGAGGTCATGTGGCCGGTTCGTGTCTCCCGTTCATTCGGTTGCGATGGTTGCAGCATAAGACATCGCGCCTGTGGCGGAAAAGGGGCTGCATGCGTCCTTTCCGCGCAACAGACCGTCCGCTCACTCCACTATATGGGCGCCGAGCGCGTTCTTGCCCACCTCCGACACTTCCACTTCCACCATCTCGCCGATGGCATGCCCCTCGCCCGGCACGTGCACCGCCTGCAGCCACGGCGAGCGGCCCACCAGCTGCCCCTCGTGCCGCCCGTGCCCGGTCAGCAGCAGCGAGAAG
>JALUAB010000185.1 GCA_027051195.1 Hyphomicrobiales bacterium
CCCCCCAGGAATGCACATCCTTCGCCTGCGCCGCGCCGGAGACGAGCAGTCCTGCCATCACCATGCCGGCGATGCGAAAGTCAAGACGCTTGCTCATTGGCCTGTCCTCTATTCCTTTTGTTGTTGTTGCCGGATGACGGCGCCACGCCGGAAAGGCGTAGCGAATCACAAGGGCGAGCACATGCTACCGCACCGCGGCATGAACAGGCCTTGCCAACTTGTCGCAACCATCCCCGTGGCTGCACGCAAGAAGAAGGCGGGAGCCCCGGAAGACTCCCGCCCGGATCGGTGCCAATACATGCAAACCGCCTCAGTCGCCCAGAAAGCTGCGCAGCTTTTTCGAACGGCTCGGGTGCTTCAGCTTGCGCAGCGCCTTGGCCTCGATCTGGCGGATGCGCTCGCGGGTCACGTTGAACTGCTGACCCACTTCCTCCAGCGTGTGATCGGTGTTCATACCAATGCCGAAGCGCATGCGCAGCACCCGCTCCTCGCGCGGCGTGAGCGAGGCCAGCACGCGCGTGGTAGTCTCGCGCAGGTTGGCCTGAATCGCCGCATCGATGGGCAGGATGGCGTTCTTGTCCTCGATGAAGTCGCCCAGCGAGCTGTCTTCCTCGTCGCCCACCGGCGTTTCCAGCGAAATGGGCTCCTTGGCGATCTTCATCACCTTGCGCACCTTCTCCAGCGGCATGGAGAGCCGCTCGGCGATCTCCTCCGGCGTCGGCTCGCGGCCGATCTCGTGCATGATCTGCCGCTGCGCCCGCACGATCTTGTTGATCGTCTCGATCATGTGCACCGGGATGCGGATGGTGCGCGCCTGATCGGCAATGGAGCGGGTGATCGCCTGCCGGATCCACCACGTGGCGTAGGTGGAGAACTTGTAGCCGCGGCGGTATTCGAACTTGTCCACCGCCTTCATCAGGCCGATGTTGCCCTCCTGGATGAGGTCGAGGAACTGCAAGCCCCGGTTGGTGTATTTCTTGGCGATGGAGATGACCAGCCGCAGGTTGGCCTCCACCATTTCCTTCTTCGCCTGCTCCGCCTCGCGCTCGCCCTTCTGGATGCGCTGCACGATACGGCGGAAATCGGCGATGGGCAGCCCCACCGCGGAAGCGATCTCGTGAATTTCGTCACGGATCCGCCGAATGGTTTCCCTGTCTTTCACGAACGACTTCCACGCCGGCGAAGACAGCTTGCTGACGTTGTTCAGCCAGTTCGGATCCAGCTCGTAGCCGCGATATTTCTCGAGAAACTCGCTGCGCGCGATGCCATGACTTTCCGCCAGCCGGATCAGCTGCCCTTCCAGCGAATTCAACTTGCGGCTGAGATCGTAATGATGCTTCAGCAGCGCCTCGATACGCGCATTGTTCAGGTGCAACGCCTTCACGTCCGCCACGATCTTGTTGCGCAGCGTCTTGGCGCGCTTGGCCTGCGAATCGGAAAGGCGCTTGCCCTCCGCAATCTCCTGCTCCTGTAGCTTCCGCAAGCTCTTGTAGTTCTTGTAGATGCGGTCCAGCGTCTCGATGATGCGCGGTTTCAGCTCCTCCTCCATCTTCGCCATGGAGGGAGCGTTCTCGTCATCGTAATCCTCCTCGTCGTCCTCAGGTTCCTCGGCCGGCTCCTCTTCCGCGTCTGGCTCCGGCGAAGAATACATGGACTCGAGATCGACGATGTCCCGCAGATTGATCTTTTCGTCGTTCAGCTCCTCTCGCCACAGGATGATGGCCTGAAACGTCAGCGGGCTTTCGCAAAGCCCCTGGATCATCGCCTCGCGCCCGGCCTCGATGCGCTTGGCGATGGCGATCTCGCCCTCGCGCGAGAGCAGCTCCACCGACCCCATGTCGCGCAGATACATGCGCACCGGGTCATCCGTGCGCTCCACCACGGAAGAGGAGGCGGACTTCGGCTTCGCCACCTCCAGCGCCCCACTCTTCACCTGCGCCACGGCGTCTTCCACGTCCTCTTCCGCCTCCACCACGGTAATGCCCATGTCCGCCAGCATCGCCATGGTGTCCTCTATCTGCTCCGGCGAGACTTCTTCCGACGGCAGCACCTCGTTCAATTCGTCCAGCGTCACGTAGCCGCGCTTCTTCGCCGCGCGGATCATCTTCTTCACCGCCGCGTCGGTCATGTCCAGCACCGGGCGGTCGGCCTCTTCCGCCGCCGCGCCCGTCGCCGCCGTGTTCTTCACGTTTTTCGCCATGATGCTTGCCCGGTCCCGTTTGCCTGTTGTCCGGCCGCCACCGGCCACCCATGCCGGTGCGGCGGAATTCAACCATGCCGTCCCAAACCGCGTGAATCGCCACCCCGTCCAGGGCGAGAGATTACGCCGAGAGGTTTGACCACTTCGTTAACCTTGACGATTTCTTGCCGGTTTTTCGTCGGTGCCGGCCCTGTGCC
This sequence comes from Hyphomicrobiales bacterium, assembly GCA_027051195.1. Lineage (GTDB taxonomy): Bacteria > Pseudomonadota > Alphaproteobacteria > Rhizobiales > Aestuariivirgaceae > Thermopetrobacter. The sequence continues at coordinate 2,398 of JALUAB010000185.1, forward strand.
CGCTGGCGCCCTGCATGCGTGATTTGCCCGTTCCGGGGCCGTGGCGCCGCCTGAAGACCATCCGACTCAGGGGAGTCCTTCTCCTGTTCAGGTGTGAAACGCGCTTTGCAAACGCCAACTGCCGCCCCACCGTCGGTGGAAGCGGCCTTCATCCTCCAAAACTGCCACGGCGTCGCCATCGGGCGCATCAGCCGCAACGACATCATGTCTCATTCGCTCGCCAGCCGGAGCGCATCCAGCTCGGCCCGCACCTGCATCAGCCGCGCGAGATTCTCCTCCGACTGCTCCTCGGCGAAAGCCGCCTCGGCCCGTGCCAGCTCCTCGCGCAGCTCGCGCGCACGGCGCATTTCCTCCAGCCGGCGGGTGAAGGCTTCCGCCGCCTCTGCCCGCGGCGCCTTCAGAAAGGCCGCCAGCCGCGCCGGCGCGCCTTGCGCCGCCAGCCGCCGCAGAGCCTGCGCCGTCTGCCGCTCGTTCTGCAGATGGGAAAGCAGCGCCGCGCTTTCAAGCACGGGCGCATCCTCCCCCTCCACGCAAGCGGCTGCAATTTCTAGAATCCGGCGGGCCAGCGAGTCAAGCGCGGGCGTGGAAAAGGGAAAGGCCGCCAACGCCTCCGCCACGTCCTCCAGCAGCTCCGGCCGCAACAGCACCACCCGCAGCAGATCCTGCTCCGCCACCGGCCCCAGCGGGTCGCCACCACTCGCCTGCCGCTTCAGCCGTGCCGACGGCGGCGGTGAGAAACGCCAGGCCGCTGCCCCGCCCCGCGTAAACGGCCGCCCCCGCCCGCCGTAAAGGCCCCGTCCGCCGCCGCGGCCAAACAGCCCGCGCAACCGTTCGCGCAGTTCCATCAGGTAATGCTGCCGCACCTTCGCGTCGGTGATGCGCCCGGCCAGTTCCTCCACCGCAGCTTCCAGCGCCGCGCGCTCTTCCGGCGTCTTGATTGGCCGCCCTTCCGTGGCGTGGCGAAACAGGAAGTCGATGAGCGTTTCGGCCTGCTCCACCACCATGAGGAACGCCTCCGCACCCTCCGCCCGCACCAGATCGTCCGGGTCCATGCCTTCCGGCAGGAAGGCGAACTTCAGCGAATGCCCGGGCTTCAGATGTGGCAGCGCCACCTCCAGCGCCCGCCACGCCGCCTTGCGCCCGGCCGCGTCGCCATCGAAACACATCACCGGCTGCGCCGCCATGCGCCACAACATCATCAGTTGCGATTCGGTCAGCGCCGTTCCCAGCGGTGCCACCGCGTGCCGCACGCCCGCCTGGGCGAGCGCGATAACGTCCATGTAGCCTTCCACCGCGATCACCTCGCCGCGATCGAAAGCGGGCTTGCGCGCCAGATCGAGATTGAACAGCACGTGCGACTTGTGAAACACCGGCGTTTCCGGCGAATTGAGATATTTCGCCCGCGCCTCCCCCAACGCCCGCCCGCCAAAGGCGATCACCCGCCCCCGCCCGTCGCGAATGGGAAACATCAGCCGGTTGCGGAAGCGGTCGTAGGGTCTGCCGCCATCCTCCGGCATGGCGATCAGCCCCGCCTCCGCCATCAGCTCTTCCGCAACGCCCTTGCGCTTCAGATGCTTCAGCAGCGCATCGCGCGCATCCGGCGCCGCGCCGATACGGAAGGTGGCGATGGTTTCCGCCGCAAGCCCCCGCTCCCGCGCGTAGGCCCGCGCCGCCGCCCCCGCCGCTCCCTCGAGCTGCCGCTGGTAGAAGACGGCCGCCTCCTCCAGCACTTCCATCAGCCCCAGCCGCTTCTCCTCCCGGCGCGCCCGCTCCGGATCGGGCCTCGGCAGATCCAGCCCCGCTTCCTGCGCCAGCTGCGCCACCGCTTCCGCGAAACTCAGCCCCTCTTTCTCCACCAGGAAGCGGAAGTGGTCCCCCTTCGCGTGGCAGCCGAAGCAATAATAATAGCCCTTGCGGTCGTCCACGTGGAACGACGGCGTCTTCTCGTGATGGAATGGACAGCACGCCCAGTAGTCTCCGCGCGCGGGGTGCGAGCGCCTGCGGTCGAACTGCACGTGCCGGCCCACCACCTGCGAGATGGGCAGGCGGGCGCGGATTTCTTCAAGGAACGAGTCGGGAAAGCGCATGTTTCCTCAGCCGCCACGGTTCGGTTCACCGCAGCCATAACACAACGCGCCGCCTGTTGCGCGCACCTGCGGAGCAAATGTGCATCATCTGTTCATAAAGAGGAGGCCTCAGCCGCCCAGCTTCTCCTTTACCAGACGCGATGCCTTGGCCATGTCCATCTGCCCGGCATATTTGCCTTTCAGCGCGCCCATGACCTTGCCCATGTCCTTCAGCCCCTGCGCGCCCACCTCCTCGATGACGGCAGCCACGGCTTGAGCGATTTCCTCGTCCGTCATCTGCCGCGGCAGGAATTCCTCGATGATGGCGATTTCCTCGCGCTCCTGCGCCGCGAGGTCAGGCCGCCCACCCTTCTCGTACATCTCGGCCGATTCCCTGCGCTGCTTGATCATCTTCATCAGCAGCGCCTGCAGGTCTGCCTCCGTCGGTGTGTCGTCCTTGCCGGTGCCACGCGCCTGAATGTCCCTGTCCTTGATGGCCGCCGCGATGAGTCTGAGCGTCGCCATGCGCCGCTTGTCCTGCGAGCGAATGGCCAGCTTCAGCTCTTCCTCGATGCGGCTGCGCAGATCGTCCGCCATGCCCTGCACTCCTTTCCCCCGGTCGTTCCATCCCCTCTTGTCTTGGAATGCGCAAAGAGATACTCCTGCCACCAGCCGCTTTCAACCGTTGCCGCGAGAGGCGCGACATGACGACACCCGCTCCCTGGACACAGGAAAGACCTACCGCCCTGCTGGTGCTGGCCGATGGCACGGTTCTCCGGGGCAAGGGCGTGGGCGCCACCGGCGTGGCCGAGGCTGAAGTCTGCTTCAACACCGCCATGACCGGCTATCAGGAAATCCTCACCGACCCGTCCTACGCCGATCAGATCGTCACCTTCACCTTTCCCCACATCGGCAACGTGGGCGCCAACCCGGAAGACGATGAAACCTCCAACCCCGGGGCCGAGGCGCAGGCCCGCGGTTGCGTGCTGCACGCGGACATCACCAACCCGTCCAGCTGGCGCGCCCATCAACATTTCGACGACTGGCTGAAGGAGCGCGGAATCATCGGCATTTGCGGCGTGGACACCCGCGCGCTCACCACCTTCATCCGCGAGCACGGCATGCCCAACGCCGTCATCGCCCACGACCCGGACGGCAACTTCGACATCCCGGCGCTGAAGGAGCGCGCACAGCGCTGGCCCGGTATCGTCGGCGCCGACCTCGCCACGAAGGTGAGCACGAAAAAGACCTACCATTGGACGGAAGGAACCTGGCGTTGGCCGGAAGGCTTCACACGCCCGCGCGAGGAAGACCTGCGCCTGCACGTGGTGGCCATAGACTACGGTATCAAGAAGAACATCCTGCGCTGCCTGGTGGATGCAGGTTGCCGCGTGACGGTTGTGCCCGCCGACACCCCGGCCGAAGACATCCTGGCGCTGAAGCCCGATGGCGTGTTCCTCTCCAACGGCCCCGGCGACCCGGCGGCCACCGCGGCGAACTACGCCGGCGCGCAGATCGGCAAGCTGCTGCAGGCGCGCCTGCCCATGTTCGGCATCTGCCTCGGGCATCAGATGCTGGCCATCGCGCTGGGCGGCCGCACGAAGAAGATGAAACAGGGCCACCACGGCGCCAACCACCCGGTGAAGGACTTCACCACGCACAAGGTGGAGATAACCTCCATGAACCACGGCTTCACCGTGGACGTGGCCTCGCTGCCGGAGGATGCCGTGGAAGAGACGCACATCTCTCTGTTCGACCACACCAACTGCGGCATGGCGTGCAAGGACCGGCCGGTGTTTTCCGTCCAGCATCACCCGGAGGCCTCACCCGGTCCGCAGGATTCGTATTACCTTTTCCGCCGCTTCGCCGACCTCATGAGCCGCGCCAACGCCAGAGCCTGACGGCGACGAAAGCGCCCCCATGCCCGTCAGCGCCCACCATCCGCCGCACCATGCGTGCTCTCTCCATCGTCCATGATGACATCCACCAGCACTTCCGGCGGCACATCGAGCGCATGCGACAACGCCCTGGCGAGTGACGGTTCCGGCTGGCGCGTGCCACGTTCGAGCTGAGCCAGACAGGTCGTCGAGATGCGGGCCATCCGTGCCAGCTTCTCCTGCGTCAGGCCGCGAAATTCCCGCCACGCACGCACCGGATGCATACCGCCGGCGATGGCATGCACTACCGCCGCCGGGATGCCGGAACCGCGCGGATCATGCTCCTGCAGGGCGCGGGCGGCCAACAGTTCGTCCTCCAGTTCCTCCAGGTCGTCCACCACCTTCAGCAGGCGCAAGGGGACGAGCGCATATTCCTCCCCGCCCAGAAGAAAGAACCGAACGGGTGGGTAGTCGCTTTTGACGCGCTTGTTCATGGCGTGTCCTTCTTCATGACGTGTCCTTCCCGGATTGAACCGCGTTGCCGTGGGCGACACGGCGGAAACCCCTGGCAATGATACCGTATCACGATGCCGACGCGGACTGCCGATCAGGAAACGAAACAAGGCCCGCACAAACGCCCACGCCACCCGCGGCTCCATGCATGGCGGGCATGCACGCGGGATGCACCCGCCCCCTCTTGCCATGCACGGCGAGTCTCCCTATAGAAGGCGCAAGGCTCCGCATGAGCCGGCCGCCCCCATCGTCTAGCGGTCTAGGACGCCGGCCTCTCACGCCGGAAACAGGGGTTCGAGTCCCCTTGGGGGCGCCATGCTCTTTATTCCCTTCCATGCGCTCAGGCCCACAGGCGCTCCACCGCCTTCTTCAGAACCGCTTCCGGAATTTCCAGCCACTTCGGCCCGGCGGTGAACAGCAGTGCCGCGCGCAACCGCCGGTCCGGCCAGATATCCGCCATCGCCAGCCGGTAGAGCGCCAGCTGGCGGATGTTGCTTTCCGGCACGTCCTCCATGTGCTCCGGCACCGGCCGCGCCGTCTTGAAATCGGCAATGATCACCTCGTCGTCCAGCACCGCCAGCCGGTCGATCTGCCCACTCACCAGCAGCAGCCGTCCATCCGCCCCCGCCAACCGCGCTGCGAACGGCGCCTCGGCCTGCGCCCGCGGGCCGAAAAGCGGCGCGAAACGCGCATCGCGCAACACGCCCGACACCTCGCACCACAACGCCCGCCCCTGTTCTTCCGAAAGCCCCTGCGCCGGCATGGTGAGCCACGCCAGCGCCCGCGCTTCCCGTTCCGCCTCCGGCACGTCCGGCAGATATTGCAACAGCTTGTGGATGAGCACGCCGCGCCGGAACGGATCGCGCAGCGGATCATTCGTCAGCCGCGCCGTGGACAGCGGCGACAGCGAGCGATCATCCGGCACCGCGCGCCGCGCACCCGCCGGCGACTCGTCCATGCCCGGCGTCAGCAGCCGCGACGGCGTGAGCCACGGAGCCGGCCCCGGTTCCTCCGGCGCCTCCCTGCGCGCCCAGCCGGGAATTTCGGCCGGCGCCGCCGCCTCGCCCGTCCGCGCGGCATGGAATATCGGTGCATTGGGCGGATAACGCCACACCGTGCTTCCGTCAGCCTCCGTCACGGCGTTTTCATCCCGGCGCAGCACCCGCGCGATGCGCTCATGCCAGTTCACGATGCGCGGCGCGTCGTCCCCTCCGGCCTTGCCGCCCTTCTTGTCCTTCGGCGCTTCGTCGCCTTTCCTCTCACCCCTCTTGCGCGATTTGGCCCCGCAAACGTAGAGCCTGTCCGCAGCCCGCGTCATGGCCACGTAGAGCAGCCGGTTGTATTCCTCCTCCGCCGCCTTCTTCGTGTCCTCCACCAGCTCCCGCGCCGCCGCGCAACGGTCATCCTGCCGCATCACCCACACCGGCAGCTTCTCCTCCACCTCCTCACCCGGCCACGGCGCTTCCAGCACGTCCATGTGTCGCTCGTCCGGCGCCGCCACCGTGTCGGCCAGAAACACCACCGGCGCTTCCAGTCCCTTGGCACCGTGCACGGTCATCACCCGCACCTCGCCATCGCCGTCCATGTCCGCCCCGCTTTCCTGCTCGCGGGAAATTTCCGGCGCTTCCGCCAGTATCCATTCGATGAACGCGGGCAGAGAAGGCAGCTCGTCACGCTCGAACTGCATGGCGAGATCCATGAACGCCTCCAGCGGCTCCACCGCCTCGTGCGAAAGGCGCGCGATGAACCGCCGCATACCGCCATCGCGCCACAACACCGTGGCGAACAGCTCGTATGGCGGCAGAAAACCGGCCAGCCGGCGCCACGCACGCAGGTGTTCCACGGCCTGCCGCACCGGCGCCCCTGCCTCCGCCGCCGCCAGCAATTGCGCCCACAGGGAACGCGCCTCGTTCACTGCCGCGACGCGCTCCAGCGGCGCCGAAAAGTCGAACAACTCCCCACGCAGCCGCAGCAGGTCGTCATCGTCAAACGGCCGCCCGTCGTCACGCTCCACCAGCGGGCTCTTCAGCACCTCGGCCAGGGAAAGATCGTCGTCCGGCAGCAACAGGAAACGCGCCAGCGAGATGAGATCCCGCACCGCGATGTGTTCACTCACCTTCAGCCTGTCCACGCCCGCCACCGGAATCCCGAACTGCTTCAGCGCGGAGACGATGGCCTCCATCAGTGTCGTGCGGTTGCGCACGAGAATGAGAATGTCGCGCGGACGTATGGGCCGCGGCGCCCGCTCAGGCTCTCGCACCACCGGCCAGCCGCGGCGCTCGCGCTCTTCCGCATCCGGTGCCAGCGCCTCGCCTTCGTCCAGCCAGCGGCGGATGGTGGCGGCGATGCGCCGCGCCAGCTTCAGCCGCGCATCCCGGGCGATGTCCAGTGTCACCGGCGGCGTCCACAACGCCCGCAGGGCGCGCGCCACCTCGTCCGCTCCGTCACCATCCCCGGCGGCATCATCATCCGCATCCGCCTCCTCCAGCGGCCACAACTCCACGAAACCCGGCACATGTGGCCGCGCCGACGCATGCGACGGAATGCCCTCCTCGCCAAGGCGCAAGTCCTCCTGCGCCAGCACCGCGTCCACCACCTCCAGCACCTGCGGCACGCTGCGGAAGGAGACTTCCATCGGCACGTCGCGAAAGCGACCATTCACCTCTTCCACGCGCCGCCGGAAGAACGCCCGCATCTTCAGGAAGGCGTCCGGCGCAGCCCCCTGAAAGGAATAGATGGACTGCTTCACGTCGCCGACGGCGAAGACGGTGCGCCTCCGCGGCCGCTCCACGCCCTCCCCGGCGAAGAACTCCTCCGCCAGCCGGCCGAGAATCATCCACTGCTCCGGCGAGGTATCCTGCGCCTCGTCCAGCAGGATGTGATCAATGCCGCCATCCAGCCGGTAGAGCACCCACTGCCCGTTCACGCTGTCCAGCAGCTCCAGCGTGCGCACCACCAGATCGTCGTAGTCAAATTTGCCGCGCCATGACTTTTCCTTTTCGTAAAGGGAAAGTATGGCGCGCCCTGCCTCCAGCAGCGACTCGTTCATCGCCAGCATGCGGCGCGCCTTGTAGCCGTCCAGGAAGTCGGCGAACCGCTCCTGCTCCTCCCTCAGCCACCGGAAAACATCCGGCGCGGCATCGCGCACCGGCGCCGTCAGGAGGGTCTTGCGCAGGGTTCCGCCGCCGGTGAGAAGCCAGCCGCGCACCGCCTCCCAGGCCCGCTCCATGTCGCCCGCCGTGGCGGCATCGGCCAGCACCGCCAGCCTTTCCAGCGCCGTGCCATCCGATTTGCCGGGCTTTTTCGTTTTCGCCGCTCCCGCTTCCAGCACCGTCATGGCGCTTTCCAGCCGTTGCCGCTGCATGAGCACTTCCCGCGCCGACACCCCGGCGAACCAGCGCTGCCGCCAGCCCTCCGCATCATGCGGCTCTTCATCGACCCTCAGCACCCGCCGCATGGCGTCCACGACTTCCGCCCGCCGCTGCGGATCGTCCGCCATCCACGCCAGCAACCGCCGGAACCGCATCAGCGCGGACAGCACCGCCTGCACCGTCGATTCCCCGGCCACCTCCGCCAGCCGCGCGAGATGTGGACGCACGCCATCCACCGTCGTGCCGGCGTCCGCTCCCGGCAGCAGCAGTCGCACGCGCGCCTCGTCCAGCAATATCTGCGCCTCGGCTTCGTCCAGCACCTCGAATCCCGGCGGCATGCCCGCTTCCACCGGAAACGCCTGCAACACGCGCTCGCAAAAGGCGTGAATGGTCATCACCCTCAAGCCGCCGGGTGTTTCCA
>JALUAB010000186.1 GCA_027051195.1 Hyphomicrobiales bacterium
TGCGCACCATGGGGGCATCGCGCGGCTCCATCCTGCGCATCTTCTTCATGACGGGTGCGGCCATCGGCATCGCGGGCACCATCGCCGGGGTCATCCTCGGCATCGTGGTGGCGCTGAACGTGGAGAACATCCGCCAGTTCCTGATGTGGCTCACCGGCGCCAACCTGTTCCCGGCGGAGCTGTATTATCTGAACGGGCTGCCCTCGCGCCTGCACTGGGGGCAGGTGGCGGGCATCGCCCTGTTCTCGCTGGTCCTGTCGTTTCTGGCCACCATCTACCCCGCCTGGCGCGCCGCCAGCCTCGACCCGGTGGAGGCCCTGCGCCATGAATGAACCCGTGAGGAGGCAACAGGGGCAGGACGCGGGGCAGGGCGCGCGGCTGGCGCCGGCGCTGGAGCTGCGCGGGGTGGAGCGCATCTACCGGCAGGGGCACAAGGAGCTGGTGGTGTTCCGCGGGCTGGATTTCGTGCTGCGCCCCGGCGAGGTGGCGGCGCTGGTGGGGCCGTCGGGCGCGGGCAAGTCGTCACTGCTGCACATCGCCGGGCTGCTGGAAAAGCCCACGGCGGGGCAGGTGTTCATCGCCGGCGTGGAGGGCACGGCGCTGGATGATGCGGCGCGCACGCGCATCCGGCGGCTGGGCATCGGCTTCGTCTATCAGTTCCACCACCTGCTGCCGGAATTCACGGCGGAGGAGAACGTCATGCTGCCGCAGCTGGTGATGGGCCGTGGCCGGGCGCAGGCGCGCGAACGGGCGCATTACCTGCTGGAGACGCTGGGGCTGAAGGAGCGCCTGCGCCACATTCCCTCCGAGCTTTCCGGCGGCGAGCAGCAGCGGGTGGCCATCGCCCGGGCGTTGGCCAACGAACCAATGCTGCTGCTGGCCGACGAGCCCACCGGCAACCTGGACCCGGACACGGCGGCGCGCGTGCACGAGATGCTGCTGAACCTCATCCGCGCGGAAGGGCTGGCGGCGCTCATAGCCACGCACAACATGGAGCTGGCGGCATTGTTGCACCGCGTGGTGCACCTGCGTCACGGCAGGTTGGTGGAAGCGGCGCCCTGAACGGCCGGTAACGACAGCGTCAGCACGGCCAGCAGCGCCGCCGCCAGCCACAGCATTTTCTCGTGAAAGGCCAGCGCGGCGGCGATGTCGGCGCGCGTCAGTTCCGCCCGACCGTCTCCCAGCCATGGAAAGTCCACCACCCGGCCGGCGTAGCTGCGCGGTCCGCCCAGACGGATGTTCATGGCGCCGGCCATCGCCGCCTCCGGCCAGCCGGCGTTGGGCGAGACGTGCTTGCGGGCGTCGCGCAGGGCGGTCTTGAGCGTGCGCATGCCTGCCTGCGCGCCCACGGTGAGCGCTGCGGTGAGCGCGTAGAGCAGGGCGGTGAACCGCGCCGGAATGAAATTCAGCACATCGTCCAGCCGCGCCGCCACCTTTCCGAAGTGACGGTAGCGGTCATCGAGGTGGCCGATCATGCTGTCGGCGGTGTTCACCAGCTTGTAGAGCACGATGCCCGGCAGCCCCAGCACGGCCAGCCATAACAGCGGCGCGATGATGCCGTCGGAGGCGTTCTCCGCCAGGCTTTCGATGGCCGCGTGCGCGATCTCGCTCTCGCCGAAGCGACCCGTGTCGCGCCCGACAATCATGGACAGCGCCCGCCGCGCCGCAGAGAGGTCGCCATGCGCGCCATCGGCGGGAAAGGCGTCGATGATGGCCTGCACGTGCTCTCTCAGCGATTTCTGGGCCAGCAGGGTGCTGGCAATGAGCGCCTGTGCCCACCACGGCAGCCATTGCGCCAGAAGCCATGCGCCGCCGCCCCAGAAGGCGGCCAGCGCCAGCATGCACAGGCCGCCCAGCGCCAGCCGCACCGATGGCGGCAGTGCGGGGCGGTTGCACCATGCATCGGCGCGCGCGATCATGGCGCCCATCCATTCCACCGGGTGGCCGATGATCCGTTGCAGGGCGCGCGGATAGCCTACGGCGCGCTCCACCAGCAGCGCCACGAGGGCGGGCAGGAGTGTGCCGGGTGGCATGTCGGGCATGTGGATCGCTCCCGCCGGAGATGGATTTCCGGCCCGTGATGGCGCAGGGCCGGGTGCAAGGCAAGGGGCGGGAGCATGCTCTCAACAGCGGCCGTAGTCGTCTTCGCGGCGTTCTATGTCGTCTTCCTCCAGGTAATCGCCGCACTGGATCTCCATGACCACGGCCGGATGCGTGTCATCCGGATTTTCCAGC
>JALUAB010000187.1 GCA_027051195.1 Hyphomicrobiales bacterium
GGACGGCATGCGTTTTCTGATTGGCGGGGAAGGCCACGTGGGCAAGGGCGGCCTCGTGGGCTACGCCGCGACGCTGAGCGCGGAAGTGCTATTCTGAACCCGGGCCGGCTTCAGACGCCCTGCCCTTTCGGTAGCGTTTCCACGAAACGGGCGGGCTGACCGGCGGGTTCATCGGCCACGATTTCGTCCTCGCGCATGACGACCTGGCCGCGCACGATGGTCATCACCGGCCAGCCCTTCACCTTCCTGCCGTCGTAGGGCGTCCAGCCGGCCCTGCTGGCGATCCAGCCGTTGGTGATGGTGCGCTCAGCGTTCATGTCCACGATGGTGAAGTCGGCGTCATATCCCGGCGCGATGGCACCCTTCCCCGCAATGCCATAGATGCGCTGCGGGCCGTAACAGAGCAGATCGACCAGCCTGAGCAGACTCAGCCGCCCGGCGTTGACGTGATCCAGCATCACCGGCAGCGTCGTCTGCACGCCCACCATGCCCGACGGGCTTTCGGGATAGGGCTTCGCTTTCTCTTCCAGCGTATGCGGGGCGTGGTCGGAGCCGATGACGTCCACCAGCCCGGTGTTGATGGCGTGCCACAGCGCCGCCCGGTGTTCTTCTCCCCGCACCGGCGGGTTCATCTGGCACAGGGTGCCCAGCTCGCTGTAGCACTCGTCGGTGAGCGTCAAGTGATGGGGCGTCACCTCGAAGGTGGCGAAATCCTTCGCCAGGGTGAGCAGCGGCAGTTCGTCGGCGGTGGTCACGTGCAGCACGTGCACGCGCTTTCCTTCCTGCTGCGCGATCCGCAGCAACCGCTCGGTGGCCTTCAGCGCCGTGTCCACGTCGCGCCACACGGGATGGGTGGACGGATCGCCGGGTTTCCTGAACTTCTTGCGTGCCTCCAGCCGCGCCTCGTCCTCGCAGTGAAAGGCAGCGCGGCGGGAGATGTTGCGCAGCACCTTGCGCACGCCCTCGTCGTCTGCCACCAGCAACGAGCCGGTGGAGGAGCCCATGAACACCTTCACGCCGCACACGCCGGGCAGTCGCTCCAGTTCGCCCAGCTCATCCGCGTTCTCCCCCGTGGCGCCGACGAAAAAGGCGTGGTCGCAATACATCCGTCCCCTGGCGCGGGCCAGCTTGTCCTCGATGGCCGCGCGGGTGGCTGTGGGCGGGTTGGTGTTGGGCATCTCGAAAACGCACGTGATGCCGCCCATCACCGCGGCCTTCGAGCCGGTGTGCAGGTCTTCCTTGTGTTCCATGCCCGGCTCGCGGAAGTGCACCTGCGTGTCGATGCAGCCGGGCAGGATGGTAAGCCCCGTGCAGTCCACCACCTGCTTCGCCTGCGCGGCGTCGATGCTGCCGATGGCCGTGATACGCCCCTGCTGCACGCCCACGTCCGCCAGCGCCGGCCCGCCACGCAGAATGACCGTTCCGCCTTTCAGCAACAGATCGTATGGCATGTTTCGTCTCCACTGGCGCGATGCTGGCGGACACCTTATCTTCTCGCCACGGACGGAACAATGAAAACCCGGAAAGGCAGGCGGACATGACCATTCATCTGGCGGAACGGGCGGTCATCGAGGTGGCGGGCCCGGAGGCGCGGGACTACCTGCACTCGCTGCTCACCGCGGACATTGCCAACCTCGAGCAGGGGGTGTGCACGTGGGCCGGGCTGCTCACCCCTCAGGGGAAGATCCTCTACGACATGTTCGTGTGGGCAGCGCGCTCGGACGAGGGCGCGGAGGGCTTCCTGCTGGACGTGGCGGCGGCCACGGCGGACGCGTTGCTGGCGCGCATGAAGATGTACAAGCTGCGCCGGCAGGTGGAGCTGCAGGCGCGGCCGGACATGGCGGTGCTGGCGGACGCGACGGAGGAGGATGGGCCGTATTTTGCCTATGGACCAGACCCGCGTTACGCAGAGATGGGTACACGGGCCGTCACGCTGGTGGAGCTGGCGGGGCAGTTCCGGGCCGATGCGTGGCTCTATCACCAGCGGCGCATCGCGCTGGGGCTGCCGGATTCGGAGAAGGACATCGGCTCGGGCAAGCTGTTCCCGCACGAGGCGAATTTCGACCAGCTGGGCGCGGTGAGCTTCACCAAGGGGTGCTACGTGGGCCAGGAGGTGGTCTCGCGCATGCAGCACCGGGGCACGGCGCGCAACCGGCTCATCCCGGTGGCCACCACGGAACCGGTGCAGCCGGAAACACCGGTGCTGGCAGGCGGCAAGCGCATCGGCGAGATCAC
>JALUAB010000188.1 GCA_027051195.1 Hyphomicrobiales bacterium
CTTCTCCAGGCGTTCGCGCCGGAGTTCCTCGTCCACTTCGCGCAAGAGAGAGTCGTCTTCGGCCATCGGATGCAGACTCCCGGGAATCCGTGAAACTCGTGGTTCTTGTAACCGTGCCGCCGCCGCAAGGCAATTGCCGGCGTTCATTTCCCCTTCTTCAGTCCATAGACATGCTCCGGCCCCGGAAACGCGCGGCCACGCACGTCTTCCGCATAGTCGGCGATGGCGCGCTCTATCTCGCTGGCCAGGTCGGCATAGGCCTTCACGAACTTCGGTGGCCTCGGGTTCAGCCCCAGCATGTCTTCCATCACGAGGATCTGCCCGTCGCAGGCGGCCGAAGCGCCGATTCCGATGGTTGGGATGGGACAGGCTTCCGTGATCTTCTGCGCCAACGGCTCGGCGAGGGCCTCCAGCACCACGCAGAAGGCCCCGGCCTCCGCCACCGCCCGCGCGTCCTCCTCGATGGCCGCCCACTGCGCCTCTTCGCGCCCTTGCACGAAGAATCCGCCCAGCACGTTCACGCTCTGCGGGGTGAGGCCCACGTGCGCCATCACCGGCACCCCGCGCTCCACCAGAAAGCGGATGGTTTCTGCCATGCGCACGCCCCCTTCCAGCTTCACCGCGCCGGCACCGGTTTCCTTCAGTACCCGCGCGGCGTTGCGAAAGGCCTGCTGCGGGCTTTCCTCGTAGGCGCCGAACGGCATGTCCACCACCACCAGCGCATGCGCCACCGCCGAAGCCACCACGCGCCCGTGCGTGATCATCTGCTCCAGCGTTACCGGGATGGTGGAGCCGTGGCCATAGAGCACCATACCCAGCGAATCGCCCACCAGCAGCATGTCCACGTGGGCATCGGCCAGGCGCGCGGTGTGGGCGTGATAGGATGTGAGCGCCACGATGGGGTCGCGCCCCTTGCGGGCGCGTATGTCCGGCGCGGTGATGCGGCGGGCGGAAGCGGGCCTGCTGTTCATGACGGCCTCCCTGCGTTGCCGACGGCTCTTGCCGGCGGGATAGCATGGAGTCATGGTGCATGCCAAAGAAACACGGGGAGAAGAACCATGAAGAAGACGCGAGCGCTGTTGCTGGCATTGCCGCTGTTGCCTGTCGCCGCCGTAGCCGCCTGGGGGCAGGGCGATGACGGGCGGCGGGTTGTTTCCGATTGCGCCATGCGGCAGGAGAAAAATGACGCCGCGATCACGCTCGCCGCTGGCGCCTGGGAGGCCGAATGCCGTGATGGTGCGGGCTGCGCCATCCGCGGGCCGGAAGTGCAAGGCGCGAGATTGCAGTTCTCCCGCGCGCTGGATGCAGACCGGTGGCAGGTTGTCGTCACGCTGCCCGAACCGGCGGATGCCGCGGAGGGCGTGGAGCTGGTGGTGGACGATGGCGAGCCCATGCGCGTTCCATACGAATTTCTCGACGTGCGGGCGAAGGGGCGGGCGCTGGCAGTTCGCCCGGAAGTGGCGGATATCGTGCTAGATGCACTGAAGAAGGGGCGCACGCTGCAATGGCGCTACACCCGCAAGGGCGCTGCAGCGCGCGTGGTGGCCTTCGACATCGCCTGCCTCGGGCCGGGCGGCCTGCTGAAGGCGGCGGACAGACGCCTCGCCACCATGCGCGCGATGAAACGGCTGGGGAAGTAGCGAGAGCCGGCCGGGCGCTTGTGAACGTGGAAACCCTGCGCTCCCGCCCGCTCAACCTGATTCCATCGATGATTTGCGAATGGTCGGATGAGGGACGCGGCGGTGGGGATCGGCGCGATTCACGCGATCCGCGCGCTCACCGCACATCCTCTTCCATGTCGCCTGCGGAGTAGCCCATGCGCTCCAGCCCTTCTTCCAGATGCTCCGCCAGCAGCGGGTTGGAGAGCAGATAGCGCGTGGTGCCGGCGCTGCCGGTGTGTTCCTCGCGCGCCGTCTGGATGGCTTCGTCCCATTCCTCGGGGTCGAAGGAGCCGCGGCCAACCCACATCAGCGCCACCAGCTCCGCCAGTTCGTCACGATTAAGTTCCTGCAGGAAGGAGGCCAGCGCCAGCCGCGCCGGATCGTTGCGCAGCGCTTCCAGCACCATTTCCGCCGTGTCCTCGCCGGGGTGCCTGCGGTCTGGCAGTTCCCAGGCGCCGGTGCGCGATTCCAGCTCGCGCGCCCGCACGATCACCTGCGCCACCTTGTCCGTCGAAAGCTCCAGCATTTCTGGCTCCTCCGCAACCTCCACGGTCGCATCATGT
>JALUAB010000189.1 GCA_027051195.1 Hyphomicrobiales bacterium
TGTCTGCCAAGGAAGTCGTTTTCGATACCGATGCGCGCAAGTCCATGCTGCGCGGCATTGACGTGCTGGCCAACGCGGTGAAGGTGACGCTGGGCCCGAAGGGCCGCAACGTGGTCATCGAGAAGGCGTTCGGCGCGCCGCGCACCACCAAGGACGGCGTCTCCGTGGCCAAGGAGATCGAGCTGGAGGACAAGTTCGAGAACATGGGCGCCCAGCTGGTGCGCGAGGTGGCCTCCCGCACCAACGATGTCGCCGGTGACGGCACCACCACCGCCACGGTGCTCACCCAGGCCATTGCGCATGAGGGCATGAAGCTGGTGGAAGCCGGCATGAACCCGATGGATCTGCGCCGTGGCATCACCCAGGCGGTGAAGGCCGTGGTGGAGGACCTGAAGAAGCACGCCAAGGAGGTGAAGACCTCCGAGGAGATCGCCCAGGTCGGCACCATCTCCGCCAACGGCGAGCGCGAGATCGGCGAGCTGATCGCCGAGGCCATGCAGAAGGTGGGCAACGAGGGCGTCATCACGGTCGAGGAGAACAAGGGCCTGGAGACCGAGCTGGAGGTCGTCGAGGGCATGCAGTTCGACCGTGGCTACCTCTCGCCCTACTTCATCACCAATCCGGACAAGATGATCTGCGAGCTGGAGGAGCCCTACATCCTCGTGCATGACAAGAAGATCGGCTCCCTGCAGCCGCTGCTGCCGCTGCTGGAGCAGGTGCTGCAGGCCAACAAGCCGCTGCTGATCATCGCCGAGGACGTGGAGGGCGAGGCGCTGGCCACCCTGGTGGTGAACCGCCTGCGCGGCGGCCTCAAGGTGTGCGCCGTGAAGGCTCCGGGCTTCGGCGACCGTCGCAAGGCCATGCTGCAGGACATTGCCATCCTCACCGGCGGCCAGGTCATCTCCGAGGAGCTGGGCTACAAGCTCGACCACGTGAAGCTGGAGGATCTGGGCCGCGCCAAGCGCGTCGTGGTGGACAAGGAGAACACCACCATCATCGACGGCGCCGGCAAGAAAGAGGACATCGAGGCGCGGGTGAAGCAGATCAAGCAGCAGATCGAGACCACCACCTCGGAGTATGACAAGGAGAAACTCCAGGAGCGTCTGGCCAAGCTCGCCGGTGGCGTGGCGGTGATCAAGGTCGGCGGTGCCACCGAGGTGGAGGTGAAGGAGCGCAAGGACCGCGTGGACGATGCGCTCAACGCCACCCGCGCCGCGGTGGAAGAGGGCATCGTGCCCGGTGGCGGCGTCGCGCTGCTGCGCTCCAAGACGGCGCTGAAGGATCTGAAGGGCGAGAACGAGGACGTCCAGGCGGGCATCGAGATCATCGAGCGCGCGCTGGAGGCGCCCATTCGCCAGATCGCCCAGAACGCCGGCAAGGAAGGCGCGGTGGTCGTCGGCAAGGTGCTGGACAACGATGACTACGCCTTCGGCTACAACGCCCAGACCGACGAGTTCGGCGACATGTTCAAGATGGGCGTCATCGACCCGGCCAAGGTGGTGCGCACCGCACTGGAGGATGCTTCCTCCGTCGCCGGTCTGCTGATCACCACCGAGGCGATGATCGCCGAGAAGCCGAAGGAGGAGAAGGCCGCCGCCGGCGCCGCCGGTGCCGACATGGGCGGCATGGGCTTCTGATCCTCGTCACACGCGACATTGTCTGGAAGGGCCGTTCGCCGGGCTGGCGGACGGCCCTTTCCCTTGGCTGCCGCGTTGTTGCGGATGCGGGCGCTGATTCCCGTGAGGCAAGTCTGCGTCAAGCCTGCCGGTGCAACCCGCCGGGCTGGCATCAGTCCCGTGTTTTCAATGACTTGATGGGAGCGCGGGATGATGGATGGTTCGGTTTGCGTTCCGGCGCGGCACCTGCTTCCGCTGCTTTCATTAACAAATTTTGATGTTTGTCAATGTGATCCCCGTGCGCCCCGCTAGGCTGCCGGTGGGGAGAAGCGATCGGCCCGATGTCGGAATCGCGCTCCGGCCGGCTGGGCGAACCGGCCGTGGTGCGAGCAACCGATGCAAGGGGATCGTCATGCAATCGAAGAGGAGAAGGGCCTTGAGAGCGGCCGTGGCGGCAGGCTTCGGCCTGGCGGTGGCGGGCTCGTCTGCGGCCATGGCGCAGGGCAAGCTGGAGGCCATCATGAAGGCGCGCGGCCTTACCGAAAAGGACGTTCTGGCCGCCGCCAAGACCTACGTGCCGACGGGCAAGCGCGATGAATTCAT
>JALUAB010000190.1 GCA_027051195.1 Hyphomicrobiales bacterium
CGCCCGTTCGCGCAGCGTGGCGCCGTTCTCGTAGGGCCGGTCCATGGGGATGAACCACTGCGGCGTGTTGCGGAAGATCACCGGCTTCTTGGAGCGCCACGAATGCGGATACTGGTGCTTCAGCCGGCTGCGCGCGATGAGCATGCCGGCCTCTTTCAGCGCCTCGATGACGGCATCGTTGGCGTCGCCCTTCTCGCCCTCGGGCGTCAGCACGCGCTTTCCGGTGAAACCGGGAGCCTCCTCGGTGAGCACGCCGTCTTCATCGACGGTGAAGGGAATGCGCGTGGAAATGCCGCGCTCCTCGAGCTCCTTCGCGTGCGCCATCCACACGTCATAGTCCTCGCGGCCATGTCCCGGCGCGGTATGCACGAAGCCGGTGCCCGCATCCTCCGTCACGTGCTCGCCCGGCAGCAGGGGCACGTCGAAGTCGTAGCCCAGCGCGCGCAAGGGATGAACTGCAGTAGTGCCTTTCAAAATTGCAGTAGAAACATCAGCAATACGAGCAAACTCCTCCACTCGTGCTGCTTTCATGACCTCTTCTGCGAGTGCATCGGCCAGCACAAAATATTCACCCGGCTTTGCCCAGTTGCCTTCTGGCGCTGCTTTCACCTCGTAGAGGCCGTAAGAAATGCGCGGGTTGAAGGAAATGGCGCGATTGCCGGGTATTGTCCACGGCGTCGTCGTCCAGATGACGATGCTTGCGCTGTTATAAGTGGTGAGTTTTTTGGCGATTGGATCCGCATCATCCGCTACGAACATGCGAATGGGGAACTTCACCCAGATGGCGTCGGAGACGTGGTCGTGATACTCCACCTCCGCCTCGGCCAGCGCCGTCTTTTCCGCCACCGACCACATCACCGGCTTGGAGCCACGGTAGAGCTGCCCCATTTTCGCGAATTTCAGCAGCTCGTTGGCGATGATGGCCTCGGCCTCATAGGCCATGGTGGTGTAGGGGTTCTTCCAGTCGCCGATCACGCCCAGCCGGATGAACTCCTCGCGCTGCACGTCGATCCAGTGCTCGGCGAACTTGCGGCACTCGGCGCGGAAGTCGTTGATGGGAATCTCGTCCTTGTTGCGCCCTTCGGCGCGGAACTGCTCTTCCACCTTCCACTCGATGGGAAGCCCGTGGCAGTCCCAGCCCGGCACGTAGTTGGAGTCGAATCCCATCATCTGCCGGGTGCGGGTGATGATGTCCTTGAGGATCTTGTTCAGCGCGTGCCCGATGTGCAAATGCCCGTTGGCATAGGGCGGGCCGTCGTGCAGCACATATTTCTCGCGGCCCTGCCTGACCTCGCGACAGCGGCGGTAGAGGTCCATCTCCTCCCAGCGCTCGAGGATCTCCGGCTCCTTCTTCGGCAGCCCGGCGCGCATGGGAAAATCGGTCTTCGGCAGAAACAGGGTGGGGCGATAGTCGCGCCCCGCGTTTTCGCCCTTGCTCATGGAATCGGCCCCGCTGCTGGAATTGTCCCGTGTTTGAGCGCGGTTTTAATGCAGCCCGCAGGGCAGGGCAATGGCGCCCACTCCCCATCATTCATTCCGCCGCTGCCACCGGCGTGGAAAGCGCGGCGCGGATGGCCTCTTCATCGAGGCCCTTCATGCCGATGACCACGAGCGCGGTGCGCCGCTCTTCGTCCGGCCGCCACGGCCGGTCGAACCAGGCATCCACCCGCGGGCCCACCGCCTGCACGGCAAGCCGCGCCGGTTTTCCTGCCAGCGCCGCGAAGCCTTTCAGCCGCAGCACCGGTTCTTCGTGCAACACCCTTTCGATGGCGGAAAGCAGCGCCTCGCGGCTCTCCCAGGCGCCGGAGTTCACCGCGAAGCTGACGAAGTCGTCGTGGTCGTGGTCGGCCTCACCCGCCAGCTCGTGATGCGTCGGGCGGTTGTCCACATCGTCCTCGGCCGCCGCGCCCAGGCCCAGCAGCACGGCCGGGTCGATGCGCCCGTGCTCGGCCGAAATCACCCGCACACCGGGCCGCACCTCGCGCGCCAGCCTCTCCGTCAGCGCCCGCAGCATTTCCGCACTCACGAGGTCGGCCTTGTTCAGCACCACCATGTCCGCCGCGCGCAGCTGGTCCTCGAACAATTCATGCAGCGGGCTTTCATGATCCAGGTTCACGTCCGCCTTGCGCAGCGCCTCCACCTTCGCCGGATCGGCGGCGAACTGCCCGGCGGCGATGGCCGGGGCGTCGGCCACGGCGAT
>JALUAB010000191.1 GCA_027051195.1 Hyphomicrobiales bacterium
ACGATACCATGCACACGCCGCCGCGGCGGCACGCGGGAACTGGGCCGGCGGCCTGCCCGCACCCATCAGCAGAAAGGACGACGACCATGAAAGTGCGCAACTCGCTTCGCTCGCTGGCCCGGCGCGACCGCGACAACCGCGTCGTGCGCCGCCGTGGCCGCCTCTACGTCATCAACAAGGTCAAGAAGCGCTTCAAGGCCCGCCAGGGCTGAACCGTCGCGCAGGCGAACAAGCACAAGGCCGGACACGAAAGGTGTCCGGCCTTTTCATGTGCCTGCTGTCCGCCTGCCGGGCTGATGTGTGAAAGACAGCCACGAAGACCGTCAGTCCTTATCCCCCTGCCAGGGGAGAGGGGACGGGAATGGCGCGTCATGTGCGACACATGAGAGACGGACGGCAGGAATCAGCCGAACTGATGACATGATGGACCGCAACGGCCTCAGGCGGCGCAAACAGCCTCGGCCAGCGGCATTTCGCCGGAAAGATACAACGCCTTGGCAGCCGCGCGGGAAAGCTTGCCGGAAGACGTCTGCGGCAGGGCGCGGCGTGCCACCAGCACCACTTCGCAATCCGCCCCCACCGTTTCGTGCACCACCCGAGCCACCTGCCGGCGCAGCTCCTCCTGCTGCTGCGGATCGCGCAGCCGGCACTGCACCAGCACCACGATATGCTCCGTGCCGTCCTCCCGCTCCATACCGAAGGCGGCGACGTCGCCCGCGCGCACCTGTTCCAGCTTCTCCACCGCCCACTCGATGTCCTGCGGCCAGATGTTGCGGCCGTTGTGCAGGATCATGTCCTTGCTGCGGCCGGTGATGTAGATCTCGCCGTCCAGCAGATAGCCCAGATCGCCGGTATCCAGATAACCGCCCGGGCGGCAGGCGGCATCGGTGGCCTCGCGATTGCCGAAATAGCCGGACATTAGCGAGGGCCCCTTCACCCAGATGTGACCGATGCGCCGCTCCGGCAACGGATTGCCGTCGGCGTCCATCACCCGCAGGTCGTGCCCGGGCAGCACCTTCCCGCAGGAAACGAACGTGCGCCGCCGCGCCGTCTCGCGCCGCGCCGGCCGGGCGATGCCCTCGCGCCGCGCGGCTTCGGCGTCGATCGTGTCCACCTTCAGCGGGGCTTCCAACGGCGGAAAACTGATGGCCAGCGTCATTTCCGCCATGCCATAGCCTGGCAGGAAAGCCCGCGGATCGAAACCGGCCGGCGCCATGGCATCGGCGAACGCCGCCAGCACCTCGTGCCGTACCATGTCGCCACCGATGCCGGCGATGCGCCAGCGGGAAAGGTCCAGCTCCGCCGCGTTACGCCCGGCGCGCTGCGCCGCCAGTTGATAGCCGAAGGTGGGTGCGAAGCTGATGCTGCTGCCCGCCTCGCTCATCAGCCGCAGCCACAGCCCCGGCCGCTTCACGAAATCGGCGGTGGCCAGATAGTCCACGCTCACCTGCCCCATCATGGGCGAGAGAAAGAAGCCCACCAGCCCCATGTCGTGATACAGCGGCAGCCAGGAGAAAGCACGGTCATCCTCGCGCACCTTCAACCCATGCCGCAGAATGCCCGTGGTGTTGGCCATGATGGCCCGCTGCGAGATGAGAATGCCCTTGGGCGCCGCCGTGGAGCCGGAAGAGAACTGGATGTAGGCCGGATCATCCGCCCTGAGCGGATTGATGGCGTCCGCCCGCTCGGGCAGCGCCTGCAACTCCGTGTGCGCCAGCAGCGGCACGTCCGCCGCCTTCGCCGCCGCCGCCAGCCGCTCCCGCCATTCGGCGGCGGCGATAATGGCGTGCGCCTTCGCCGCCTTCAGCATGCCGGCGATCTTCGCCGCGTAGGCCTCGCCACTGCCCATCTGCACCGGCAGCGACACCGGACAGGGCAGCATGCCCGCATACTGGCAGGCGAAGAAGGTGATGGCGAATTCCGGCCGCGTTTCCGCGAGTATCGCCACCCGGTCGCCGGGCCGCAGCCCCGCCGCGCGCAGCCGCCCTGCCGTCACCAGCGCCCGCTCCCGCAGCGTGCCGTAGGGCAGCACCGTTTCCAGCTGCCCCCGGGGGCCGTGAAAGTTCAGACCCGTCTCGCCCCGCGCGGCGAAGTCCAGCCCCTCCGCCAGAGTCGAAAAGCCGCCCATCTGCCGCCATTGCCCGTCTCCATGCGTGGGCGTGGCAACGATCGTGGGGGCCTCCTGGAGCATGAC
>JALUAB010000192.1 GCA_027051195.1 Hyphomicrobiales bacterium
CCTCAACCACCTTGGCGAAGGCCAGCTCCACCGCTCCATCCAGCACCACGAAGCGGCATTCGCGCGCCGTCGGCAGCCACGGCTCCACACACGCCGCGCCATCCGGCCAGCGCGCCGCCACCCCGGCCAGCCGCCGCAGCGCCTCCTCTTCCGTCCGGCACACCCACACGTCCGCGCCGCCGCGCCCGCGGTTGGGCTTCACCACCACCGCCCCGCCCTCGCCCGCGGCCGCCATCTCCGCCACTGCCGCGCGCGCCTCTTCCATCCAGCCGGCAGCCCCGCCGCGCAATCCCATGAACAGCGCCGGCGAAACCACCAGCCGCCGCGGCACATGCGCCACCCGGGCCTCCGCCAGCCGCAAGGCGCAAAACGCCTTGTCATCCGCTGCCAGCGCCGCCAGCCGCGCGTTCAGCCCCAGTTCGAAGCCGTGGATGAAGCGCGCCTCTTCCCCCTCCCCCAGCCGCAACACCCAGCCGTGCGAAAGTTCGGCGTAGGCCAGCCCGCGGGCCGCACAGAACCGCCGCGCCGCCTCGCGCAACAATGGATGCGACCCCTTCTCCGCCATCGCCCGTTCCCGCGTTGCCTCCATGCGTGTTTTCCTGTTTCATGCCGCTGGGCACAAGGCAAGGGAGGGCGGCATGGATTTTTCCCGTTTCAAGGTCATCAGCTTCGACTGCTACGGCACCCTCATCGACTGGGAAACCGGCATCTGGGATGCGCTGCAGCGCCTGTTCCTGGCCAACGACGCCGCGCCCGTCTCCCGCGCCGCGGCGCTGGCCGCCTACGCAGAAGAAGAAAGCCGCCAGCAGGAAGCCGACCCGAACAGGCGCTATGACCGCATTCTCGCCGACACCCACCGGGTGCTGGCGAAACGCTGGGGCCTGCAGACCAGCCAGGGGCTCGACGAGGCCTTCGCCGAGAGCATCGGCTGCTGGCCCGCCTTTGCCGACACCGCCGAAAGCCTGCGCGCCCTGAAGCGCCATTGCCGCCTCGTCATCCTATCCAACGTGCACAATTACGGCTTCGAACTGACCGCGCCGAAGCTGGGCGTGGACTTCGACGCCGTGCATACCGCGGAGAACATCGGCAGCTACAAGCCGAGCGAGGAGAATTTCCGCTACCTGTTGCGCCACGTTGAACACGACTTCGACTGCGCTCCGCACGAGCTGCTGCACGTGGCGCAAAGCCCCTTTCACGACATCGCCCCGGCGAAGCGGCTGGGCATCACCACCGTGTGGATCGACCGGCAGGGGCTGGCGGAAGGCGGCGGCTGGGGCGCCATTCCGCGCCTTTCCGAGCTGCCGCAGCCGGATGCGCACTATCCCGACCTCGCCTCGCTGGCGCGTGAATTCGCCGTCACCTGAAACAGGCGCCCGCACTGCCCTTGAAAAAACCGCCCGGTTGCGCACATTCGCCGGACATTCGCATGGAAAGAGGGGAAAACGCATGCTTCGCTGGCTGGAATGGATTTTCGAAAGCTTCCTGTGGAACAGCCGCCTCATCGTGCTGGTGGCGGTGCTGGCATCGCTGGTGGTGGCGCTGGCGGTGTTCTTCGTCACCACCGTGGACGTCTATTATCTCGTCACCGAGCTGGGCCATTACGCCGGGCTGGAACAGGGCGGCCGCAAGGATCTGCACGATCAGACCATAAAGCACGTGGTGCAGGTCATCGACGGCTACCTGCTGGCCACCGTGCTGCTCATCTTCTCGCTGGGGCTTTACGAGCTGTTCATCTCGCGCATCGACCAGGCGGATGAATCCTCCGCCTCGCGCATCCTCTCCATCCGCAACCTCGACGACCTGAAGAACCGGCTGGCCAAGGTCATTCTCATGATCCTTGTCGTTAAGTTCTTCGATCATGCCATTGGAATGAAATTCGATTCCGCCACCGGCATGCTCTATTTCGCGGGTGGCATCGCACTCATCGGGCTGGCGCTGTTCCTCACCCATGCGGCGGAGCACAAAAACAGCTCGCTCAAGCACAAGCCGGACGAAATGGACGATCAGCGCCATTGACGGGCGCATAGAAACTTGAAAGCGCGCACACGGCCCTACACATACGGAAATGACAAGGGGCCAATACCCATACAGAAAAGGAGATTGGGCCGTGGCGGACATTGACTGGAGGAAGATCGTCGAGGGGGACAAGGAGGCATTCGACCGGCTGGTCGAATCGGAAATGGCCAACCT
>JALUAB010000193.1 GCA_027051195.1 Hyphomicrobiales bacterium
CTGTTGCGGCCGAAGCAGGCGCGAATCGAGGCATTGCGCTGGCCACGGCCGGTGATGCAGCGGCTGGGGTTCGCCAGGCAGCCGCTGAAGCTGCTGGACGGGCGGTTCGACATCACCGGGCGCATACGCGTGTCGGAAGACGTGCGCGCACCGGTGGTGCTGGAGCTGCAGATGCAGGCATGCAGCAACGAGATCTGCCTGCCGCCGGATTGGGTGCGGCTATACCTTCCCGCCAGGGAACGTTGATTTGGTGGAGAATGGAGCGGGCGACGGGGATCGAACCCGCGACACCGAGCTTGGGAAGCTCGTGCTCTGCCAACTGAGCTACGCCCGCGAACCGCTACAGAAAATAATCGCTCCGCCGCACGCTGTAAACCTGCCCGAGGGGCGAAATCGCCCGTTGCAGGGCGGCGCGGGTGTTCTACATGAAACATGATACGGGGCGTGTGCGCCCGTGGCCCGCGCTTGCGCGCGCTTTTCGCGCACGATACACGGGGGCGGGAACGGAGCGCGAGAACGCCTGCAACGACAACAGTGAAAGAGTTGCCAACATGCTCATCCAGACGGAAGCGACACCCAACCCGAATACCCTGAAGTTCCTGCCCGGCCAGCCGGTGGTTTCCGGCCCGCCGCGCGACTTCAAGAGCCCGCAGGAAGCCGAAGGCGCATCGCCGCTGGCGCGCAAGCTGTTCGAGCTGGACGGCGTGAACGGCGTCTTCCTGGGCTCCGATTTCATCTCCGTGAGCAAAACGGAGGAGGCCGACTGGGCGCTGCTGAAGCCCGCCATTCTCGGCGCCGTCATGGAGCACTATCTCTCCGGCGAACCCATCCTGGAGGGCGATGCGGCGGAGGCGAAGGAGTTCTACGACGAGAAGGACGCCGAGATCGTCTCGCGCATCAAGGAGGTGCTGGACACCCGTGTGCGCCCGGCGGTGGCGCAGGACGGCGGGGACATCACCTTTCAGGGCTACAGGGACGGCGTGGTCTATCTGCAGATGGTGGGCGCCTGCTCCGGCTGCCCCTCGGCCACGGCAACGCTCAAGCAGGGCGTGGAAAACCTGCTGAGGCACTTCGTGCCGCAGGTGCAGGAAGTGCAGCAGGTGTGAACCGGCACGCCGGGACGACAGCCCGCCGCATGGACGCGGCGGGCCTTCTCGTTCAGGCTGCGAACAACATGAGGGGACTGCGAACCATGGCCTGGGACGCTTGCGGCAATCCCATCGATGAAAGCGCGCTGCGCCAGATCTTCCTGGATGCACGCAGCTACAACGGCTGGCTGGACAAGCCGGTTTCCGACGAATGCCTGCGGCAGATCGTGGACCTGATGAAGATGGGGCCGACATCGGCCAACTGCCAGCCCATCCGCATTCTGTTCCTCAAGTCGAAGGAGGCCAAGGAACGACTGAAGCCGCACCTGATGGAGGGCAACGTGGAAAAGGCCATGACCGCCCCGGTGGTGGCCATCTTCGCCCATGATCTGGAGTTTTACGAGCGGCTGCCGAAATACTTCCCCCACACGGACGCGAAAAGCTGGTTCGTGGGCAACGAGGAGCTCATCGAGACCACGGCCTTTCGCAACGGCACGCTGCAGGCGGCCTATTTCCTCATCGCGGCGCGGGCGCTGGGGCTGGACTGCGGGCCCATGTCCGGCTTCGACAACGCCGGGGTGGACAGGGAGTTCTTCTCCGATCATCCGAAGTGGAAGTCCAACTTCATCTGCGCCCTGGGTCATGGCGACCCGGAATCGCTGTTCGACCGCAGCCCGCGGCCGGACTTTGAGGAGCTGGCGGAAATCCTGTAGGCTGCCAGCGCCTGAGTCGGGGAACAGGCGGCGGGAACGGGAGAGACTCAAATGCTGGTTCTGGGCATGGACACGTCCCTGCAGGCCTGTTCGGTGGCGTTGGTGAACCGCGCCAGCGGCGAGGTGCTGAGTCATCGCCGCGAGATCATGGAGCGCGGACAGGCGGAGGCGCTGCCCGACATGGTGGACGCGGTGATGATGGAGGCCGGCGACCCTTACGCCACGCTCAACGTGATCGCCATCACCCGCGGGCCGGGGTCGTTCACGGGCGTGCGCATCGGCCTTTCCTTCGCACGGGCGCTGGCGGCGACGCTGGAGATTCCCATCACCTCCATGACCACACTGGAGGCCATCGCCAGGAACGTGCGCCACAATCCGGAGAGGCTGCCGGTGGTGAGCGTCATCGACGCCCGACGGGAGGAGGTCTATATTCAGGCCTTCGACGCCGATTTCGAGCCCATCACCGAGGCGTTGCTGAGCCCGGTGGCGGAGGCCGGACGGCACCTGCCGCCGGGGCCGTGCCTGCTGGCGGGCACCGGGGCAGAACTGGTGAAGGATGACGAACGGGGCTGCCAGCCGGCCGATGCCGATCCGCTCCCCGATGCCGAGGTGGTGGCGCTGCACGCGCCGGTGGAACCGCTGCCGACAGAGCCGCCGGAGCCGCTATACCTTCGTCCCCCCGACGCCAAGCCACAGAAACCACTCATCCGGCGGCCCAACTGAACCGGGCCGCGGCGCAAGAGGAGACGAACGGGGGCATGAAACGGATCTCTGGCGCATATCTGGCCATCATCGGGGCCGCCCTGCTGGGCGGCGCGCAAGCGCAAGTCCCGGCGCAGGAGCAGGCGCCGGCACGGCCGCAGGTGAAGGACATCTCTCCCCACGTCGTCGTGGAAGCAGGGCTGGAGCCGCTGGCGCAGACGGTGATGCGCGCCTCGGGCGTACCGGAAGACGCGCTCATGCTCAGGGTGTTTCCGGCGGGCGCAGCCGGCAGGGCCTTCTGCCTGTCGGGAAGGGCCTTCCTGCTGCTTGCCGCGTCTCCCCTGCCGCCGGTGCTGGCGGAGCGGTGCCATGCCGGGCCGGGCGCGGCGCGGAAGAAAGGCGACGCATCGCGCGGAGAAATGCCGCAGGAGCTTCAGGGGCGCAACCGGAGTGTCGCTGCAGGCACTTCCGGCACCATGGCCGCGGCGGGCGGGAAGAGCTCTACCAAGGCGCCCGAAGAGTCGGGCGAGGAGCAAGACCGGAAAGCGAAAGCCCCCGTGATCGTGCAGGTGCAGCTGGCGGGCGAGCCATTAATGGCGGTTCAGCCGAAAGGCAGCGTGCCGCTGTCGCTGGATGAACGCACCCTCTACATGGCGCTGGCGGAATGGATTCCGCAGCAAGGGCGCATCATCCGTAACCCCCACGCCAAATGGAACAGCCTGCGCAGCACCCTGCCGGAAGAACGCATCCGGATCCTGTTGCCGGAAAACACGCAAAAGGTGGTGCGGGACTTCCTGCGCAGGGCGTGCGAGAGCGGCGCGCTTCCCTACTGGCGGGCGCAGCGGGTGGCCGTGGATGCCGAAACCTTCCGGCGGCAGGTGGCGGAAAAATGCGCCTCCATACGCAGGGACGGCGCCGTTCGGTTCTTGAAGGAAGGCGATGGCGCCGTGATCGCCACCCTGAGGCGACACAGGGGCGCCCTGGCGCTGGTGGGGCGCGGAGCATGGTTGCAACACCGGGAAGAGCTCAAGGTCGCGCCGCTGGAAGGCGATGCGCCCGCACGGCCGTTGTTCCTGGCGGTGGACAGTCGGAACCTGCGACAGAACCCCGTGGCGGAGCGGGTGTTGCGCACCTTCGCGCAGGCCGTGCGCCAGGCCGGCCTGCTGCCGCCGCCACCGGAGGAGCGGGAGGCGCTGCTTTCACTCATCGAGAAGGGGAAGGGCACATCGCGGCCGGACGCCGCCGGCGAGCTGCAGGAACGCATAATGCAGCGCATGCCGCCGCAGGCGGCGCAGGCGCTGCGCGGCGAAATGAAGAGCATCATCATGCGGCAGCAGCCGCTGGTGCCAGATATGAACGTGCCGAAAACACGCTTGCAGGAGCGGCGGCCCGTTCCGCGGGCACGCGGGGGCGTGCAGGTGGATCCTGCACCCGGGCCGGGAGCAAACAGGGTGATTGACTTCAACGACCTGCCACCGGCGCGCAACAGGCGCCCCTGAAGCGGGCACCGCCTGCAGAGGCCGGGAACGGCAATTTGCTGCATCGCGTTTTTCGGGACTGGGATGGGCGCGACAATTCTGTAACAATTCGTTGCAACAAGGTGGCCGTGGGGGGCGCGAACCTCCCCGAGCATGAGTAAAGGGAGACACGAGACATGAAACGCATGTTCATCGCCGCGCTGGCGGGGGCCACCATGGCCGTGATGGCGGGCGGCGCGTCCGCCGAGGTGAAGACCATCAACGGCGCCGGGGCCACCTTTCCTTATCCCATCTACGCCAAGTGGGCCGAGGCCTATTACAAGGCCACCGGCGTTAAGCTGAACTATCAGTCCATCGGCTCCGGCGGCGGCATCAAGCAGATCAAGGCGAAGACGGTGGACTTCGGCGCCTCCGACGCGCCGCTGAAGCCGGAGGAGCTGGAAAAGAGCGGTCTGTTCCAGTGGCCGCAAATCATGGGCGGCGTGGTGCCGGTGGTGAACATCCGCGGGCTGAAGCCGGGGCAGCTGAAAATCTCGCGCGAGGTGCTGGCCGGCATCTATCTCGGAAAGATCCGCGCCTGGAACGACCCGAAGATCGCCGCGCTCAATCCGGGGCTGAAGCTGCCCTCGCGCAGGATCACCGTGGTGCGGCGGGCGGACGGTTCCGGCACCACCTACATCTTTACCAACTATCTGGCCAAGATCAGCCCCGAATGGAAGGAAAAGGTGGGCTTCGGCAAGGCCGTGGCCTGGCCCACCGGCATCGGCGGCAAGGGCAACGAGGGTGTGGCCTCCTACGTAAAGCGCGTTCCCGGCGGTATCGGCTACGTGGAATACGCCTACGCGCTGCAGAACAAGCTGACCACTGTGCTGCTGGAAAACCGCGACGGCAAGTTCGTGGCCCCCACGGTGGAAAACTTCCAGGCCGCTGCGGCCAACGCCGACTGGGCCAACGCGAAAGGCTATTACCTTATCCTCACCGACCAGCCGGGCGAGAAAAGCTGGCCCATCACCGGCGCATCCTTCATTCTGGTGCACAAGGTGGCGGAAGACCCGGCGCGCACGAAGGCGGTGCTGAAATTCTTCGACTGGGCCTACAAGAACGGCAACGAAATGGCTCTGGAGCTGCACTACGTGCCGATGCCTGAAAGCGTGGTGCAAATGGTGCAAAAGGCCTGGACGGAGAACATCCGGGACACTTCCGGCAATCCGGTGTGGAAGGCGCAATGAGCGCCTGAATGTTTCCCTGTCATTCCGGCGAAAGCCGGAATCTCGTTCGGCAAACACATGAGCCTGCGTCACGAGATCCTGGTTTTCGACAGGATGACGAGAGATCCACAGGCGCATGACGTTGTGGCCAGAGCCTCCGGCTTCCGCCGGGGTGACGGGGGTGTCGATGTCATGACGTTGCGGATTTGCATCTGAAAAACGTTGCCATCGCTCTTGCGCGGTGGCGACGTTTTTTGCCACATGGGGCCAAAGGGAATTCACGCGGGGCGGCATTCATGAATGCACGAGAGCAAGCGCGGGGAGCGCCCAAACACAGCCCGACGGTGGAAACGCTGTTCCGGGGCGTATCGCTGGCGGCGGCGCTGCTGGTACTGGCCACCCTTGGCGCCATCATCGCCATGCTCGTCGCCGGCGCGTGGCCGGTCATCGAGAAGTTCGGCTTCTTCCGCTTTCTCACCAGCGCCGAGTGGAACCCGGTCACGGAAACGTTCGGTGCGCTTACACCCATCTATGGCACGCTCGTCACTTCCGCCATCGCCATTCTCATCGGCCTGCCGGTGAGCTTCGGCATCGCCCTGTTCGTCACCGAACTGTGCCCGGTGTGGCTGAAACGCCCTGTGAGCACCGCCATAGAGCTGCTGGCAGCCATTCCCAGCATCATTTACGGCATGTGGGGGCTGTTCGTCTTCGCCCCCTTCTTTTCCGAAAACATCCAGCCGCTGCTTACCGACACGCTGGGGCAGCTGCCCGTCATCGGCGCGCTGTTCGAGGGGCCGCCCATCGGGGTCAGCATCTTCACCGCCGGCATCATCCTGGCCATCATGATCATTCCGTTCATCAGCTCGGTGATGCGCGACGTGTTCGAGACGGTGCCGCGGGAGCTGCGCGAATCCGCCTACGGACTGGGCTGCACCACATGGGAGGTGATGTGGAAGGTGGTGCTGCCGGTCACCCGCGCCGGCGTGGTGGGAGCCATCATGCTGGGGCTGGGCCGGGCGCTGGGCGAGACGATGGCGGTGACGTTCGTCATCGGCAACTCGCACGAGCTGAACATCGGCCTGTTCTGGCCGGGCAACTCCATCGCCTCCACCATCGCCAACGAGTTCACCGAGGCCGACAGCGAGATCCACGCGGCGTCGCTCATCGCGCTGGGGCTGGTGCTTTTTCTCATCACCTTCATCGTCCTGTCGCTGGCGCGGCTGATGCTGGTGCGCATGGCGAAGACCTATGGCGGCAAGTCGTGAGGAGGGCGCGACCATGAGCCTGTATGCGCGGCGCAAGTTCGTGAACGCCTTCAACCTCACCGCCTCGGTGCTGACCACGCTGTTCGGCCTGTTCTTCCTGGCCTGGATTCTGTGGGAGCTGTTCTCCAAGGGGTTCGCCGGGCTGGATATTACGCTGTTCACTGCGGATACGCCCGGCCCCGGCTCGGAAGGCGGGGGCTTGCGCAACGCCATCGTCGGCTCGCTGCTGATCACGCTAACCGGCATTCTGGTGGGCGCGCCCATCGGCATTCTCTCCGGCATCTATCTTTCGGAATACGGACGCGGCACCTGGCTGGCGGCCACCGTGCGCTTCGTGTCCGACATCCTGCTCTCCGCGCCGTCCATCGTCATCGGCGTGTTCGTCTACATGATCATGGTGGCGCCGCTGGGCGGCTTTTCCGGCATTTCCGGCGCGGTGGCACTGGCCATCATCGCGCTGCCCGTGATCCTGCGCACCACCGAGGACATGATGCTGCTGGTGCCGGACACCATGCGCGAGGCCGCGGCGGCGCTGGGGGCGCCGCGGTGGAAGGTCATCCTGAGCGTGGTGCTGCGGGCGGCGCGCAGCGGCGTGCTCACAGGCGTGCTGCTGGCGGTGGCGCGCATCGCCGGCGAGACGGCGCCGCTGCTGTTCACGGCGCTGAACAACCAGTTCTTCTCGCTGGACATGACCAGGCCCATGGCCAACCTGCCGGTGACCATTTTCAACTTCGCAATGGGGCCATACGAGAACTGGCACGACCTGGCCTGGGCGGGCTCGCTGCTCATCACGCTGGTGGTGCTGGGGCTGAATATCATCACCCGCGCCTTCCTGCGCGGCAAGAAGCACTAGGGAAACGCGGCTCATGACCGACAACGGGGACAAGACGGTGGAAGCGAAGCGCGCGGACGCGCCCGTGGCCACGCAGGACGAGAGCGCGCGGCAGTCCTCCGGCACGACCAATCTGCCAGCGGAGCGGGAAGGGCCGAAGCCCAAGCTCGACATCCGCAACCTCGACTTCTACTACGGCAAGCACCAGGCTCTGAAGAACATCAACCTGAAGATCCCGGAGAAGCAGGTGATGGCCTTCATCGGCCCCTCGGGCTGCGGCAAGTCCACGCTGCTGCGCACCTTCAACCGCATCTACTCGCTCTACCCAAACCAGCGGGCGGAGGGCGAGATCTGGATGGACGGGCAGAACATCCTGGGCAAGGACGTGGACGTGAACCTGCTGCGCGCCAGGGTAGGCATGGTGTTTCAGAAGCCGGCGCCGTTTCCCATGAGCGTGTTCGACAACGTGGCCTTCGGCATCCGCCTTTACGAACGGCTCCCGAAGGCCGACATGGAAGAGAGGGTGGAGCAGGCCCTGCGCCGCGCGGCGCTGTGGGACGAGGTGAAAGACATGCTGCACAAGAGCGGCGCGGCGCTTTCCGGCGGTCAGCAGCAGCGGCTGTGCATCGCGCGGGCCATCGCCGTCAAGCCCGAGGTGATATTGCTCGACGAGCCGACCTCGGCGCTGGACCCCATTTCCACCGCCCGCATCGAGGAGCTGGTGATGGAACTGAGCGAGGACTACACCATCGTCATCGTCACTCACAACATGCAACAGGCGGCGCGCATCTCCGACCGCACCGCCTTCATGTATCTTGGCGAGATCATCGAGGAAGGCGAGACGGATCAGATCTTCACCGCGCCGCGCGAGGAGAAGACGCAAGCCTACATCACGGGACGCTTCGGCTGACCGCCGCGGCGACCGGGGAGGATGAAAAAATGCCCAACCACATCCTGAAAGCGTTCGACGAGGATCTCGCCCGGCTGGACGAGAAGATCGCCCGCATGGGCGCGCTGGCGCTGAAAACGCTCAAGCAATCACTGAAGGCGCTGCGCAAGCGCGACCCGGAACTGGCCGAAAAGGCCATCGAGCGCGATCGCGAGATCGACCGGCTGCGGGCGGAGGTGGAAGACGGCGCCGTGGCCATCATCGCCCGGCGCCAGCCCATGGCCAACGATCTCAGGCAGGTGGTGACGGCGTTCAAGACCGCCGGCGAGCTGGAGCGCATCGGCGATCTGTCGAAGAACATCGCCCGGCGCGTCATCACGCTGGCGCAGGAAAAGCCGCCGAAGCCGCTGAAGAAGAACCTCAAGCGCATGGGCAAGCTGGTCATCGCCCAGCTGATGGAGGTGATGGACGCCTATGCCAACCGCGACGCCGCCAAGGCGCGCGCCGTGTGGCTGCGTGACGAAGAGGTGGACGAGGCATACAGCTCGCTGTTCCGCGAGCTGCTCACCTACATGATGGAAGACCCGCGCACCATCGGGCTGTGCACGCACCTGCTGTTCGGCGCGCGGAACCTGGAGCGCATCGGCGATCACATCACCAACATCGCAGAGAATATCCACTACATGGCCACCGGCGAGCGGCTGGACGAACATCGGCCCAAAGGTGACGACACCAGCTACATCCTGCCCGGTTACGACGACATTCTCGACGACGAGGAAGACGAAGACGACGAAGAGCTGTGAGGCGCGGGACGGTTTCACCGGCCGCCCCTTGCGCACCCCGGCATCACTTCGTGCCGAACAGGCGGTCGCCGGCATCACCCAGGCCCGGCACGATGTAGCCCATGTCGTTCAGCCGCTCGTCCACGGCGGCTGTGATGATGCGCACGTCCGGGTGTGCACGGGCGAGATTCTCCACGCCCTCCGGCGCGGCCAGCAGGCACATGAAGCGCACGTCCTTCGCGCCCGCCTCCTTGACGATGTCAATGGCGGCGGTGGCGGAGTTGCCGGTGGCCAGCATCGGGTCCAGCATCACCGTGGTACGTTTTTCCATCTCATTGGGCAGCTTGCTGTAATACTGCACGGGCTTCAACGTCTCCTCATCGCGGAACAGGCCGATGAAGCCCACGCGCGCCAGCGGCACCAGCTCCAGCATGCCATCCAGCAGACCGATGCCGGCGCGCAGGATGGGCACCAGCGCCAGCTTCTTGCCCTTGAGAATCGGCGCCTCCGTTTCCGCCAGCGGCGTTTCGATGCGCCGGGTGGTGAGCGGCAGGTCGCGCAGCGTCTCGTAGCCCAGCAGCAGCGAGATTTCCTTCAGGAGCCGGCGGAATTGCACAGAAGGCGTGGTCTTCTCGCGCATCAGGGTGAGCTTGTGCCGGATCAGCGGGTGATCGACGAGAACGAGATTGTCCGTCATGGCTGGCCTCCCGGAAATGGGTGATGGCGGGTGGCGCGATGTTAGCACCGGGCACGGCGCGGGAAAGCCGCAACGGACGGGTTTTCAACAGCCCGCGCGGCGCGCTCTTGCCGCCGCCTGCCGCGCGCGGCAAGCTGTGCCCGCCACGGGGGCGGCCACAGAATGGTTCCTCACAACCACACCATTTTCCGCACCGGCAGGGAGGGGACAGGATGCACAGGGATTTTTCGCAACCGGAATACCGCTTTCATCCGGATCAATGGTTCATCGGCGCGCAGATGCTGTTCGTGGCCTTCGGCGCGCTGGTGCTGGTGCCCATCCTCACGGGGCTGGATCCGAACGTGGCGCTGTTCACCGCCGGGCTGGGCACGCTCATCTTCCAGATCGTCACGCGCGGCAAGGTGCCGGTGTTCCTGGCCTCGTCGTTCGCCTTCATCTCGCCCATCATCGTGGCTTCCGGAAAGTGGGGCATGGCGGCGACTATGGGCGGCCTGGCGGCGGCCGGACTGGTGTATCTGCTGCTTTCCGGCATGGTGCGCCTGCGCGGCAGCGCGTGGCTGGAGCGCTATCTGCCGCGGGTGGTGACGGGGCCGGTAATCATGGTCATCGGCCTCATCCTGGCGCCGGTGGCGGTGAACCTGGCGCTGGGCAAGACGGGCGACGGCGCCAAGCAGCTGGTGGCGCTGGGCCCGGCGCTGACGCTGGCGGGCATCTCGCTGGCGG
>JALUAB010000194.1 GCA_027051195.1 Hyphomicrobiales bacterium
GTTCCTGCAGTTCACCCACCTGCGCATCGTAGCTGCCAATGGAGGCGCAATCCTGCATGAGCTGCTTGATGCTGTTGTCGGAGACGTCGAAGGTGACGGTTATGATCTCCGCGTGCGGGCGGCCGGTGTTCGGGTTGGTGGCCTTGATGGCGTCACAGGCCTGCCGGGTGAAGTCGTCGGCGCGCGCGCGGTTGTCTTCCTGATGATCCTTCCACGCCCAGCCCGGATACTGAACGGGCGCCCTGGTGTTCGCGCCGTCGGTCATGAGGATGATGATCTTGCGCACGTTCTGACTTTTCACCGTCTGGTCGTCGGCTCCCTCGGTGAAGGGTTCGCCAGGAGAGAGCACGCGCCAGCCCCACATCAGCCCGGCGGGAATGTAGGTCCAGCCATCCGCCACCATGGCGTCAATGGCCTGGATGATTTTGCTCTTGTCGGTAATGGCGCTGGTGAGCGGCAGAATGGGAGAGGGGCAGTAATTGTAGAAGCTGCCGTTCACATAGTAGCCCTGCGGAACATCCGCGTTGTAGTTGGTGTTGCGCGGATAGGTCATGACGACGGGAATCTTCTGCAGTGTGTAGGAACCATCCTGCGTGTTCCACGGCGTCTGGCGCGAACCAACGCAGCCCTTCCATTCGATTCCGTAGCTCGCGAGTGTGTCGCGAGCCTCCTGATCCGCCGGCTCATACTCCAGCCAGGCGGCGTCGGCATGGTCCGTACCCACGTTGACGTGCTGGGAAAAGGGCACGACGGCGATCTTGAACTGTTCCGGATCGGCACTGCCGAAACGCTGCGTGAGCGTTTCGACGAAATCCTTGGCCGCGAGCTTGAGCTCTTCGATCTTCACCGTGCCGTTGGCCCCGGTCCAGCTCATGGAGCCGGTGGTGTCCAGCACCAGGGCCACCTCCAGCCGGGCATACCCAGCCCTGGTTTCCGCATACACGCTGATGGGCATGGCATTCATGCCGAGGAGCCTGAGGAAGGTGGTCTTCATGCTGCCGGACATGTTCGCCTTGAGAATGTCGCCGTCGCGGGTGAAGTTCAGGCTCGACAAGTCCAGATTCAGCCGGCCGGAAAGGCGTTTCACGTTCGCGGCTTCCATCAGGTTCCGGAAGTAATTCTGCAAGTCGGCGTCGCTGATGGCGGGGTTGGCCATGCGATGGCTGGCCGTGGCCAGAAGGGCCGCGTCCACCGCCGTTTGCAGCCTTTCCCGCGCATCCAGGGCGCGGGCGTAATCCATGCCGCCGCCTATGCTGAGCAGGAGGACGGGCAGGGTGAGCGCCGTCAGGATGGCCACGTTGCCCTTCGTGTCGCGGGCGTGTTCTCCAACCGCGCGAAAAGCTCGCATGAACCGCTTTTTCATCGTTTCTCTCCCGAGGGTGGATATTCCTGTTTTTCCAACCCATGAGAGTAGCGCGCGCCGATGAAGAATTTCTTCAGCCGGTGCGTGTAATTTTATTCAAAAGGGCCGCCGGCCGGGCTGGGGCGAAAAGGGTGGAGCGTGCTTCCACGGGCCGCCCCGTCAATTGGACAGGTAGAGATCCGATATCTGGTCGGCTATCTGCTTGAACACGTCCTTCAGTTCACCGATCTTCGCCTCGTACATTCCCGCGGACGCGCAGTCGCGCAGCAGGGTGCGGATTCTGGTCTGGTCATATCCTATGTTGAAGGCCACGGAGATGACCTCCGCGCGCGTGCGGTCGGTGACGACGTTCTTTTTCCTGAGGTTGTCGCAGATTTCCCGCGTGTATTTGTCCGCCAGGATGGCGTCATCGGACTGATGTTCGTTGTGGGGCCAGTCGGTGCCGTCACCAGGCGCGCGGGTGTTGGCGCCGTCGGTCATCAGGATGATGATGCGGCGGATGTTCTGCGCCTTAACGTCCAGATCGCTGGCGGCTTCACGAAACGGCGCGTTGGGCGTGAGAACGCGCCAGCCCCAGATCAGTCCCGCGGGGATGTAGGTCCAGCCGCCGGCGCCGAGCCCGTCTATCGCCTTTTCTAGATCCGGGGCGTTCGCAATTGCACTGGTGAGCGGTGTGATGGCGGGAGGGCAGAAGTTGTAATACTCCTTTTCCCGCACGTAGCTTTCCGGATCTTCCGCCGGGGCGTCGGCCTTGCGGGGGTAGTTCATGACGGTGGGTATGGGGTGCAGCGTATATTTGGCGTCGTAGAGGTTGAAGGGGTATTCGCGGGAGCCGACGCAACCCTTCCAGCGAATTTTCGCTTCCTCGTTGAGCTTCGTGCGCTGCTTTGGATCGGCCGGCTGCAGATCGAGCCAGTAGCTGTCCTTCTTGTCCAGGCCCACGTTCACGTATTGCGAGAAGGGAACGAGGGCGATGCGAATCATGTTCGGATCGGCATCGGCAAACCGGTCGTGCAGGGTTCTCACGAACTCCCTGGCGGCATTCTTCAGCTCGTCGATCTTCGTCTGCTCGGAGATGCCTTGCTTGCCCATGGAGCCGCTGACATCCAGCACCAACGCCACTTCCAGGCGCGCATGGCCGGTCTGTGTGGCGGCCTGCACCCTCATGTCGAAGCTGCTGATGCCGATGATGCCCAGAAAGCTGTTCCTGATCTTGCCCTTCACTTCCGCCTTCAGCGTCTTGTCGTCCATGGTGAGGGTGATCCGGTCCACGTCCACGGTGGCGATCTTCTGAAGGCGGCGTTCGTATTCTCCCTTCAGGCGCCTGCGAAGAAAGTCCGAAAGTTCGTCGCTGGTCGTTTCCGGGCGTGCCATGCGATGACTGGCGGTGGCCAGCAGCGCGGCATCCAGCGCGGTCTGCATTTTGGTTTTGGCGTTCAGCGCGCGGGCGTAGTCGCTGGCGCCGCCGACCACCAGCACCAGAACCGGCAGGCTGGCGGCGGCCATTATGGCTACCACGCCGCGCTCGTCTCCGAGAGCGCGGCTTCCGCGGCGACGGAAGACTTTCAGCAAGCGGGTGATTTTGCTCCGCGCGAAACCGGGGCGCACGCACCCCGCACGCGCGCGCCGTGTCTCAGGCGTGCCGTTACGCATCCTTTTCTCTCCACACCAGGATTTTGTTCATTCTTGTCCGGCCGGCTCATTCCACCGACCTGGCGGCAACGTGCATGTGATACCACATCCACCTTTCCGAACTGTTTAAGGGGGAGAGAAATGGCAATCGAAGGTAGTATAATAGGTTTCAAGATACCTCGAAAGCGGCGTGGGGGCGTCGGGCGCCGATGCGGCGGAAGAGGGAAGTCCGGTATCCCGATGGCGCATCGGAAAGTGGCGCCCTCATGCGGGGCGAGGGATCAGCCTTCGGCGAGGCATCTGTCGTAGAGCTCCTCCATGCGGTGGATGCGTTCCGGCACCGCTCCCTTGGCCCGCATGCGCCTGAGGTGGCGTTCAAGGTCATGGGCGCGCCTGAAACGTGACAGGAGGCGCCGGCACACCCATTGCATCCGGCGGGTGGAGGGGGACGGAGTGATACGCACGCCGGCTACGGCGGTGACGGGGATCCATCCTTGGCCGACGAGTCCCAGGAACGGAGCCCGCACCTTCGCCTGTACCGTAACGTTCATTCTCGAGCGTGCCAGCGAAATATGCGCCTTTTCCAGCTTCAGCCCCTTTTTCCGCAACCGCTTTTCGTGTTCGGCGCGCATGTGGCGGAGGAAAAGGGACGCCAGCTGACGCCTGTCGCGCACCATTCCGCTCCTGATGCGGGAATGGAGGTTGGAAAGGGTGGATTCCGTCGCCGTCTGCAGCCGCGTGCGCGCCTCCAACGCCCGGGAATAGTCCAGCGCGCCACCGAGGAAGAGGACGATGACGGGCAGCGCAAGAGCGAACAGCACGGCGATGGCGCCGCTTTCATCCGCATCCCTCGGTTGCCGGTCAGGGCGGATTTCTCTCCGTCGCGATCGTCCGGGTGGCAATGGCGGGCCAGGTGCGAACGGTGGATTCGTTTTCCGCATGTACCGCATGGATCCTTCCCGAAGGCAGCCGGATTGCTCCGGGAGGTATCCTAAGACGCCGGCCCTTACGAAAGGTTGACGACCTCTTGTATGCACGCACGGGGTGTGGGGGGCGTGGTCGCGCCCCGGGTCGGCATCAGCGCGAGAGGTGCAGTTCCGTCAATTGCTCCGCCACCTGGTCGAAGATCGACACGAGCTGGCCGGACTTCACGTCGTATGATCCCAGGGTGGCGCATTCCTTGAGCAGGTTCTTCACCGTGGTCGAATAGACGTTGAAGGTGATGGTCACGATATCGGCGTTGCGCCTGCCCGTGGCCACATTCACTTCCTTGATGTTGTCGCAGGCCTCGAGGGTGATGTCGTTGGCGTAATCGGGATCTCCTCCCGTGTGTTCGCTGTAGGAGTCCTGATAGTCGAGGTAGGGGGAGGTGGTGTTTTCACCATCGGTCATGAGCACGATGACCTTGCGTACGTTCCAGCGCTTGATATCTTGCTCGTCCGCTCCTTCGGTGAAGGGTTTCGCACTGGAAAGCACGCGCCAGCCCCACATGAGTCCGGCGGGAATGTAGGTGGAGCCATTCGCCGTGAGGTTGTCGATGGCCTGGACGATCTTCTGCTTGTCGGTCTTCAGGCTGGTCAGCGGCAGGATGGGGGTGTTCGGACAGTAGTTCTGCGTGACCCATTCGCCGGAAGGGGAGTAGTGGGCGTAGTTCATCACCCCGGGCACGGGCGTGGTGTAGGATTCATCCAGAACGTTCAGCGGATGGGAGCGCGAGCCGACGCAGCCTTCCCATTCCACGTATTTGCTGGAGCCGCCCCACCACCACCACCACCACCAGCCGAAGGACGAGGAGGTCTGGCGCCAGCCATCTTCCGGCACGTCGATCCAGTCCGCGTTGCGGTATTGCATGCCGACGTTCACATACTGGGAGAAGGGGACCACGGCCACCTTGAAGGCCTCCGGGTCGTTGACGGGAATCTTCTTCTCAATGGTGTCTAGAAAGCTCTTGGCGGCCTCCTTGAGTTCCCGCAGCTTGGATCCCGCCATGGAGCCGGTCACGTCCAGCACCAGCGCCACCTCCGTGCGGGCGCGCGCGCTTTTCACTTCGGCCTCCACGCGGATACTGATGCGGTCCACGGCGACGAGCTGCAGGAAGCGAGTCCTGGTGTGGGCGGTCGCTTTCGCCGTTAGCGCGTGGTCGGATGACTGGGTGATCTCGATCTCGTCCAGTTCGGCGACCTTTTTCATGCGGCGTTCGAGCCGTCCTTCCAGCTGCTTGCGGAAATAGGTCTTCAGATCGGCAAGCGAGAGGTTCGGGTTGGACGATTTGTGTTCGGCGGTGGCGAGCAGGGCCGCGTCCACGGCGCTTTGCAGCTTGACACGTGCGTCCAGCGAGATCGCGTAATCCACGGCGCCACCAAGAAAGGCTACCATGATCGGAGCCGTGAAGGCCGTCATGATGGCCACGTTGCCGCGCCTGTCGGCCAGAAATTCGAGCCACCTGCCGCGCATTTTTCCATCCCTTCGGATTTTTCGTCTTCCCGTATGTCGCAAGGTGCGGGCAGGAAGCTGAAGAGATGGTCAAAAAACATGGTTAACGATACAGATTGTTCATCATGATACCCCGAAAATTCCATGCGGCCCGGATTTTCAACCGCGACATGCGGGCAACTTGACATGAAAGGTCCATGCGGCCATGCCGCTTGGCAACCGTTTCGGCATTTTCAATCAGCCAGCCGGCAGGAGGGTTTTTCGAATGATTCCGCGCTACACCCGGCCCGAGATGGCCGACATCTGGTCGCAGGAGACGAAGTTCCGCATCTGGTTCGAGATCGAGGCCTACGCGGCGGAAGCGCAGGCCGAACTGGGGGTGATTCCGCAGGAGGCGGCGAAGGTCATTTGGGAAAAGGGGTCACGGGCGCGGTTCGACGTCGCGCGCATCGAGGAGATCGAGCGGGAAGTGAAGCACGACGTCATCGCCTTTCTCACGCATCTGGCGGAGATCGTGGGGCCGGAAGCGCGCTTCGTGCATCAGGGCATGACGTCCTCGGACGTGCTGGACACCTGCTTCAACGTGCAGCTGGTGCGTGCGGCGGACATCCTGCTGGAAGACATCGAGATGGTGCTTTCCGCGCTGAAGAAGCGCGCCTTCGAGCACAAGGACACGGTGTGCATCGGCCGTTCTCACGGCATTCACGCGGAGCCGACCACCTTCGGGCTGAAGCTGGCCACCTTTTACGCCGAGTTTTCCCGCGCGAAGCAGCGGCTGCAATTCGCCCGCGACGAGGTGGCCACCTGCGCCATCTCCGGCGCGGTGGGCACATTCGCCAACATCGACCCGTATGTGGAGGAATACGTGGCGAAGAAGCTGGGGTTGCGCCCCGAGCCCATCTCGACGCAGGTCATCCCGCGTGATCGGCATGCCATGTATTTTGCGGCGCTGGCGGTGATCGCCTCGTCCATCGAGCGCCTCGCGGTGGAGATCCGGCATTTGCAGCGCACCGAGGTGCTGGAGGCGGAGGAATATTTTTCGCCCGGCCAGAAGGGCTCCTCCGCCATGCCGCACAAGCGCAATCCCATCCTGACGGAGAACCTGACGGGCCTGGCGCGGCTGGTGCGCATGAGCGTGATCCCGGCGCTGGAGAACGTGGCGCTGTGGCACGAGCGGGACATTTCTCATTCCTCCGTGGAGCGCGGTATCGGGCCGGACACGACGGTGCACCTGGACTTCGCGCTGAGAAGGCTGGCGGGCGTGGTGGACAAGCTGGTGGTCTATCCGGAGCGGATGGAGAAGAACCTGAACCTGCTGGGCGGGCTGATTCACTCGCAGCGGGTGCTGCTGGCGCTGACGCAGGCCGGCATGAGCCGCGAGGAGGCCTACCGCGTTGTGCAGCGCAACGCCATGCCGGTGTGGGAGGGCAGGGGCGATTTCCTGACTCTGCTGAAACAGGATGCGGACGTGCGGGAATATCTCTCTGACGAGGAGCTGGAGAGCCTCTTCGACCTTTCGTATCACACGAAGCACGTGGACACGATCTTCCGCCGCGTGTTTGGGGCGGGCTGACGCGGCCGCGGTTCAGGACGGCATGATGTGGGGCAGCACGGGCACGCCGATGAGCGCCTCGTGCGCCATGATCATGCCGAGGTAGAGAATGGCGCCGGTGAGCAGGGCGGCGTAGTCCAGCATCGGGTCGGCGCGGCCCTCGGGCACGTAGTCGTTGCGCCAGGCCAGCCACAGCATGATGAGGGCGACCACCATCAGCCCGCCGGCCAGCACCACGGTGGCCAGGTCGCCGTTGGCGAACAGGTGGCCCGTTCCCCACAGCAGAACCACCCAGGCGAAGGGCGTGCGCAGCTTCCTTTTCAGCCGGCAGGGGTACAGGAAAACGCCAAACAGCAGGAAGGCGAAGAACATCAGCGTGAAGGTGGCGTGCGCACCCCACGGGGGCGGGTCGTAGAGCGGGATGAAGGGGCTTTTCGCCCACAGCCAGCCCATGAGCATCACCGATACGACGCTGGTGGTGATGAACGCCGGCAGGTAGGCGCGGCCCAGCATCTTCTTCACCCGCGCCTTCAGCCGGGGCAGGGATGGCAGCAGATGGGTGATGCCGAACAGCGCGATGGCCAGTGCCAGCAGGATGATGGTGGTCATGGGGTGCGCTCCGGACGATTGCGGCGGTTGATCCGTCCGGGTTTGTAGAATGCGCGGCCATGCGGCTCAACTCAAGAAATGGAAAGGAAGGCGCGCGCCGCCTTCATCATCACCGTGGGCAGTCCGGCCTTTTCCAGCCTGTCCATGGGATGCCAGAACCAGCCCGGCGGCAGGGGCAGCAGGCGTGCGCGTTGCGTGGGCAAGGGGTCCGCCAGCCTGAGGAGCTTCAGGGACAGGTGAAAATGCGTGAAGGTGTGGCGCACATGTGCCGAAAGCGGCTCGAAGTCGAGGTTGAATGGCGCATGCCCGCGAAATGGAGGCGGGGCGCCGTCCCAGTCCGATGAAGGAATTTCCACCATGCCGCCCAGCATTCCTTCGTCCGGCCGGCGGCGCAGCAGCACGCGGCCGTCGGCGCGCGGCATCCAGAAGGCGCGGCCCTCGCGGCGGGGCTTCGGTGGTTTCTTGCGCTTGCGGGGCAGTTCTTCCGCCAGCCCCCGCGCCCGGGCGGCGCAGTCTTCCTGCAGCGGGCACAGGGCGCAGGCGGGGGCGCGGGCGGTGCAGATCTCGGCGCCCAGATCCATGAGCGCCTGGGCGAAGTCGCCCGGCGCTTCCTGCGGCAGCAGGGCCTCGGCGTGGGCGCGCAGCGTGCCCTTGCAGTCGGGCAGCGGTTCGACAACGGCGAACAGCCGCGCGATGACGCGCTCGGCGTTGGTGTCCATGGCCACGGCGGGGTGGCCGAAGGCGATGGCGGCGATGGCGCCGGCGGTGTAGTCACCGATGCCGGGGAGCTTCTTCAGCTCTTCCGGCGTGCGCGGGAATGCGCCGTCAAGTTCGTTGACCACCGCTTGCGCGCACTTGTGCAGGTTGCGGGCGCGGGCGTAGTAGCCCAGCCCGGCCCAGGCGGCCAGCACGTCATTGCGCGGCGCGGCGGCCAGTGCCTGGACCGTGGGCCAGCGGCGAATGAAGACTTCGAAGCGCTTGCGCACGGTGGCGACGGTGGTCTGCTGCAGCATGATCTCGGACAGCCAGACGCGATACGGCTCGGTCCGCGCGCCCGGCGGCGCGCGCCAGGGCAGGGCGCGGGCGTGGCGGGCATACCAGTCCAGCAGCTTGGTGGTGATGGTGTTCATGCGCGGTTCAGCCGGAATCACGACATAACAAAAACATCATTGGCCATGCACGGCGTTGCATGGCAATAATCGGCGGCGACTCATGCACAGGGAGCCGGTCATGGCCAGGCGCATCGGGCAGTTGTTCGACAAGGTGGCGGGCAAGGCGTTCGCCAGTCACGGCGGGCCGCTCATGGCGGAGCTGGCGCGGGTGTGGGACGCCCTGTGTCCGGAAATCGCCGCTTTCGCGCGGCCCGATGCGGTGCGGCGGACGGGCCCCGGGCCGGCGGTGCTGAAGCTGAAGGTGGCGCCGGCGCGGGCGCTGGAAGTGCAGATGATGGAGCCGGTGCTGCTGGAGCGCATCAACGGGCATTTCGGCGGCGCCGTGATCGGCGGCATCAAGCTGGTGCAGGCGGGCGTGCCGGCGGTGCGGGAGGAGGAAGGGAAGGGTGCCAGACCGGAGCCGGACGCCGCTCTGCTGGCGGCGCTGCGGCACGGGCTGGAGCAGGTGCGGGATGCGGAGCTGCGCGCGGCGCTTTCGCGCATGGCGGAAGGTATCGCGCGGAAGGTCGCGGCCGCACGCCTGGAAAATGATTCGACTGT
Organism: Hyphomicrobiales bacterium; assembly: GCA_027051195.1. GTDB lineage: Bacteria > Pseudomonadota > Alphaproteobacteria > Rhizobiales > Aestuariivirgaceae > Thermopetrobacter. The sequence continues at coordinate 9,302 of JALUAB010000194.1, forward strand.
GAAACGATAATCGTGGGAGAACAACGGGATGAAGAAGGGCCTTGCGAAAACGATTCAGGTGGCCATCAACCGGCGCCGGTTCGGTGCGCTCCTGGCCGGAGTGCTGGCGGTGACCGGCCTTTCCGCCGCGGCGGCGGTGGCGGCGGAGGACAAGCCGGAATATTTCCCGCCGAAGCTGCTGGCGAAGCCTTACGAGGTGCCGGACATGGCGCTGGGCAAGGCCGATGCGCCCGTCACCATCTATGAGTATGCTTCCGCCACCTGCCCGCACTGTGCGGACTTCCACATCAACGAATGGCCGGCCATCAAGAAGGAATACGTGGACACGGGCAAGGTGCGTTTCGTGTTCCGCGAGTTTCCGCTGGACCAGGTGGCGCTGGCGGCCTTCATGCTGACCCGTTGCGTGGCGAAAGACAACAACGACAAATATCACGCTGTGCTCGACATGATCATGAAAACCCAGCGCGAGTGGGCCAGGAATCCGCGTGACGGGCTGATGAAGATCATGCGCATGGCCGGCATGGACGACAAACAGTTCGACGCCTGCCTGAAGGACGAAAAGCTGGCGAAGGCGATCATGAACGGGGCGCGCAACGCCAGCCGCGACTTCAAGGTGGCCTCCACGCCGACTTTCTTCATCAACGGACGCAAGGTGACTGGTCGGCGCACCATCGAGGAATTCCGCAAGATCATCGACGAGGAGCTGAAGCGGGCAAGCGCGAAGGCGGAGTGAATTCCACGCCATCCCGGCGGTGAATCAATCCTGCTCCAGAAAGCTTCGAGCATCGCCGGAATTCGTCATTCCCGCGCGGGTAGGCATCCGGCCAGCTGCTGAGTTCAGTGGTTGATCCCCGCTTTCGCGGGGATGACGAAGAGTGAGACGGGGATGACGAAGAGTGAGACGGGGATGACGAAGAGTGAGATGGGATGACGGGAAAAGGCGGGGATGACGACAAGGGTTGGCATTCTTTTTCCGTCATACCGGTTTTCCTTCCGTCACCCTGGCGA
>JALUAB010000195.1 GCA_027051195.1 Hyphomicrobiales bacterium
TAACTTATTCCACCCACTCCGGCTTCTTCAGCAGCCACTTCCACGGGCGGATTTCCACGTGCTCGAACACGCCCCCCTGCCGGTAGGGATCCTGCGACGCCAGCGCCTCCGCTGCCTCGCGGGAATCGGCCTCGATGATGATGAGCGAACCTGACGGATTGCCCTCGTCATCGGTGAACGGCCCGGCCGCCTTGAGCGTATCGCCCAGGGAATCCAGCCAGCTCAGGTGTTTCTCGCGGTTGGCCTTGCGCAGGGCCAGTCCCTCTTCCGGCTTGTCCGTGCAGATGATGGCGAACAGCGGCATGGTGCTTTCCTCCTCCCGGTTTCTCACCACCATTGTTCGATGGCCAATGCCATCAGCGCGCCGGCCGCCAGCCACAACGGCAGCCATATGCGCCAGTCCGCGCGCGCACGGGAATCGGTGCTTTTCGTTTCCCTCCGGTGCTCCTCGTTGGCGAGGTTGCGCGCCGCGTCGGCCACGTTCTGCAACAGCTCCGGCAGCCGCGCAATGGCCTGTCCGGTCTGCGTGGTCGCCGCTTCCAGCCGCCCCGCCGGGCCGAGGTGGCGTCCGATCCACGCCCGCACCACCGGCTCGGCCGCATGCCACACGTCCAGCTTCGGGTTCAGCATGCGGCCCACGCCTTCCACCACCACCATGGTCTTCTGCATCATCAGCAGCTGCGGCTGGGTGGCCATGTCGAAGCGCTCGGTGGTGCGGAACAGCCGCCCCAGCAGCTCGCCCATGGAAACCTCCTCCGCCGGCCGCCCCAGCACCGGCTCGCCGATGGCGCGCAGGGCCTGCGCGAACTCGTCCATGGACTGATGCGGTGGCACGTAGCCGGCCTCGAAGTGCACCTCGGCGTTGCGCCGGTAATCGTGCACGATGAAGCAGTGCAGGATTTCCGCCCACACCCGCCGTTCGTAGGGAGAAAGCCGGCCCATGATGCCGAAGTCCACCAGCACCAGACGTCCGTCGGTATCCACGAACAGGTTGCCCGGGTGCAGGTCGGCATGGAAGAAGCCGTCGCGCAACAGCTGCTTGAGGAAGGTCTGCACCACCACGTCCGCCAGCCGCGCCGGATCGTGGCCGGCGCGCTTCAGGCCCTCGACGTCGGCCAGCGGCACGCCGTCGATCCACTCGGTGGTCAGCACCTCCTCGCCGGTGCGCTCCCAGTCCACCGCCGGTATGCGCACTTCCCGGTCGTTCTTCATGTTCTCCGCCATTTCGGACATGGCGGCGGCTTCCATGCGCAGGTCCATTTCCAGCCGCACGGAATGGGCCAGCGTGTCCACCACTTCCACCGGCTTCAGCCGGCGCGACGGCGGATGGAAGCGCTCGGCGGCGCGCGCGGCGAAATAGAAGCTCTCCAGATCACGCTGAAAACGCCGCTTCACACCCGGGCGCAACACCTTCACCGCCACCGTGCGGCCGTCCGTTGTGCGCGCCTTGTGCACCTGCGCGATGGAAGCGGCGGCCACCGGCGGGCCCAACTCGGCGAACAGCTCTGAGACGGGCCGGCCCAGCGCCTTCTCGATGCGCGCCTCGGCCTCCTTTTGCGGAAACGGTGGCAGCCTGTCCTGCAGCTCGGAGAGCTGCTCGGCCCGCTCCGGGCCCACGATGTCCGGCCGCGTGGCCAGAAACTGCCCCAGCTTGATCCAGCTCGGCCCCAGTTCCGCCAGCGCCGCGGAGACGGCGGAAAGGGCATCGCCCTCCTTCGCCGCCCTCGGCTTCGGCCCCGCGCCCAGCAGTGTCACGCCGATGCGCGCCGCAAGCGGCGCCTCGCGCAGCTGCTCGGGCGTGATCAGCCCGCCATGGCGCGCCAGCACGCGCGCGGCGCGGCCCAGTCGCACGATATGGCCAATGCTGCGGAACAAGAGCGCTCTCCGGTTGGGCCAGCGAGGGGCATGAAACGCGGCCACAATGTCTTCCCGCCACCGGCGCAAGTCAAGGCCGATGGGAGGGAAGGGTAAGCGGCGAAGAACATGGAAGGTTTGCCTGAGAGAAGCGCCATTGGCGCTTCATTGCCATTCTTTTTACAACGACTATGCATCCGTCTCCGCCACCGGCGCGATGTCCGCGCCCAGCCCGCGCATGAGCGATACGAAGCCCGGGAACGAGGTGGCGATCATATCCGCGCCGCGCACCGTCACCGGCTCTTCCGCCGCCAGCCCCAGCACGAGGAAGCTCATGGCGATGCGGTGGTCATGGTGCGCGTCGATGACCGCACCGCCCTTCAGCGGTTTCCCGCCGGTGCCGGTCACCTCCATCCAGTCCGCGCCGGTTTTCACCTCCGCGCCGCAGGCGGCGAGCGCTTTCGCCGTCACCGCCAGCCGGTCGGATTCCTTCACGCGCAGTTCAGCGAGTCCCTCCATGCGCGTGGTGCCGTGCGCGAAGGCGGCGAGCACGGCAAGCACCGGATATTCGTCGATCATCGACGGCGCCCGTGAGGCCGGCACGGTCACGCCGCGCAGGCTGGATGTTTCCGCCTGCAAGTGCCCGATGACCTCGCCGCCGGACTGGCGCGGCTCGAGGATGCGGATTTCCGCCCCCATCTCGTGCAATGTCTCGATGAGGCCCGTGCGCGTGGGGTTCAGCAGCACATTGCGCACGCGCACCCGGCTGTCCGGGCACAGGATGGCGGCGGCCAGCGGAAAGGCGGCGGAGCTGGGATCGCCCGGCACCTCGATATCCGCCGGCGTGAGCTCCTTCTGCCCGGCGAGACGGATGACGCGCCCCTTGTCCGTGATCTCTTCCGCGATGTCCGCGCCGAAGGCCTTCAGCATGCGCTCGGTATGGTCGCGGCAGGGCTCGGGCTCGATGACGATAGTCTCGCCCGGCGCGTTCAGTCCCGCCAGCAGCACCGCCGATTTCACCTGCGCCGAAGGAACCGGCAGGGTGTATTCCACCGGCACCGGATCGTCCGTGCCGATGACGCGCATGGGCAGGGTGCCGCCGGGCGCGGTGTCGATTTGCGCACCAAAGAGGGAAAGCGGCCCCGTGATGCGCTCCATCGGCCGGCGGGAGAGCGATTCATCACCGGTGAAGATGACCTTCACGGGCGCGGTGGCCACCAGTCCCGCCGCCAGCCGCACTCCGGTGCCGGAATTGCCGAAGTCGATGGTTTCCGACGGTTCCTTCCACCCGCCCACGCCAACGCCCTGCACCACCCACGTGCCGTCGGCATGGCGTTCGATGTGCGCGCCCAGCGCCGCCATGGCCTGCACGGTGCGGATCACGTCCGCCGCCTCCAGCAGCCCACTGATGCGCGTTTCGCCAATGGCCGCGGCCCCCAGCATCACCGCGCGGTGCGAAACGGACTTGTCTCCCGGCACCGAAACATCACCGGAGAGCGCCCGAGACGGCCGGGCGGAAAGGATGGAAGCCATCTCAGCCATGCGCCATCACGCCAGCGCGCTCTTCAGTTTTTCCGCCAGATCCGTCTTTTCCCAGGAAAAACCGCCCTCGGCATCCGGCTGCCGACCGAAATGACCATAGGCGGATGTGCGCGCGAAGATCGGCCGGTTCAGCCTGAGGTGCTCGCGAATGCCGCGCGGGCGCAGGTCCATGATCTCGCGCAGCACGCCTTCCAGCCTCGCCTCGTCCACCTGCCCGGTGCCGTGCAGGTCGGCGTAGAGCGACAGCGGCTCGGCCACGCCGATGGCGTAGGAAAGCTGGATGGTGCACTTTTCCGCCAGTCCGGCCGCCACCACGTTCTTGGCCAGATACCGCGCGGCATAGGCGGCGGAGCGATCCACCTTGGTGGGATCCTTGCCGGAAAAGGCGCCACCGCCGTGCGGCGCCGCGCCGCCGTAGGTGTCCACGATGATCTTGCGGCCCGTGAGCCCGCAGTCACCATCCGGCCCGCCGATGTAGAACTTGCCGGTGGGGTTGATGTGCCACACGGTGTTCTCTGTCAGCCAGCCCTCGGGCAGCACCTCGCGCACATAGGGCTCCACGATGGCACGCACGTCATCGGAAGAAAGATCTTCGTCCAGATGCTGGTGCGACACCACCAGCTGCGTCACCTCCACCGGCTTGCCGTCGGCGTAACGCAGGGTGAGCTGGCTCTTCGCGTCCGGCCCCAGCTTCGGTTCGGCGCCGGAATGGCGCGCTTCCGCCAGCCGCTGCAGGATGCGATGCGCGTAATGGATGGGCGCCGGCATCAGGTCGGGCGTCTCGGAACAGGCGTAGCCGAACATGATGCCCTGATCACCCGCGCCCTCATCCTTGTTGCCGGCGGCGTCCACACCCTGCGCGATGTCGGCGGACTGCGCATGCAGCAGGTATTCGAAATCCAGTTTCTGCCAGTGGAAGCCTTCCTGCTCGTAACCGATCTCCTTCACCGTTTCGCGCACCAGCGCTTCCACGGCCTCCGCGTTCACCGAGGCCGGCCCGCGCACCTCGCCGGCCACCACCACCTTGTTGGTGGTCGCCAGCGTTTCCGCCGCCACGCGCACCAGCGCCGGGTCATAGCCTTCCGCCTCCGCGGCGCGGAAGAAGGCATCCACGATTTCGTCGGAAATGCGGTCGCACACCTTGTCCGGGTGGCCTTCGGAAACGGATTCACTGGTGAAAAGATAGTCCTTGCGCATGCTTGCCGGCCCCTGCTGAAAAGTCCCGGCGTGCGGATGTCCCGCCCGCCCGTCCACGGTTCGGGGCATTCATAAAGCTATCTTTATATGAGTGCAAGCACCTGCGCTTTCAGCCTTCTTCTTGCGGTTTGAAGCGCAGCGCCGCGCCATTGATGCAATATCGCAGGCCGGTGGGCGCCGGCCCGTCCGGGAACACGTGGCCCAGATGCGCCTCGCAGGCCGCGCAGCGCACCTCCGTGCGCCGCATGCCGTGGCTGGTGTCTTCCCGGGTTTTCAGGGCCTCGTCGGAAACCGGCGCGAAGAAGCTCGGCCAGCCGGTGCCGGAATCGTATTTGGCCTGCGAGGAGAACAGCGCCGCGCCGCAACAGACGCAATGATAGGTGCCCGGTGCCTTGTTGAAGTAGTAGGGGTGGGAAAAGGGCGGCTCGGTGCCGCAGCACCGGGTGATGCGAAACTGCTCTTCCGTCAGATGGGAAAATCGCTTGCGATCATCATCATCCATGGCCGCCTCCTTCATGCGCCGGCGAAGCATGAACCGGCCTCCGCACGGGAACAAGGGTCTTCCCGCCTGGTGCGGAACCATTTTACGCAATCTTCATATCGTTGCGGCAAAACCGGAATGGATGATGGGCATTTTCAGGCAGGCGGCAGTGCGTGAACCGGGCTGTCGCGCGCAAGTTGCGTTGACGGATACTCTTGCGGATCGGGTTTTGCATGAGGCAGTGGAACCAGGGCGAAACGGATTCGGCTCCCGCGGCCGAAAGCCTGCAACAGCGTCTTGCACGGTTGCGGCAGGCCATGCGCGCGCTGGAGGAGGAGGTGGCGGACGTGGCGCAGTCGGCATCCGTGCCGGCGCCGGTGTCGCCGGATCAGGCCTTCCTTCATGAGCCGTCGGTCGTGCCTGCGCAGACCGCCGCCGAATCGGCCGCCACGATGCCGCGGCAGCCACCCGCCCCTGCCGGAGAAACCGTGCCGGATGCACCGCCACAGGACGCATCGGCACCGAATGCCCCGGCGTACCCCGTTCCCGCGGCCAACGTGCCGGAAGCGGCGAAAGCAGCGGCAGAGAAGAGGGTGTCCTCCGACGGGTTGGCTTCCGTGGCGGAAATGAGCCCGGCAGATCGCGTCGCCCTGCTGCTTGGGCGCATAAGCCAGCCGCAGAACATGATTTCCGCCACCGAGCGACGGCTGGCGCTGGATGCGCTGGGGATGCTGCTGCCACGGGTGCCGGAAGCGCTGCAGGATCAGGTGGTGCAGCGCCTGTGCGTTATGGAAAGGCCGCCGCGGCCGCTGCTGGAGGCGGCGTTGCTGTCGTTGTCGGATGACCATGTGGCACGGCTGTTGGCGGAAGCCCAGCTTTCCGACGCCTTCCTCGCCGACATCGTGCGCACCGGCAATGTTCTGGCGCAGCAGAGCGTGCTCAGGCGCCGTCGTCTTGGCCCGGCTACCTGCATGGGACTGGCGGAAACGGCGCCGGCGGAAATCCTGGCGCCGCTGCTGCGGCACGAAAACGCTCCTCTTTCCGAAGGCGCCTGGCGCACGTTGCTGTCGCGCGCCATGCAGGAGCCTTCGCTGCATCCGTTGCTGGTGCGTCATGCCGCGCTGCCGCTGCCAGTGGCGCACGAGCTGTTCTGGCATCTCGGCAGCGATCTGCGCGCCGCATTGCTGTCGCGCAGCGCCGGGGAATCGAGACTGCTGGAAGAATTGCTGACCGTCGCCCGCGCTCCTGGCCATTTGCCGGCGCGGGAGTTCCTGGAGAAGATGGAGATGGCCTTCGGTGCCATCCTGCAGCGCGATACGGAAGGAGCGGTGGTCACCATCGCCTCCGCCACCGGCATGCGGCTGCACACCGTCCGCCGCATTTTCAGGGATGAGGGCGGCGAGGCCATGGCCATCCTGTTCAAGGGCCATCAGGTGCCGGGTCGCACCTTTCTGCAGACCTTGCGCGATCATGCGCAGGGACACCTTGGCCGGCGCTGGATGTGGCTGCACGAGCACGAACGGCTCATGGATCTGTATGACGGCGTGGGCATCGCCCGGGCACGCGTCATGCTGCTCTACTGGGACTGGCGCAGCCGCGGCGACGGGCCATATGCGGCCTATCCGCCGTTGTCCGAGTGAACGTCCGGCCGCCGTGGCGCGGCGCGGCAGCCGGAAAATCCGCAATTCGGCGGATTGCCATGCGCGGTCATTGCCGCCGGGTATTGAAGTTCTGCCGCACGCGACGGCGCTTGGGCCCGTCTCCGGGGCGTTTCACGCGAAACAGGCGCTTGTCCATGCGCACGTCCTTCACCAGCTGGCTGAGCGTGATGGTGGTGCGCCGGCCCTGCGGGTCGATGACCGTCCACTGCCGCAGCACCTTCGCCACCGGATCATAGATCAGCATCAGGCTGCCCGGCACGCCCTTGTCCTGCGCCGTGAGCGTGACGACCACGTATCCCTCCCGCCTTTCCACCCGCTGCACCCTGGCGTCGCGCAACAGATCCACGTTCTTCGCCAGCACCAGCTTCAGCGGTGTTTTCGACAGCGGATAATAGTCCACCTTGTCCTTCGCGCTGTTGCGGATGGCCACCCAGGTGCCGTCGGAAACGATCACCAGCGGATGCGGCGGCGTGTATTCAAAGCGCATGCGCCCCGGTTTGGCGATGAACACCCGGCCGGTGGAAACGCGCCCGCGCGGGCTCACCTGCGTGAAATCACCCTTCAGCGTGCTGAAGGAGTTGAGAAAGCTGTTTATCTCGCCGATTTGCGCACGCTCCGCGGGCGTCAGAGCCGTCGCCACAGGTATCGCCATCCCCATCATCGACAGTGCCGTCATCAGGCGCAGGACACGCCTGCGGCAGAGTTTCCTGGTCGTTGTTGAGCCCATGGTGTTCTCCGGCGTGATTCGTTTGCTGGATGATATCCCATATGCCCGAAGATATGGGCGATTCTTGGAAGAGAACGTGACCCTGCGATGCGCGCCGGGAGGAATGCCTCATGCCGGGATGCACAAGGAACCACCCACCCCCCAATTTACAAAAAGAGGTCGGAGAGGGGCGCGGGGTGGCTTCACCGGTCAGACCTCGTGCGCGAGTGTCATCATGCCATGTCGTGTGCAGGCCGACCGGCGCGAACCGGGCTCAGTCCTGTGCCGAATCGCCGCCGACGAGGATTTCCCGGCGGCCCTTGGAGTTGGGCGCGGAGATGAGGCCTTCCTCCTCCATGCGTTCGATCAGCGTGGCAGCCTTGTTGTAGCCGATCTGCAGCCGCCGCTGGATGTAACTGGTGGAAACCTTGCGGTCGCGCAGCACCACCTGCACCGCCCGGTCGTAGAGCTCGTCGCCCGAGGCGCCCACCTTGCCGCCCGCGCCCGCGCCGCCGGAAGAGCCGCCCTCCTCCTGCTCGCTGATCACGGCATCCACGTATTCCGGCGGTGCCTGGCGCTTCAGGTTGTTCACCACCTGCTCCACTTCCTCGTCGGAGACGAACGGGCCGTGCAGGCGCACGATGCGGCCGCCGCCGGCCATGTAGAGCATGTCGCCCTGGCCCAGCAGCTGCTCCGCACCCTGTTCGCCGAGGATGGTGCGGCTGTCGATCTTGGACGTCACCTGGAACGAGATGCGGGTGGGGAAGTTGGCCTTGATGGTGCCGGTGATCACGTCCACCGAGGGCCGCTGCGTGGCCATGATGACGTGAATGCCCGCCGCGCGCGCCATTTGCGCCAGGCGCTGCACCGCGCCCTCGATGTCCTTGCCCGCCACCATCATGAGATCGGCCATCTCGTCGATGATGACCACGATGTAGGGCAGCGGCTTGAGATCCAGTTCTTCCTCCTCGAACACCGGCTCGCCGCTGTTGGGATCGAAGCCGGTCTGCACCGTGCGCGTGATCTTCTCGCCTTTCTTCAGCGCCTCCTTCACCCGGGCATTGAAGCCATCGAGATTGCGCACGCCCATCATGGCCATCTTCTGGTAGCGCTCCTCCATCTCGCGCACGGCCCATTTCAGCGCCACCACCGCCTTGCGCGGGTCGGTCACCACCGGCGTGAGCAGATGCGGAATGCCGTCGTAGATGGAAAGCTCCAGCATCTTCGGGTCGATCATGATCAGCCGGCAGGTTTCCGGCGTGTGCCGGTAGAGCAGACTCATGATGAAAGTGTTGATGCCCACCGACTTGCCCGAGCCGGTGGTGCCTGCGATGAGGAGATGCGGCATGCGCGCAAGATCGGCGAACACCGGCTCGCCGGCGATGTTCTTGCCCAGCGCCAGCGGCAGGTTGAACTTGCTTTTCCTGTAACCCTTGCTTTCGAGCATCTCGCGCAAGAAGACCATCTCGCGCTTTTCGTTGGGCAGCTCGATGCCGATGACGTTGCGCCCCGGCACCACGGCGATGCGGGCGGAAACGGCGCACATGGAGCGCGCGATGTCGTCCGCCAGGCCGATGACGCGTGAAGACTTGACGCCCGGCGCCGGCTCGAATTCGTAGAGCGTCACCACCGGGCCGGGGCAGACGTTCACGATCTGCCCGCGCACGCCGAAATCCTCAAGCACCTGCTGCAGAGTCTGGGCGTTCGCCTGCAGCTCCTCGTCCGACATGGCCGCCTGACGCTTCGAGGGATCCGGCGTGGCCAGAATGTCCAGCGGCGGCAGCTTGATGGGCCTGCCGGGTTTCGGCCTGGCCTTAGGCGCGGGTTTCGTGGCGGGTTTCGCCGGTGCCGTGGCGGCGGCATCCCGCGCCGGCGCGGCGGCTGTGGGCGCTTCCCCGGCTTCCGGCTCTTCGGCGAGTTCCTCCGGCAGGAAGGCGGAATCCACCGGCCCGCCGATGGTCACGCCGCCGGCCGTGGCGGCATCGGCTCCGATGGGCTCCTCGTCCGCCCACGGCGCGGCCTCCTCGCCGCTCTCTCCGGCCGGTGACTGCGGCACCGGCGCTTCTGGCACGGCCATGTCCGCGGGAGCGACGGCCGGTTCCGCCCGCGTCGGCGACGGCACGCCGGCAAGCACCGGTTCGCGCTTTTCCATGATGTCACCGGCCGCAGCGGACGCCGGCGAAGGCAAGCTCAGGGGCATCCGCCACGCCTTCTCGCGCAGCCCGCCGAGAATGCCGCCGAGCAATCCGCGCACCTTGGCCAGCAGGGCCCCGCCCTGCCGGCGCGCCCGGGGCGCGAAGGCGGCCACCGGCGGCCTGTCGTCGTCTTCCTCCGCCATCGCGGTCACGGTGCCGACGGCCGGCTGCGGCCGACGGATGACCGGCGCCGTCGGCTCCGTGGCGGAAGAATCGGCCGTTGCGGTTTCCCGGTCTTCGGCATTCCGCCGTGCCGCATGCTCATCGCGCCTGTTCCTGCGCACGATCAGCCCCTTGAGCCTGAGGTGCCAGTGTCCCACGGCACCCACGCCCTGCGCCACCTTGTCCTGCGAGCGTTCGCCCAGGATGCCCGCCACCCGCACCACCGAGTCACCGGTGATGTCGGTCGCCCTGAAAAAGGTGAACAACGCTGAGATGCCGAGCAGCGCCGCCGCCAGCAGGTGCGCCGCCAGGGGTTGCATGAACAGTCCGAACAGGCGCGAAAAGGCGTCCAGCAACGCATCCCCCGCATTGCCGCCCAGGCCGGTGCCCAGCGCCCAGCTTTCCGGCGTCGGCAGGGCCGCCAGAAATCCGCTCGCCGCCAGCACCGCCGCCACCAGCCACACCAGACGGTAATGCGGTTTC
>JALUAB010000196.1 GCA_027051195.1 Hyphomicrobiales bacterium
CGGCCAGAACCTTCGTGATCGCCGCCGTCAGAGTCGTCTTGCCGTGGTCAACGTGACCAATCGTCCCGATGTTCACGTGCGGCTTCGTGCGTTCAAATTTCTCCTTGGACATCGTTCCGTCTCCGTCCTTCAGGCGTTGATCCTGCCTACCGTCATCCCTCGCCTGCCCTGCGCGCCCTGCCCTGCCGGCGCAAAGATGGAGCGGGTGAGGGGAATCGAACCCCCATCTTCAGCTTGGAAGGCTGTTGCTCTACCATTGAGCTACACCCGCAGAAAGGCCGGTGACACGAGCGGGCATTCAGGCGTCCTGCTTCCCGCAGATGAACCACGAACAAACCCGGCAACGCGCCGCGCCGCCGGGAAGGTTTGATGGTGGAGGGGGCTGGATTCGAACCAGCGTAGGCATAAGCCAACGGGTTTACAGCCCGTCCCCTTTAGCCACTCGGGCACCCCTCCATGTATGCGCGCCGCCTCCCGCAGGACACGGGCGCAAGCGCTCCCCGCGCGCGGCGATTCCGCCACGGGTGCCTGCTATATGCGCACTGCCGCGGCGGGTGTCAACATGCAATGCAATGGTCAAGGACACCAGGTGTTTCCTGCGCTATGCTCGGCAAGCAATGACGGAAGCCCTGCGTGCCCGCCGAACTCAACACGTCATTCCGGCGCAAGCCGGAATCTCGTGCAACGGACTGATGCATCTCATATACGAGAGCCCGGCTTCCGCAGGGGTGACGGGAAATGAAGGGCGGTGGACAGCTGCACATCAGCGCCGGATAAAGGCCCTCTCCGCTCCCCCTCCCCACCTCCCAGCGTACCATTGAGGGAGGTGGGGAGCGGGGAGGGCCGGTCGGACGCTCGACCATGAATCCGGTGGTTGGGCGGGGGCGCGGGGCTTCTGCGCGGTCGCGCTTCAGCGCAAAAAAGAGAAGGCACGATGTCCGACAAACGCGAAAACCGCAAGAAACACCGGGGCGGCTGTTCCTCGCCACTGGCCGAGAGCGAGGAGCTGCTCTACGGCATCCACACCGTGCGCGAGGCGCTGAACAACCCGGCCCGGCGCGTGTTGCGCGCCTTTGCCACGAAGAATGCACTGGATCGGCTGGAACGGGACTTCCGCGCCGCCGGCATCACGCCGGAGGTGGTGCTGCCGAAAGAGCTGACGCGGCGGCTGGGAGAGGACGCTGTGCATCAGGGCGTGCTGCTGTTTGCCGAGCCGCTGCCGGAGCCGACGCTGGCGGATGTGGCCGCCGGGCCCGGCATCCTGCTGCTGCTGGATCAGGTGACCGACCCGCACAACATCGGCGCCATCCTGCGCTCGGCCTGCGCCTTCGGCGTGCGCGGCGTCATCACCACGCGCCGCCATGCTCCGGCGCTGACCTCCGGCGTGCTGGCCAAGGCGGCTTCCGGCGCACTGGAACACGTGCCCTTGGTGCGGGTGACCAACCTCGCCCGCGCCATGGACGAGCTGGCGCGTGACTTCGGCTACCCCCTGTGGGGACTGGACAGCGACGGCGAGGCAGTGCTGGACTGCGCCACGGAAGTGCCGGAGCGCATCGCGCTGGTGCTGGGCGCTGAAGGCAAGGGGCTGCGGCTCAAGACGCGCGAGCACTGCGACATGATTCTCAGGCTGGACATGCCCGGCGCCATCCGCTCGCTGAACGTTTCCAACGCCGCCGCCATCGCCCTCTTCGCCTTGCACCAGGGGCGGCGCAAACATGAGGAGGCCATCAATGAAGGATGATTCCAGCCGCCGCATCATCCGCTACCGGCTCCTGACGGGCCCGGATGATGCCAATTTCTGCAGGCGCGTAAGCGAGGCGCTGGAACAGGGCTGGGAGCTGTATGGCTCCCCCTCCATCTCCGTCAGTGGCGAGAAGGTGATGGTGGCGCAGGCGGTAATCCTGCGGGAAGGCGCAGAAGGCTGAAGCCCCCCTGCCCGGCCATCCGACAGCCTTTCGTTTGGCACACTGGACGATTTGCCCGGGGCGGGGCTTCTGCGTGGTCAGTGCTTCAACGCAAAAACAAGCCCCGCGCCCCCGACCAACCACTTGCCTATCATATCAGGTGGTTGGGCGGGGCGCGGGGCGGTGGGTGGTCAGCGCTTCAGCGCAAAAAGCCCCGCGACCCCGGCCAACCACTTGCCTATCATAT
>JALUAB010000197.1 GCA_027051195.1 Hyphomicrobiales bacterium
CCGCTCCGGCGTCGCCCGCTCCTGCCGCAGCATCCAGCCCGCCCCCGCATGGCTGAAGGCATCCGCGTTCTTGCCCTGCTCATCGTCCGCCAGATGCGGATAGGGAATGAGAATCGCCGGCCGTCCGATGACCATCAGCTCGGCGATGGTGGAGGCCCCGGCCCGGCAGATGACCAGATGCGCCCTGGCCATGCGCTGCGGCAGATCGGTGAAGAACGGCTGCAACGTCAGCCCCGCCAGCGGCAGGGTGGAAAGTGCCTCGCGCGTCACCTCCATGTCCTCCTCGCGGCACTGCATCGTCAGCGCCAGCCGTGTCAGCAGCGCCCGCGGCAATTCCCGCAACATCGCCGGCATCACCTTGGCGAAGAAGTGCGCTCCCTGCGAGCCGCCGGTTATCAGCAGGCGGAATGGCTCATCCGCCCGCCGTGGCGGATGATACGGCGCACCCGCCAGTGCCCGCACCTCTGCTCGCACCGGGTTGCCCACATGCACCGTCTTGTCCGCGTATTGCGCCGGCAGTCCCGTCACCCGCGGAAACGAGATGAACATGCGCGTGGCAAACCGTGCCAGCAGCCGGTTGGCCCGGCCGATGGCCACGCCCGCGTCATGCGTCATGATCGGCTTCTTCTCCAGATGCGCCGCCAGCAGTGGCGGTAACGACGGATAGCCTCCGAAACCCACCGCGCAGGCCACGCCCCGCGTGCGCATCTCCCGCCGCGCAGTGCGCACTCCCTGCCAGATGCGCCAGATCTGCCCCGGCACCTTCCACGGCCTGCCGGGCGTGATCGTGGCCGCCGGAGACACCACCAGCTCCACCCCCGGCATCTCCTGCACGTATTTTTCCGCCCGCTCGTCACTGAACAACACGCAGGCATGCCCGCGCGCCGTCAGCACCTCCGCCAGCGCCTGCGCCGGAAACAGGTGCCCGCCGGTGCCGCCCGCCGCCAGCGCCACCACGGAAGGCGGCGCGCCTGAGCGCGCCTCGTCCTCCGGCCCGAAATATCCAGCCTGTCCGCTCATGCTTTTCTCATCACCACAACCGAAAATTACCCCGCTGCCGGCATGGCCGCCCGCGCCGCGCCGCGCGTCCTGCGCCGCCTGGAAGTCTGTTCAGCGTCCTTGCGCAGCAGCGCCAGCGCCATGCCGATGGCCAGCGCCATGGCCATCATCGACGACCCACCATAGGAAACGAACGGCAGCGTCATGCCCTTGGCCGGCAGGATGTGCACGTTCACCCCCATGTTGATGAACGCCTGCAGGCCGAACAGCGTCGCCAGCCCGCTCACCGCCAGCCGCCGGAATGGATCGGCGAGATGCAGCGCCCGATAGAGCAGCCGCAGCGCCACGAAGGCGACGATGGCCAGCAGCGCCATGACGGCCACGAAACCGAATTCCTCGCCGATGGCGGCGAACAGGAAATCCGTATGCGCATCCGGCAGGTAGCGGTTGGCCCAGCCGCCCCCCGGCCCGGCGCCCAGCAGCCCGCCGTTGCTCAGCGCGTCCAGCGCGAAGTCCACCTGATCGCGTGCTCCCGCCGGCAGCTCCGGTGGAAACAGAAAGCGGTCTATGCGCGCCCGCACATGCGAGAACATCAGGTAGGCCACGCCCAGCCCGGCCACGCCCGCGCCGCCCAGCATCAGGATGAAACGCCAGCGCAGGCCGAAAAGATAGAGCATCGCCCCCCACACGGCGGAGACGAGCATGGTCTGCCCCATGTCCGGCTGCATCACCATCAGCCCGACGAACAGCGCATAAAGCCCCCAGGCGACGATGGCCCAGCGCCGCTCCGCCAGCAACCGTGCCCGCGCCAGCAGCCACGCCGCCAGCACGATGAACGCCGGCTTCACGAATTCCGACGGTTGCAGCGACATGAACCCGAGGCTCACCCAGCGTTTCGCGCCCTTGATCTGCGGGCCGATGGCCAGCGCCACCAGCATCAGGAAAATGCCCAGCGCGAAGACGATCATCGCCGTGCGCCGGATGCCATGTCCGGAAAGAAAGCTCGCCGCCAGGAAGATGGCCGCCGCCGGCAGCAGATAGAAGAGATGGCGCTTGAAGAAGTGGAAGCTGTCCAGCCCGATGCGCTCCGCCACCGCCGGGCTGGCGGCCAGCGAGAAGATGATACCCAGCAGCATCAGCA
>JALUAB010000198.1 GCA_027051195.1 Hyphomicrobiales bacterium
GCCTTGTCGCCCTTGGCGAACACCGCCACCCGCACCTGCTTGCCGGTGCCGGCCGGCAGTTCTGCCACGCCGCGCACCATCTGGTCGGCATGGCGCGGATCCACGCCCAGATTCATGGCGATCTCGATGGTCTCGTCGAACTTCGCGTTCGCCCGCTCCTTGATGAGGCGGATGGCCTCGTCCAGCGGATAGCTGCGGGTGCGGTCGATACCCTCGACGTTCTTGCGATAACGCTTGCCGTGCTTCGCCATGGCCGTCACTCCACCACCTCGAGGCCCATGGAGCGGGCCGATCCCTCGATGATCCGCATCGCCGCATCGATGTCGCGGGCGTTCAGATCCTTCATCTTCAGCTCCGCGATCTCGCGGATCTGATCCTTCGTCACCTGGCCGACGATGTTGATCCCCGGCTCCTGCGAACCCTTCTGGATCTTCGCCGCCTTCTTCAGCAGATAGGACGCCGGCGGCGTCTTGATCTCGAAGGTGAAGGACTTGTCCTGATAGATGGTGATGATGGTGGGCACCGGCGCGCCGGGCTCCATGTTCTGCGTGGCGGCGTTGAACGCCTTGCAGAACTCCATGATGTTGATACCGCGCTGGCCCAGCGCCGGCCCCACGGGGGGCGACGGATTGGCCTGCCCGGCAGGCACCTGCAACCGCAGGTATCCCTCGATCTTCTTCGCCATGTCATTCGCCTCTTCTGCTCTGGACGACGCGCCGACCATGGCCCGACGCCCGGTTCACGAGGTGCCGTGGTCGGGCGCGTCAGGCGGCTGGCGACACCGCCCGCGGCCTCCCACGGCGCAAACTCATTCCTTCTTCTCCACCTGGCCGTATTCCAGGTCCACAGGCGTTTCACCGCCGAAAATGGGCACCAGCACCTTCAGCCGCTGGTGTGCCTCGTCCACCTCGCCCACGGTGCCCTCGAAGCTGGCAAACGGCCCATCTATGATGCGCACCTGCTCGCCCACCTCGAAGGTGATGCCACTTTCCACCGGCTTCGGTCCCTCGCGCACGATGCCAAGGATGCGCGCAGCCTCCTCCTCGGAGATGGGCATGGGCTTGTTGCCCTTGTCGGCGCCGAGGAAGCCCGTCACCTTGGGCGTGTTCTTGATGAGGTGGAAGGTGGCGTCGTTCAGCTCCATCTTCACCAACACGTAGCCGGGGAACAGATGACGCTTCTTCACCACCTTGCGGCCGCCGGGCTTGACTTCCACCACGTCCTCGGTGGGCACCAGCACGTCCTCGAAGAAGTCGGACAGCCCCTGCACCTCGGCCTGGTGGCGAATCTCCTCCGCCACCTTGTCCTCGAAGTTCGAGTAGGCGTGCACGATATACCAGCGTTTCGCCATGAAGTCCGTCCTGCCGATGCTGTCCGGGCCGGCTGCTCCTCGCGCCGTTACCGGCGCGCCGTAGCGTCCGCCCGGCCGATGGAAAACCTCAGATATTGTAGATGAACGTATCCACCAGCCACTTCAGAATGGTGTCCACGATGAAGAAGAACAGCGCCGTGGCCGCCACCATCAGCAGCACCATCACGGTGGTGATGACAACCTCCTGCCGGCTCGGCCAGGTGACTTTCGCCGCCTCCTGCCGCACCTCGCGGATGAACTGGAAGATACCCGCCTTTGCCATGCTCGTCCGCTCCGTAGTGGCCGCCACCGCCGTTCCGCTGCCCCGTTCCTTTTCGGGAACACGAAAGCCGGGCGCTGAAGAGGCAAACGAATCTCCAGCCCCGGGCGCGATTCCGGTTCCCTGCCACGGCGGCGATACGTAGCCCAATTCAGACCGGCGCGCAAGGGGAGTCAAGGCAAAAATCGTGCCATTCTCCCCATGTCCGCCATGCATGGAATCCATCAGTGGAAGCAGGGCATGCGAAACGCACGGATTCAATATCAGCAAAAAATGTATCGCGCCGGCGCGGGTGGCGCCCCAGGCCGGCGCAATTCAATTTTCCAAGGCGCATGAAAAGCCGTAATGGCAGGGGCGGAGGGACTCGAACCCCCGACCTGCGGTTTTGGAGACCGCTGCTCTACCAACTGAGCTACACCCCTAGACTTTGGCATGTCCGGTTTCCGTGCCGGACGCGCCTCATATACAGCGA
>JALUAB010000199.1 GCA_027051195.1 Hyphomicrobiales bacterium
ACGAGCAGCCGGACGTGATCGGCCACACCATGGCCGAATATCTCGATTTCGACGCCGGCCGGGTGCGCATTCCGGAATTGCCGGTAGACGTGGGAAAACTCGACCGCATGACCATCACCGCCTGCGGCACCGCCTTCTACGCCGGGCTGGTGGGCAAATACTGGCTGGAGCAGCTGGCGCGGCTGCCGGTGGAGGTGGATATCGCCTCGGAGTTCCGCTACCGCGAGGCGCCGCTGGCGAAAGGCGGGTTGTCGATGGTCATCTCGCAGTCCGGCGAGACGGCGGACACGTTGGCGGCGCTGCGTTACTGCAGGGCCTGCGGGCAGAAGGTGGCGGCGGTGGTGAACGTGCCGGAATCCACCATCGCGCGGGAGAGTGACGCGGTGCTGCGCACCTTCGCCGGTCCGGAGATCGGAGTCGCCTCCACCAAGGCCTTCACCTGCCAGCTGGTGGTGCTGGCGGCCTTCGCCATCGCCGTGGCGAGGGCGCGGGGGCGCATCGACAAGAAGCGCGAAGAGGAGCTGGTGCGCGCCATGCAACAGCTGCCGAGGCTGGTGGTGCAGGCGTTGGAGCAGGAGGAAAACGTCGCCGCGGTGGCGCGCGAGCTGGCGCACGCGCAGGACATTCTCTATCTCGGCCGCGGCATCAACTTTCCGCTGGCCATGGAAGGAGCGCTGAAATTCAAGGAAATCTCCTACATCCACGCGGAAGGCTACGCCGCCGGTGAGCTGAAGCACGGGCCCATCGCGCTGATCGACGAGAACGTGCCGGTGGTGGTTATCGCACCGCGTGACGCGCTGTTCGAGAAAACCGTATCTAACATGGAGGAGGTGATGGCGCGCGGCGCGAAGGTGGTGCTGATAACCGACGAGGCCGGGGCGGCGGAGCACGGGGCAAAGGCCTTCCAGACCATCACCGTGCCGGCGTCCGATCCGTTCATCGCGCCGCTGCTGTATGCCATTCCGGTGCAACTGCTGGCCTATCACGCCGCGGTATTTCTGGGCACGGACGTGGATCAGCCGCGCAACCTGGCGAAATCCGTGACCGTGGAATGAAACCGCTACCGGCACTGTCGCAGAAATGCCACAGTGTGTTGACTTTCTGCCACAGCCGCCTGCTATGAAGGGCGGCGGGCAGCGGCACGGCCAGCGGATGGTTCATGGGCGACACCGTGGTAACAGCCGGAAAGAGCGAAACCACACCGCCGTCCGGTGCGCGTGGCGGCGCGCCGGTGCCGCCGGCCAATGATGACGATATCGTTTCCTTCCGCCGCCCGCACACCGGCTGGGCCGGGCTGGTGCTGGTGGTGGCGGCATTGCTGCTGGGGCTGGCCACCTATCTCATCCTCACCGGGCTGACGCCCATTCGCCCGACGCCGGAGCTGGTTTCCTGGCTGGTGGCGGCGAACGGGCTGATGGTATTGCTGCTGGCGGCGCTCATCGGCGTGCAGGTCTATTGGCTGGTTCGGGCGCAGCGGCGGCGGCTGGCGGGCGCGCGGCTGCACGCGCGCATCGTGGGCCTGCTTTCCCTGTTCGCGGCGGTGCCGGCCATCATCGTGGCCATTTTCGCATCCGTCACGCTGAACCGGGGGCTGGACGCCTGGTTCTCGCAGCGCATCGAAAGCATCGTGCGGCGTGCCATCATCGTTTCGGAGGCCTACATCCAGGACAAGGTGGAGCAGGCACGGGTGGATGCGCGGTCCGTGGCGCGGGAGATCGACGCCGACCCGGCGCTGGCGCAGCGCGACCGGCGGCTGTTTCTGCAGAAGTTGCGGGTGCTGGCGGAATTGCGCGGAGACGCCGCCATATTCGTGCTGGACCCGGGGCGCGGATACGTGGAGGCGGCGGTGCGCAAGGGGCCGGACATTCGCCTGCGGGTGCCACCACCGGGGGCGTTCCGGCAGGCGGCGAAAGGCAAGGTGGTGGTGACGGGGCCGGGGCCGGGCGACAATTTCATCCGGGCCCTGATGAAGCTGGAAAAGTGGCCCGGGCGCTACCTGCTCGTGTACCGGGCGGTGAACCCGGAGGTGATTCGCCAGCTCTCTCGCGCGCGGGAGGAGCTTTCCGAATTCATCGCATTCAAGAAGCAGCGCTTCGGCCTGCAGGTGACCTTCGCCTTCGTCTATGCCGGGGTCACACTCATCTTCCTGCTGGCGGCGACGTGGTTCGGCCTGTGGCTGGCGGACAGGCTGGTGGCGCCGGTGGTGGATCTGATCCGCGCCGCGCGCGAACTGGGGCGGGGCAATTTCGACGTGCGCCTGCCCCGGCCGAAGGGGCAGGACGACATCGCCCTGCTGGTGCGGGTGTTCAACCAGATGACGCGGCAGCTCAAGGATCAGCGGCAGAAGCTGCTGGACGCCTACCACGAGCTGGATGAACGCCAGCGCTTCATGGAAGCGGTGCTGAGCGGCGTTTCCGCCGGCGTCATGGGGCTGGACGAGCAGGGACGCATCCGGCTGGTGAACCGTTCCGGGCGCGAACTGCTGGGGCTGGGACGCGAAGAGCTGGTCGGCCGGCCGCTGGCGGAGGTGGTGCCGGCCTTCGCGCCGGTGCTGGAAAAGGCGAGAGGGCGGCGCTCCGGACAGGCGGAAGACCACGTGCACATGCGGGTGAACGACGAGGAGCGCAGCTTCGTGGTGCGGGTGACGACGGAATGTTCCGAGGGCCACGTGGCGGGATTCGTGCTTACCTTCGACGACACCACCGAGCTTATGAACGCGCAGCGCAATGCCGCGTGGGCGGATATCGCGCGGCGTATCGCGCACGAGATCAAGAATCCGCTGACGCCCATCCAGCTTTCCGCCGAACGGCTGAAACGGCGCTTCGGCCGCGAGATCCAGTCCAGCCCGGAAGTGTTCACGCAGTGCACGGACACCATCATCCGGCAGGTTGAGGATCTGGGGAGGATGGTGGACGAATTTTCATCCTTCGCGCGCATGCCGTCGGCGCGGCCGGAGCCGCAGGACATCGTGCAGGTGATCAAGGAAGCGTTGCTGTTGCAGCGGGTGGGCAGCGAGGACGTGACGTTCGACCTGCAATTGCCCGGGAAGCCGCTGGTGCTGCCCATCGACCGGCGACTGCTCACGCAGGCGCTGACGAATCTGGCCAAGAACGCGCGCGAGGCCATAGAGGCCAGGCGCGAGGAGGAGCCGGGGGTGGAAGGGCGCATCGTGGTGCGGCTGGAGGAGGCGGACGGCTGGGCGGTGGTGCGCGTCATCGACAACGGCAAGGGGTTGCCGAAGGAAAACCGCGGCCGGCTGACCGAGCCCTACATGACCACGCGCGAGAAGGGCACCGGCCTTGGTCTGGCCATCGTCAAGCGCATCATGGAGGAGCACGGGGGGCGGCTGGAACTGGAAGATTCGCCGGAAGGGCAGGGGGCGATGGTGAGTTTGTGGCTGCCGCTGGAGCGGGCGGAAGGCGCGGGTGACGCCGCGCAGGCGGCGCGGCGGGCGGAAGGGACGCAGGAGACGGAGGACGGCCAGACATGAGCGCCGACATTCTCATCGTCGATGACGAGGCCGACATTCGCGAATTGATCGGCGGCATTCTCGAGGACGAGGGCTTCGAGGTGCGGCTGGCGGGCGACAGCACCAGCGCGCTGCAGGAGATCAACGCCCGGCGTCCGGCGCTGGTGGTGCTGGACATCTGGTTGCAGGGGTCGAAGCTGGACGGGCTGGAGCTGCTGGAACTCATTCGCCGGGGGCATCCGGATTTGCCGGTGATCATCATCTCCGGACACGGCAACATCGAAACGGCGGTGGCGGCCATCAAGAAAGGCGCGCACGACTACATCGAGAAGCCGTTCAAAGCCGACAAGCTGGTGCTGACGGTGCAGCGGGCGCTGGAGCTTTCGCGCCTGAAGCGCGAGAACATCGAGCTGAAGCACAAGAGCGGCACACTGGAGATGGTGGGTTCCTCCGCCGTCATGCGGCAGTTGCGGCAGACCATCGAGAAGGCGGCGCCGACGAACGCGCGGGTGCTCATCTCCGGCCCGCCGGGCGCGGGCAAGGAGCTGGCGGCGCGGGTGCTGCACGCGCAGTCGCGGCGGGCGCAGGGGCCGTTCGTGGTGCTTTCGGCGGCGGCGCTTTCGCCGGAGCGGATGGAGGAGGAACTGTTCGGCCGCGAGCTGGGGCCCGGGCAGCATACCATCGGCAAGCTGGAGGAAGCGCACGGCGGCACCTTGTTCATAGACGAGGTGGCGGACATGCCGCCGCAGACGCAGAGCAAGGTGCTGCGGGTTCTGATGGATCAGACCTTCACGCGGGTGAACGGTGAGCGCGAGGTGCGGGTGGACGTGCGGGTGGTTTCCTCCACCGCGCGCAACCTGGAACGGCTGATGGGGGAGAAGGCCTTTCGCGCCGATCTCTACCATCGCCTGGCAGTGATGCCCATCCATGTGCCGTCGCTGGCGGAGCGGCGAGAGGACATTCCGGAGCTGGTGGCGCATTTCATCGAGCAGTATTCGCGCTCTTCCGGCCATCCGGTGAAGCGGCTGTCCGAAGAGGCGCTGACGGTGCTGCAGGCGCGGGACTGGCCGGGCAACGTGCGCCAGCTGCGCAACTACGTGGAGCGCCTGATGATTCTCCACGGCGGCGAGGACATAGAGGAGATCACGCCGGACATGCTGCCGTCCGAGGAAACGGCGGGGCAGGGCGGTGACGGCAACGGGCTGGATCTGGAGCGCATGCTCACGCTGCCGCTGAAGCAGGCGCGGGAGGAGTTCGAGCGCCGCTATCTGCAGGCACAGCTGGCGCGCTTCGCCGGTAACATCTCGCGCACCTCCGCCGCCATCGGCATGGAGCGTTCGGCCCTGTATCGCAAGCTCAAGGGCCTGGGGCTGCTCTGAGAGAGCGGCGTCGGCCCCATGCAAAGGCCGGTTCCGCCCGGCGAGGGTGCCGGCAAAGGCCGGGCGTGCGCCCTCCCGACTTCCTTCTTCCTTTCCATTGAGCATGAGCATGTCGGAGGACACCACGGCGAAGGGGTGGGGTGCGCCTGCGCCGGGTGGTTGTTGTCATGATGCAACAGCACAAGAAAAGGCATGCATTTTTGTGGAATCTAATTTGACTTCTTTTTGCTCTATTCTTATTGATTCCTAGTCATAGGGGATGCAAATAAGAATATATTCCGTGAATATATTCCTTATTTTTGCAAAAGGTGAGGGGTAGAGCGATGGTTCGTTCCAAGGTGGCGCAAACAAGTCTTGTCGCCCTGGTGCTGGCGGCTGGTGCGGCATTGGCACATGCGCAGGAGAGCGGCGAAGGGCTGCAGGGCGGCGTGGAGATTCAGGTGCTCAAGCCGTATCACACGGAAGGGCAGATCACGGGCTACGACTACAAGGCGGCGCCTTCCATCTGGCTCGGCTACCAGTGGAGCAACGGCCTGGGCATCCGCGGGCGCTGGTGGCAGTACAAGGGCTCCGGGCCGGCTTCCTCCATCTACACCCGCCTGAAGATGCGCACGATCGACCTGGAGGCCACGCAGGCGTTCACGCTGGGCAGCCTGCACGGGCTGTTCTCCGTCGGCCTGCGGCATGCCAGGTACAAGGAAGTGAACGGAGTCGTCGTGCCGTCGGCGCTCGGGTTCGTCGGCAGTATCGAGCTGCGTCGTGCGCTGGTGGGAGGTTTCGGCATCTTCGGCAGCGCGCGATATGCCTACATGTTCGAAAACAAGTGGCGCGAGGGGACCACCTCCTACAGGGACCTGGGCTTCGGTATCGCGGAAGGCAGGCTCGGCCTGGAGTATGGCCATGCCCTGTGGGCCGGCGGGCCAGTGCTCTACGGCCGCGCGGGCGCCGTGGCCCATTACTGGGACGGCATGAGCGATGCCGACACGGAAGGCACGGGCCTCTTCGGCGCTTCCTTCGAGCTCGGGGTGCGCGCTTCCCTTGGCGGTGAAACACGGGTGACGCCCACCGCGGACATGGAGCCCGGACGGGATGAATCCGGCCTGTCCATGGGAGTGCGGCTGCTGCTGCTCAAGCCTTATCACACCGAGGGGCAGTTCACCGACTATGACCGGAAGATCTCTCCGCTGGTCTGGCTGGCCTGGCAGGGGCGTAGCGGCCTGGGCCTGCGGGCAAGGTGGTGGCAATACAATGATACCACTAACGATCCCGCCGCTTCCATATACGACCGGGTGAAGATGCGCACTCTGGACGTGGAAGCGACGCAGACGTTCAGCCTCGGCGAAAACCTCCATGGGCGTGTTTTCGGTGGCGTGCGTTTCGCCCGCTACGAGGAGGCGCAGGGCATTTCCACGCTCGTGGTGCCTTCCGCCTGGGGGCTGGTCGGTGGCGTGGAGATCCGGCGCCCGCTGGTGGGCGGGCTGAGCCTGTTCGGGGAAAGCCGCCATGCGCTGATGTTCGACAACCGGTGGCGGGACGGCAGCAGTCAGGAAAGGAATATCGTTTTCGGCACCACCGAGCTGAACCTGGGAATGACCTATGAATATCCGCTGTGGGAAGGCGGCGCGGTGCTTTTCGGCAGGGCCATGGCTGCCGCGCAGCTCTGGGACAGCGTGAGCGACGGTGACACGGAAAGCACCAGCCTGTTCGGCTACGCTTTCGAAGCGGGGGTGCGGGTTCCCATTGGTGCCGCGCAGGACGTTCGGCCCGCCGCCGATCTTGCCGTGGGCGATCGGTTCGCCGGGGGCATCGATGCCGGCATCGCCGTGTCGTTCCTGAAGGCGCATGATTCCGAGGGAGATGCGGAAGGTTATGACTACAAGGCCAGCCCCACGTTCTGGCTCGCCCTGCAAGGGGAAGGCGGGCTGGGCGCGCGGCTGCGGTACTGGCGCTACAAGGATGCCACCGACGATCCGGCCGCCAACAAGAAAGATGCCTTTCGCATGCGCACGCTGGACGTGGAGCTGACGCAGGCCTTCACGCCCGGATCCGGCATGGAGGGCAAGGTTTCCGCCGGTTTGCGGTTCGCCAGCTTCCGCGAGGATTACGGCACCTCCTTTCAGGAAGTGCCTTCCGCCGTGGGCATCCAGGCCGGAATCGAGCTGCGCCGTGACCTGATCGGCGGGCTCGGACTGTTTGGCGAAGGCCGCTATGCGCTCATGTTCGACAACAAGTGGAGCGATGTTGGTACCGCCGAAAGAAACATCGGCTTTCGCATCATGGAGGCCAGGGCCGGGCTGGAGTATCGCCAGCAGTTGATGGACACCGGGGCCAGCTTCTTCGGCAGGGCGCTGGTGGACGTGCGCCGCTGGGACGGCGTCAGCGATGGCGACAGCGAGGGTGTGAGCCTGCTCGGCGGCATGGTGGAGGCGGGGGTGCACATTCCACTTTCCCTTTCGCGCTGAAGCCGTTTCATCGGCGCCATCCGTTTCGGCCCGTCTCCGTGGGGGACGGGCCGTTTTTCTTTCTGTTTCGCAGCGGCGGGATGTGGGCGAATTGTCGCAGGGGGAAATTATGCGTGTTAACGCGTATTTCATCCCTTGCATATATGGCAATTCTAATATACGAATATTCGCATCAATTTGATGTGAATTGATGCCGGGGGCTCTGGCAGAAGCAATCCGAGGAGGTTCGGGAGATGACGTTGAAGAAGTTTCTTGCCGCGTCCGTGGCCACCATTGCCCTGATGGGGGCGCCGGCGCTGGCGGCAGAGGAGAATGCCGCGGGCGAGCACAAGTTCGAGAAGGCCGCAGCCTACTACACCGAGTGCAAGGGCGCCTCCGCGGCGGAATTCAATGATATCAAGCCGTATCTGAAGGCTTTCACCGACTCCGAGGTCATGGCCGAGACGATCAACGACCCGGAGAAGTTCTTCAAGCTCATGGACATCGTGAACGACCCGCGCACCGTGCACGTGATGATGAACTGCTCCATGGAGCCGGTGATGTGGGACACCTGGATGCGCGGCCTGACCGACTTCGAGAAGCTCACGAAGGCCTCCATCAAGGCGATGAATCCGGTGGGCATGTTCAAGTGGATGATGGCGCCGATGAACGCGAACGTGTGGAAGTCCGCCGTGGCGCATTTCGACTACAACAAGTATGTGCGCTGGGGCCAGGCGTTTCTGAACCCGGCCTTCTACCGGCCGATGACCGACATGCTCACCGACTACAAGTGGTATGAGCCGCGGCTCGCCTGGTTCGTGAAGGCCGAAACCTACACCAAGCCGCTGGCCAACATGACGAAGATCCCCGACTGGCAGCGCATCGCCGACATCAAGCTCAACTGAGGCGTGGCAACGCATCGGCAAGACAACGAGGGCGCGGAACCGGATCGTTCCGCGCCCTTCGTCTTTCGTCCATTGCCGGTATAAAAAGTGGTTTCCGCGCTTATACCAAAAGCATGAAGAACCACCCGCCGCCCCGCACCCCACGCAACCCTCAAATCATGAGAAACAGGGGATTGGGTGGACTGGGTGAGGGGCAGTTTCACCGCTCAGCATTACGCAATATGATTTATCCCTTGTCGTCGTTCGTGGAGGCGCGGGCCTCTTCCACCGCCTTGTCGAGAACGGTGAAGCCCTGCGCGCCGCGGATGATCTTTCCGGGAGTGACGAAGGCCGGTGTGCCCTGAATGCCCAGGGCGTCCGCCAGCTGCATGTTAGTGGCAATGATGGACTTCACTTCATCCGAATTCATGTCCTTCTTCAGCTTCTCCACGTCGTAGCCAAGCTTCTTGGCCACCGCCAGCGCCACCTTGCCGTCAATGCGGCCGGGATATTCAAGCAGCGCCTGATGCAGCTTCCAGTATTTTCGCGGATCCTGCTTCTGCGCCGCCAGGGCGATGCGCGCGGCTTCATCGGAGCCCGGGCCGAGGATGGGGAACTCCTTGAATACCACCTTCAGATCCTTGTGCTTTTCCACCAGCCGCTGCAGGTCCTTAAGCGCGCGGCGGCAGAAGCCGCAGTTGTAGTCGAAGAATTCCACGAGAGCGACTTTCGCATCCTTAGGGCCCAGCACCGGGTCGGCGGGATTGTTGAAGACGAGATCGCCATGGGCGGAAAGCGCTGCCCTGGCCCGGGTCTGCGCCTCCGCCTGGCGCTTCGCCTCCAGATTGCGGGTCATGTCAATGAGGATTTCCGGATTTTGCAGCAGATACTGCCGCACGACCTGCTCGATCTCCCGCTTCTGGGCGTCGGAGAACGTTCCGGCCTGAAGGGGAGCGCCAAGGGCGCACAGGGCGATGGCGGTGGTGACGATTCTGCGCATGTCTTCTCCTTTCATGGGCTGTCGCTTGCGAGGCGATGCGGTGGCATCATAGCCTTTTCAGACGTTTGGCCGTGTTCAAAATATCGTTGGCGCGCAGCCAGCCGGGCGAGCCCTTGCGAAACCGCTTTACCAGGCGCTTCGCCTTGGCGATGGCGAGGTTGAGGTCGCCGGCGCGCAAGGCGGCCTCGGCAGTTTCCAATTCGGCGCGCTTCAGATCGCCCAGCGCGGCGTAGGCACGCGCCTTGAGACGGTGCAGGAGAGTGCGTCCGCCTTCCGTGGGCTCGGCGATGCGCAATTGCTTCAGCGCGGCGCGCGCGTTGGCCTCGCCGCCGGAGGCCAGCAGCGCCTGCGCCAGATAAACCCGCACCAGCCCGTTACGCGGCGCGAGGCGGGCGGTGAGGGCGTATTCGCGCGCAGCTTCCTTGACACGGCCGGATTCCAGCAGCACCTGGCCCTTCATGTCGTGAAACCACGGATATCTGGGCTTCTCGCGGATGAGCGAATCGAGCAGGCGCAGGGCGGTGCGCGTGTCGCCCACGCGGAAAGCGGCAATCGCCCGGGCATAGCGCGCGGGCTGGGAGGTGTCCGATTTCGGATACTTGCGCCACACCGTGCGCGGCGAAGAGAGAAAGCCCGTGAGCTTGGCCTGCATCAGCGCGTGCCGCCAGGCGAGGTAGGGAGGATCAGGCTTGTCATACCACGGGCTTTTCTTCAGTCGTTTCTCCAGCAGGCGAATTCGTTGCAGCGGCATGGGATGGGTGAGCACGTAGGGGTCGGCATTGGCCAGCGTGGCGATGGAGCGGTCGGCCAGGCGGCGGAACATGGAGAGCATGCCGCGGCCCGAGATTTTCGCCTTTTCGAGGTAGCGGGCGGAGGCCTGATCGGCTGCCGCCTCCTGCGCGCGGGCATATGCCA
>JALUAB010000200.1 GCA_027051195.1 Hyphomicrobiales bacterium
GGGTGGGGCACGGGGCGGTGGGTGGTCATTTATGCATTCTGGATGAGAAACGGCCGGCTCCGGCCCCGGCGGCGGCGCGCCCATGAAAAAAGGCCCCGCCGGCACAAGCCGACGGAGCCCCGTGTGCTTTGGCGCCGGATGGTGGAGCGCCTCACTTCTTGTCGTCGTCCACTTCCTCGAAGTCGGCGTCCACCACGTCCTCTTCTCCGGCCGCGCCACCGGCGGAAGCCTGCTCGCCGCCGGTCTCGCCACCGGCCGCCCCGGCATCCGCCGCGCCACCGGCCTGCTGATAGGCCTTCTCGCCCAGCTTCATCGCCGCCGTGGCCAGCGCCGCCGTCTTGGCCTTGATCGCCTCGATGTCATCGGACTCCATGGCCTTCTTCAGCTCCTCGATGGCGCTCTCCACGGCCTTCCTGTCGTCATCGGAGACCTTCTCGCCAAGCTCCTTGAGCGACTTCTCCGCCTGGTAGATGGCGGCGTCGGCCTGGTTGCGCGCCTCGATGAGCTCGCGGCGCTTCTGGTCTTCCTCGCGGTGCGCCTCGGCCTCCTTGACCATTTTCTCGATCTCGTCGTCCGACAGGCCGCCGGAGGCCTGGATGCGGATCTCCTGCTGCTTGCCGGTGGCCAGATCCTTGGCCGAGACGTGCACGATGCCGTTGGCGTCGATGTCGAAGGTGACCTCGATCTGCGGCACGCCGCGCGGCGCTGGCGGAATGCCCACCAGGTCGAACTGGCCCAGCAGCTTGTTCTCCGCCGCGATCTCGCGCTCACCCTGGAACACGCGGATGGTCACCGCCTGCTGGTTGTCCTCCGCGGTGGAGAAGATCTGGCTCTTCTTCGTCGGGATCGGCGTGTTGCGCTCGATGATGCGGGTGAACACGCCGCCCAGCGTCTCGATGCCGAGGCTCAGCGGGGTGACGTCCAGCAGCAGGATGTCCTTCACCTCGCCGGACAGCACGCCACCCTGGATCGCCGCGCCCATGGCCACCACCTCGTCCGGGTTCACGCCCTTGTGCGGCTCCTTGCCGAAGAACTCTTTCACCTTCTGCTGCACCAGCGGCATGCGCGTCTGACCACCCACGAGGATCACCTCGTCGATGTCGGAGGCCTTCAGCCCGGCGTCCTCAAGCGCCTTCTTGCACGGCTCCATGGTGCGATCCACCAGATCCTCCACCAGGCTCTCCAGCTTCGCCCGGGTCAGCTTCATCTGCAGGTGCTTCGGCCCGGACTGATCCGCCGTGATGAACGGCAGGTTGATCTCCGTCTGGTTGGTGGAGGAAAGCTCGATCTTGGCCTTCTCCGCCGCCTCCTTCAGACGCTGCAGCGCGAGGCGATCCTGGCGCAGGTCGATGCCCTGCTCCTTCTTGAACTCGTCGGCCAGGAAATCGACGATGCGCATGTCGAAGTCCTCGCCGCCCAGGAACGTGTCGCCGTTCGTGGACTTCACCTCGAACACGCCGTCGCCGATCTCCAGGATGGAGATGTCGAAGGTGCCGCCGCCCAGGTCATACACGGCGATGGTGCCTTCCTGCTTCTTGTCCAGGCCATAGGCCAGCGCCGCCGCCGTCGGCTCGTTGATGATGCGCGGCACCTCCAGCCCCGCGATCTTGCCGGCGTCCTTCGTCGCCTGGCGCTGCTGGTCGTTGAAGTAGGCGGGCACGGTGACCACCGCCTGCTTCACGTCCTCGCCCAGCGCGCGCTCGGCGGTCTGCTTCATCTTCTCCAGGATGTAGGCGGAAATCTGCTGCGGCGAATACTTCTTGCCGCGCACCTCCACCCAGGCATCGCCGTTGTCGGCCTTCACCACCTTGTAGGGCACCAGCTCGATGTGCTTCTTCACTATTGCGTCATCGAAGCGCCGGCCGATGAGGCGCTTGATGGCGAAGATGGTGTTCTCCGGGTTGGTCACGGCTTGGCGCTTGGCCGGGATGCCCACCAGAATCTCGCCGTCCTCGGTGAAGGCCACGACGGACGGCGTGGTGCGCGTGCCTTCCTCGTTCTCCAGCACCCGCGGCTCCTTGCCTTCCATCACCGCCACGCAGGAGTTGGTGGTGCCAAGGTCGATGCCGACAATCCTGCTCATTCGTGTATCCTCCTTTT
>JALUAB010000201.1 GCA_027051195.1 Hyphomicrobiales bacterium
GCGCCGTAATCGGACTGCAACCGCTTCAGCCGTGCGATTTCGCCGTCTACCCCGTCGATGACGGAGGACAGCTGGGCCAGCACGCCGCCCACCGCCAGCGCGGGCCAGCCAGGCAGGGCCATGATGAAGGCCGCCAGCGCCGCCAGCGCGAAGGAGAGCAGGGTTATCCGGTTGGGCGTCACGTCCAGGTTCACCACGTAACGAGTGATGAGCCGCGACAGCGGCCGGTTGATGTGGCGAGCCACCGGCCCGTCGTGTGTCTTGCCGTGCTCCACCGCCAGCAGCCGCCGTTCCGCCTCCGCCAGCGCCTCCGGCGTGTCCACGTCCAGCCATTGCGCGCCGCGCACGTCCGCGGCCAGCGCCCGGCCTTCCCGCGCCAGCCGTTTCATCGTCGCGGTCAGGCTCCAATCGCCCTCCGCGCCAGCGGTGCTTAGCACCTCGGCCAGCGCCGGTGTGCACAGGAACAGCCCCGTGTCCGCCGCGTCCCACGGGGAGATGTCCTTGCCGATGTCGCGGATGAACAGCTCACCCAGGCTTTCCGACAGCCGCACCTTGGTGACGTCGTCCACGTCGAACAGCCCCGTCCGGTTCGTGTCCACCGCCAGCCGCAGCGCATCATGCGGCAGCGGCCGGGCGAGCAGGGCTTCTGCCATGCGCGCATCCGGCAGGTGATCCGCCATCGCCAGCCAGAAGGGCGCGTTTGCCCCCTCGCGTTCAGTCAACGCTTTCACCGCCGCCAGCGCCAAAGCCCCGTTGCCCTCCCGCCAGTTCTCCGCCCGCACCGGCACGATCTCCACTCCGCGGCGGCGGCCGATACGGCGGAAATGCTCCTCCACCTCCGCCGCCCGGTGCCCCAGCGCCACGTAGATGATGCGCACGCCCAGATCCCGGAAGAACAGCACCGCGCGCTCCGCCAGCGTCAACCCCAGCACCAGCGTCATGGATGTCGGTCGGTTTCGTGCAGGGAACAGGCTCGATCCTTCGCCGGCGGCCAGCAGCACTGCCGCCGCCGGACGTGGCGTGACGGTGGGATGAACCGGTGCATGCGCCTGCGTGTCCATGATTTCCGCTTCCCGTTTCACTGGATGATGCATCCTCCGATTGAACGCGGAACATACACGGACTCACAGGAAGGCCTTGCGCAGATGCGCGAGGATTTCCTCCATCAGGTCGCGGCTGGCGGCGGCGATGAGCGAACGTCGCTGCAGCAGGTTGGCGGGAGCATCCGCCTTCTCCAGCGCGTCATCCAGCAGGATGACGACTCCGCCGGCGGCGCGCACCATGGCCGCCGCGGCCAGCCAGCTTTCTGCCGTCAGCCGGTTGCGGATGTCGATATGAGCATCCAGCTGTCCGCGCGCAACCGCCAGCAGTGCCGCCGAACAGCAGCCTGGCGCACGCACGCCCCGCGCCCTGCTCAGAACCTCCGCCAGCGGCCGGCCCGGCGCGTGATGGTTCAGCTCCGCGGAAATCATGGCCTCGGCGAGCGCCCGCGTGCCGTTCACGGCCAGCGGCATGGTTTCGCCGTTTCGCTCCATGTGGGCCCGGCCGCGATGCAGCAGGAAGGAACATGCATCTCCCGCCAGCGGACGAATGAGCGCGGCGCGCACGGTGGCCGCGTCCAGCAGCCCCGCCGGTGGCGTGATGGCGGCACAGAAATTGGCCATGGCGGCGAATGGCGGACCGAGGGAGAAATTGTCCGAGCCGTCCACCGGATCCACGATTACCCGCATCAATGGCGCGCCGCGACCCAGCCGCTTCGGCACGCCTTCCTCCGAGAACAGGATCAGTGGCAGCCGGGCCTTCTTCAGGTGGCGCTCGATGGCCGCGTGTGCCGCCGTGTCGAAGGCACGCACGGCGCCTTCCTTGGCGTTCTCACGTTGCAGATGCCCGGCGGAAGCATCCCGCGCCGCCGCCAGCGCCGCGTCACCCAACGTGCGCAACAGGTCGGATTCCGCCGGTAAATGGTCGAACTGCAAGAAAAACGCCTCCGACTGCATGGTTTCGCAAGCGCGAAGGTAATACGCCTTCAGCCGCACGAAAAGGGCGGAAGAGCCTTTCCGGCAATGCCGCCTTCCGCTCCGTGCCATGC
>JALUAB010000202.1 GCA_027051195.1 Hyphomicrobiales bacterium
AAGATCGTGCAAAGCCCCATGCGCAAGATGATGTTCATGCTCACCTTCGTGGCCATCGGCATCATCACCGATTTCTCCAAGCTGCGCGGCATGGGCAAGTTGGCGGTGCTCTATGCCATCGCCCTGTTCCTGGTCATCGCGCCCATCGCCTACGTGGTGGCCTACATCTTCCACCGCGGCATGATGCCCCTGCCGGCGGGTGGATGATGTCTGCCGCATGAAGAGCACACGCAACGGGGCCGCCCGCATCCGCGGGCGGTTCTTTCGTTTTGCGCTCCTGTTCCCCTTGCGGCATCATGCGCCGTATGGGGAACAGGCGACGCAACTGGACACGGGAGGAAACGCTGGAGGCGCTGGCGCTGTATCTGCGCACGCCCTTCGGGCGGCTGAACACGCACAACTCCGAGATCGTCAGACTGGCCGAACGGCTGGGCCGCACGCCCGGCGCGGTGGCGCTGAAGGCGTGCAATTTCGCCGCGCTGGACGACTCGCTGCCGCGCAAGGGCATGAGCCACACAAGCCGCCTGGACAGGGAAATCTGGCAGGCCTTCCTCGAAAATCCCGAGATGCTCCTGCCCGTCTTCGCCAGGCAGACCGGCATGGCGGAAACGCCGCCGGGCCTGGCCGAGGAGCAGGCCGATCCCATCCACCCCACCCCGCCACAGGCCACCGAGCGTATCGTCGCCGTGCGCCAGCGGCTGGGGCAGGACTTCTTCCGCCGCATGGTGCTGGCGGCCTGGGCCGAGCGCTGTCCGCTCACCGGCGTGAACGACCCGCGCCTGCTGAACGCCTCGCACATCGTGGCCTGGCGGGAAGACCCGGCGAATCGTTTGAACCCGCGCAATGGCATCTGCCTGAACACCCTGCACGACCGCGCCTTCGACCGCCACCTCATTACCTTCGACGAGGACATGCGGCTGGTGATCGCACCGGACGTGTCCCGCGAGGCGCGGCGTGTGCTGGAGCGGGTGGACAGCCCGCGCCTTTCCATGCCGGAACGCTTCTGCCCCGACCCGGCCTTCCTGGAAGCCCACCGCCGCCGCTTCCACGAACGACTGCGTGTATCCACGTGAGATGGCTCAGCCCGGCAGCCAGCGTTTCAGGGTGTCGGGGCAGCACCAGAGGAGGAACAGCAGCGCCAGCGCCACGGCGATGGTGATGCCGATGACGATGATCGTCAGGCTGACGAAGGCAGTCACGAAACTGGCGAAGAAGGTATCGAACGCGCCCGGCCGTTCCTGCTCCGCCAGCCGTTCTTCCAGCTTCGACAGCCGCCGCTCCAGTTCTTCCAGCCGTGCTTTCCTGTCGTCCTCGTCCATACCGGGTCAGGCAGCCGTTGCGCCCTCGCGCTCGCGGCGGATGTCCGGCGGCATGGCCTCCTCGGCCAGCGCCGCGACGGCCTCCTCCAGCTTCAGCGTTCGCTGCGCCTTGGAGCCGAGGCGGCGTTCGTTCACCGTGCCCTCCTCCACCTCGCGCTTGCCGACCACGAGGATCACCGGCACCTTGGCCAGCGAGTGCTCGCGCACCTTGTAGTTGATCTTCTCGTTGCGCAGGTCGGCCTCGGCGCGCAGGCCCGCCGCCTTCAGCCTGGCCTCCACCTGCCGCGCGTAATCATCGGCATCGGAGGTGATGGTGGCCACCACCACCTGCACCGGCGCCAGCCACAGCGGCAGATGCCCGGCGTAATGCTCCAGCAGGATGCCGATGAAGCGCTCGAGCGAGCCGAACATGGCGCGATGGATCATCACCGGCGTGTGTTTCTCGCCATCCGCGCCGACGAAGAAGGCCTCGAAGCGCCCGGGCAGGTTGAAATCCAGCTGCACCGTGCCGCACTGCCAGTCGCGCCCGATGGCGTCCCGCAGCACGTATTCCAGCTTCGGGCCATAGAAGGCACCCTCGCCCGGGTTCAGCGTATATTCGCCACCGGCCTCCTCCACGGCCTCCTTCAGCGCCGCCTCCGCCGCGTCCCAGATCTCGTCGGAGCCGACGCGCTTCTCCGGCCGATCGGAGAACTTGATGCGCACATCCTCGAAGCCGAAGTCCTTGTAGATGCTCAGCACCAGCTCGTGCAGGCGGATGCACTCCT
>JALUAB010000203.1 GCA_027051195.1 Hyphomicrobiales bacterium
TTTATGGGTCCTGAGCCTAGCGAAACTCAAGGGTTGAGGCAGCATTCGGCGCTTTTTCGCGGCGGCATCTGGAAAAGCGCCGCCGGGTGCGCCATAATGATTTGCATGAAGAGGTTCGCACACCTCGAAGCGGGGATGGCGCGCCGGTTCGGACCAGGCACGACACCGGCCGGCAACACGGGCGTGGTGCGCCACGCAAACGATCTTTCATCCAGCAACCAGAACAGCAAGAAAGCCATGCAAATCAGGGTCAGCGGCAAGAACCTGGATATCGGCACCGCCTTCCAGGAACACGTGGATTCGCGTCTGCACGAAATCGCGGAGAAATATTTCAATGGCGTGACCAGCGCCATGGTGGTGGCGGAGAAACAGCGCAGCCAGTTCGGCGTGGAAATCGTCATGCACCTCACCACCGGGCTGGTGATGCAGGCGAAAGGCGCGGGCGATGACGTCTATGCCGCCTTCGAGCAGGCGCTGGAGCGCATGGAAAAGCGCCTGCGCCGCTACAAGCGCAAGCTGAAGAGCCACGTGAAAAAGCGCCGCCGGGAGCCGCTGGCACGGCGCACCGCGCCCAGCTTCGTGGTGGCGCCGGAGCCGGAGCTGGCCGCGGAGGCCGTGGCGCTGGCGGAGCAGGAAGTGGAAACGGAAGGGGAAGAGGGCGAGGAGTCCGAGCTGCACCCCACCGTGGTGGCGGAAACGGAGGAGCACATCATGGAGATGACGGCCGGCGAGGCGGTGATGCAGCTGGAGCTGCAGGAGCGGCCGTTCCTCATCTTCCGCAATGCCTCGCATGGCGGCATCAACGTGGTCTATCGCCGCGATGACGGGCACGTGGCGTGGATAGACCCTGGCCCCTGCGTGCAACAATAAGGGGTCGCGCTCCCCATTTTCGCCTTTTCGTCGCCATCGGCATGTGGCAGAAGGGGGCGGACTGATTTGCGCCCGAAAGGGAGGCAGGCATGGATTTGTCGGATATCCTGCGCTCGGCCGACGTGCTGCCGGCGCTGCAGGCAGGCAGCAAGCGCCAGGTGTTGCAGGCGCTGGCCGCGCACGCGGCAGAAACGACCGGGCTGGACGAACGGTTCATCTTCGACGTCCTGTTGCAGCGCGAACGGCTGGGCAGCACGGCGCTGGGCGGCGGCATCGCCATTCCGCACGGCCGC
The DNA here is from genome assembly GCA_027051195.1 of Hyphomicrobiales bacterium. Lineage (GTDB taxonomy): Bacteria > Pseudomonadota > Alphaproteobacteria > Rhizobiales > Aestuariivirgaceae > Thermopetrobacter. The sequence goes on from JALUAB010000203.1 coordinate 1,164, forward strand.
TTTCCCGGCATCGAGCACGTGCGCGGCTTTTTCGCCCGGATGGCGACGCCGGTGGAGTTCGACGCGCTGGATCACAAGCCAGTGGATATCGTGTTCATGCTGATGGCGCCGGAAAGCGCCGGGGCCGACCATCTGAAGGCGCTGGCCCGGGTTTCCCGTGTGTTGCGTGACAAGTCGCTGGTGGAAAAACTGCGCGCCACGCGGGAGCCGAATGCGCTTTACGCCCTGCTGACCGGGGCGCAGCCCTCCCGCGCGGCCTGAAAACCGACACGGACGTTGAAACTGCGGCCCGGCCGCGCAAGGAGGATGTTTTCATGCGGAAAATGTTGATGCTGGCCGCCGCCCTGGCGGTTGCGACGCCCCACGCCCTGGCCAAGGAGGCGCCGAAACAGGACGGTGCGCGGCAGGAACAGAAGCAGGCGCGGGAAGAGAAAAAAGCGATCGATCCTGAGCGCCTAGCGCTGGCGCGCAAGATGATGATGACCACCGGCGCCGACAAGATCGCGTTGCAGATCATGCACACCATGATGCCGCAGATCACGGGCATGCTGGTGCGGGCACGGCCGGACAAGAAGGAACAAATCATCCAGCTCATGAAGGAGGTGGGGAAGGAGCTTTCCACGGAAGCCAACATGGACAAGCTCGTCGATCAGATCGCGCGCATCTATGCGGAAGAGTTCACGGCGGAGGAAATGCGCCAGATCCTCGCCTTCTACGACACGCCCGTGGGCAGGAAGCTCATCGGCAAGATGCCGTCCATCGTCATGCGCTCGCAACAGGCCGGCCGGGTCTGGGGCCAGGAGGTGGCGCGAAAGGCCATTCAGCGCATCCGCAAGAAGGCGAAGGAACGGGGCATCGACCTGTAGACTCAGGACCCATAAATTACGC
>JALUAB010000204.1 GCA_027051195.1 Hyphomicrobiales bacterium
GCGGCGCTGTTCCTGCTCTCTGACCTCTCCAGTGGCATAACCGGCGAGATCATGCACGTGGACGCCGGCTACAACATCATCGGCATGCGCGCGCTGGACGAGGACTGAGCGCACGCCGGGCCTGCCGATGACGGAAATCTGGTTCTTGCGCCACGGCGAGACGGACTGGAACGCCGCGAAGCGGATTCAGGGCCAGCGCGACGATTCCCGCCTCACCCCGCGCGGCGAGAGGGAGGCCCGCACCGCCGCCGTGCTGCTTGCCCGTGCGCTGGGTGAAAGGGGCGCCGCGATTCCCATTCACGCCAGCCCGCTTACCCGCGTGCGCCAGACGCTGGCGCATGTGCTGACGGCGCTGGGTCGCCCCGAATCGGCCGTCCGCTTCGATCCCCGCCTGATGGAACGCTCCTTCGGCATATGGGAAGGCGAATCAGCGGCAAGCATGCACGCCAGCATCGGCCTCGACGCTTCCGCCGAGCCGGAACGCTATTTCCACTGGCGCCCCGAAAGCGGCGAGAGCCTCGCGGACGTGTGCGCGCGGGTGGAGTCGTTCCTGAATGACCTGTCCGGCCCTGCCGTCATCGTCGCGCACGGCGGCACTTTCCGCGCGCTGTCGCACCTGTTGTGCGGCGTGTCCGCGGCGCAGGCGGCGCGTTTGAAGGTGCGGCAGGGCGGCATCAGCCACCTGCACGACGGCAAGGCGCATTGGCTGTTCCGGGAGGAAGGAGATGGTGCTGCCGGAGTGATTTGAACACTCGACCTCTCCCTTACCAAGGGAGTGCTCTACCCCTGAGCTACGGCAGCATGAGAAAGAAATCGCGGCCCGCGTGGCCACGGGCCGCTTATGGCGCGATTTGCGCCGCATTTCAAGCCCTCATCTGTGCGCTGAAGCGTAACCGCCCACCGCCCCGCGCCTCCACCCAACCACCCGATATGGTGGGGGCAAGTGGTTGGGTGGGGGCGCGGGGCTGCCCTGTTGCGTTGACGAGCGCGCCGCACACCCCGGCTGGCGGCGTCAGACCAAAATCTCGTAGATCCGCTCCACCTTTTCCCAGTGCTCGGTCTGCGGATTCTTCATGTCCGGGTCGATGATCTTGAACACCTTGGCCAGCGAAATGGTCATGCCGCCCGCCAGCTCCGGCAGCATCTTCTCCACGTCCTCGCCGACGGCGAGATCCAGCGGCGGCAGCTTCGCAAGCCGCTCCAGAATGCCCGCCACCGGCACTTCCTCGTTCAGCTCGCGGAACTGGTGCATGCTCTCCTGCAGGCCCCTGGTCAGCGGCACGTCGGCCTCGGTGATCACGTCGCGGCCGTTCATCTTCGCCAGCCTTTGGGCCATCAGCAGCAGGCCGTGCAGCTCGTTGTTGATGAAATCCTCGAGCCGCTTGATGTCGGACTTGTCGATGTCCAGTCCCGCCGCGTGGCGGAACAGCTTCTCGAACTGGGCAACACCCATCACCATGATCGTATCTCCCTTGTCTGTCGTGAAAATCGCCGAATGGACGGGAACGCGTCCCCTCATTCACGCAGCTGGGAAGCGGGGAAGAGCGTTTCAAGGGATGGGAGATGTTCACAGGGCGCAGAGGTCGTAGATGGGGGTGATGTCGCGGCCCCAATCGCGCTCGTAGAGCGCCAGCAGCTCCTCCGCATGGGTGCGGCCTTCCGCCACGATGGCGTGCAGGACTTCGAGGTAATGCCGCTCGTCCTGCCCCTTGGCGTTCACGCGTTTGCGCCGCGCCAGGCCCTCGTCGGCGATGGCCAGCACCTCCCGCGCCACCTCGCGCACGGAACGGCCTGCGATCTCGGCGCTCAGCGCCTTCTTCGGCACCTCCTCGCGCAGCTTGAGCATGGCCTCGACGGGCCAGCTTTTCACGAGATCATATGCCACATCCAGCGCCGTGCCGTCATACAGCAGCCCCACCCAGAAGGCGGACAGCGCCGGCACCATGCGCGCGCTGCCCATGTCCGCCCCGCGCATCTCGATGAAGCGCTTCAGCCGCACTTCCGGAAACAGGGTGGTCAGGTGATCGGCCCAGTCGGCGATAGTGGGGC
>JALUAB010000205.1 GCA_027051195.1 Hyphomicrobiales bacterium
GGGGCGCGGGGTGGTGGGCGGCGTTCCAACTGTCACAAAAAAGGCCGACGCCCCGCGTGGAGCATCGGCCCTGCATTCGCGTCGAAAGACCGCGGCGATCACTCGCCGGCCTTTTCCTTTTTCTTGGTCAGGTCTTCGCCGGTCTTCTGGTCCACCGCCTTCATGGACAGGCGCACCTTGCCGCGCGGATCGATCTCGAGAAGCTTCACCTTCACGATGTCGCCCTCCTTCACCACGTCGGTCACCTTGCCCACACGGCGCGGCGCCAGCTCGGAGATGTGCACCAGCCCGTCCTTGGCCCCGAAGAAGTTCACGAAGGCGCCGAAGTCCACGACCTTCACCACCTTGCCTTCGTAGATCCTGCCCACCTCGGGTTCCTCGGTGAGCCCCTTGATCCACTCGATGGCCTTGGCGATGGCCTCGCGGTCGGCGGAAGCGACCTTGATGGTGCCGTCGTCGGCGATATCGATCTTGGCGCCGGTCTTCTCCACGATCTCGCGCACCACCTTGCCGCCGGGGCCGATGACGTCGCGGATCTTCGCCGCCGGCACGGTGATGACCTCGATACGCGGCGCCCGCTCCGTCAGTTCGGGCCGCGAAGTTTCCAGCGCCTTCTTCATCTCGTTGAGGATGTGCGCGCGCCCGGCCTTCGCCTGTTGCAGGGCCGTGCGCATGATCTCCTCGGTGATGCCGGTCACCTTGATGTCCATCTGCAACGACGTGATGCCCTCCTCGGTGCCGGCCACCTTGAAGTCCATGTCGCCCAGATGATCCTCGTCGCCCAGGATGTCGGACAGGACGGCGAAGCGCTCTCCCTCCAGGATGAGGCCCATGGCGATGCCGGACACCGGCCGCCTGATGGGCACGCCGGCGTCCATCAGCGACAGCGAGGCGCCGCACACCGTTGCCATGGACGACGAGCCATTGGACTCGGTGATCTCCGAAACCACGCGCACCGTATAGGGGAACTGCGTGGAATCCGGCATCACCGGATGAATGGCGCGCCACGCCAGCTTGCCATGTCCGATCTCGCGCCGTCCGGTGAAGCCCACGCGGCCCACCTCACCCACGGAGAACGGCGGGAAGTTGTAGTGCAGCATGAAGTTTTCGCGGTAGGTGCCTTCCAGCGCATCCACGAACTGCTCATCCTCGCCGGTGCCCAGCGTGGTCACCACCAGCGCCTGCGTCTCGCCGCGGGTGAACAAGGCGGAACCATGTGTGCGCGGCAGCACGCCCACCTGCGAAACGATGGGGCGCACCTCGTCCAGCTTGCGCCCGTCGATGCGCGTGCCGGTGTCCAGGATCTGGCCGCGGACGATCTCCTTCTCCACCTTCTTGAAGGCTTCCCGAACCAGCCCCGGCTCGCACTCGCCGGCCTCGGCCTTCTCCTCCGGGCACAGCGCCTCCATCACCTTCTCGCGCACGGCGTCCACCGCATCGTGGCGCGTCATCTTCTCCGGAATGGCGTAGGCCTTTCGCAGGTCCTCCTCGGCCAGTTCCTTCACCTTCGCCACCAGCTCGGAGATGTCCACCTTCTCCACCTCGCGCGGCGGCCTGGCGGCCTGCGCCGCCAGCTCCTCGATGGCGGCGATCACCGGCTGGAACTGCTCGTGCCCGAACATCACCGCGCCCAGCATGTCGTCTTCGGAAAGCTCCTGCGCCTCCGATTCCACCATCAGCACGGCGTCCTTGGTACCGGCCACCACGAGGTCCAGCTTGCTGTCCTCCATGTCCTCGATCAGCGGGTTGAGGACATATTCGCCGTTGATGAGGCCGACGCGCGCCGCGCCAACCGGTCCCTTGAACGGCAGGTTGGCAATCGCCAGCGCCGCCGAGGTCGCCACCATGGCCACCACGTCCGGATCGTTCTCCAGGTCATGGGAAAGGACGGTGGCGATGATCTGCGTCTCCACCTTGAAGTCCGGGTCGAACAGCGGCCGGATGGGCCGGTCGATGAGACGCGAAACCAGCGTTTCCTTCTCGCTGGGACGCCCCTCGCGCTTCAGATAGCCGCCCGGGATCTTGCCCGCGGCGTAGGTCTTTTCCTGATAGTTCACGGTGAGCGGAAAGAAATCCAGCCCCGGGCGCGGATGCTTTTCCGCCACCACGGTGGCCAGCACCGTCGTTTCGCCATAGGTGACGAGCACGGCGCCGTCCGCCTGACGGGCGACGCGGCCCGTCTCCATCCTGAGCGGGCGTCCGCCCCACTCGATTTCCACGGTCTTGATATCGAACATGGCTCTTGCTTCTCTTCAGGCTCGTGTTGAGCGGGGGCCTTCCCCCGCATGACTGACCGCCGGTCGGATTGCTGCTCCCTCATCCTGCTTGCGGCGGTCTGGCCTTTGCCGGGGCCAGGGCTTCCTGCACGGAAGCCACCGGCCTGGGACAAGCAAGATGCGGACTACGGGGCCGGCGCTCGCTCAGCGGCGCAGGCCCAGCTTCTGAATCAGGTCCTGATAACGGCCCTCGTCCTTGCTCTTGAGATAGTCAAGCAGCTTGCGCCGCTGCGAAACCAGCTTCAGCAGGCCGCGGCGGGAATGGTTGTCCTTGTGGTGCTGCTTGAAGTGTTCCGTCAGGTTGTTGATGCGCTCGGTGAGGATGGCCACCTGCACCTCCGGCGAGCCGGTATCGCCCTCCGCCCGGGCGAATTCGCGAATCAGCTCCTGCTTGCGCTCTGGCGTAATCGACATCGGTTTTCAGCTCCTCGTTCAAGGTTGTCTCCAGGAGAAGGATGGAGGTTACTTCGCACCGGCCCTCTTCCCCTCACGGCCTCGTGGCCCCACAATTGGGAGGCCGGGAGGGGGAGAGGGCCGGTGCCGCCTCTCCTTCAAGAACCCGCCACCCGCGTTCTCAGCTTCCGAGGTTGAACACCCTCTTCGGCTTCAGCATGCCGGCCTCCACCGTGCCCAGCGCCACCGGACGCCCCTTCCAGGTGATGAGCACGGTGTCCTCCGCCACCGGGGCCTCCGCCCCGCGCAGCAGAACGGCCTGGCCGGACGCGATGCGGGCAGCCTGCTGCTGATCGACGGCCAGTGCCGGGATGTCGTCCAGCGCGGTCGTGATCGGCAGCAACACGGCATCCAGCGCCGTGCGGTCGGCGTCCTTATGGCGCAATTCCTCCAGTTTTTCCAGTGTTATCGCCTTGTCGCTGGCAAACGGCCCCACGGCGGTGCGCCTGAGCTGCGCGACATACCCCAGACAGCCCAGGTCGCGCCCCAGGTCGCGCGCCAGCGCCCGCACGTAGGCCCCCTTGCCGGTAACCGCCTCGAACACCGCCGTGTCGGCGTCGGGCGCGTCCACCAGCCTCAGCTCGTAGATCATCACCTCGCGCGGCGCCAGCTCCACCGCTTCGCCGTCACGCGCAAGATCATAGGCACGCTCGCCCTTCACCTTGATGGCGGAGAAGGTCGGCGGCACCTGCATGATGGCACCGGTGTACTCGGGCAGCAGCTCCTCTATCTGTTCGCGTGTGGGGCGCGTATCGGAGCTTTCCACCACCTCGCCCTCGGCATCATCGGTGCTGCGCTCCTCGCCCCAGCGCACAGTGAAGCGGTAGGTCTTGGGGCTGTCCATGGCGAACTGCACCGTCTTCGTCGCCTCGCCGAAAGCGATGGGCAACACGCCCGTGGCCAGCGGATCCAGCGTGCCGCCGTGCCCCACCTTCTGCGCATTGAACAACCGCTTCACGAAATTCACCGCTTCCGTGGAAGTCATGTCCAGCGGTTTGTCCAGTACCAGCCAGCCATGCACCGGCCGGCCGCGCTTCTTTCCCCTTCTGCGTGCCATGTCTGCCCGTCCGTCAGTCGTTTCCGTCGCACCGTGCCTGGCGCAGTAATTCGTCGATGTGCGCGCCGTAGTCCGCCGCCGTGTCCAGACGGAACTCCAGCCGCGGCATGGTCTTCAGCCCGCGCAGCGCCGGCGCGATGACCCCCCGGATGCGCCCGGCATTCTCGTTCAGCGCCTCCGCCAGCCCTTCCTTCTGCTCGGTCAGCAGCGGCCGCACATAGACGGTGGCCTGCTTCAGGTCGGGCGAGATGTCCACTTCCGTCACGGACACCCCGGCGAGATCCAGCCCCGGCTCGTCGATGCGCCGCATGACGAAGGCCTCGCCCAGCGCCTCGCGCACCAGCTTCGCCACCCGCAGCTGCCGCTGCGACGGAGGTTTGCGCCCTCTGCTCATTTCCCCCAACGTCCCAATAGGCTGTCATCCCCGCGAAAGCGAGGATCCATGAACTTGCATCTGGATTGAGCGGATTCCCGCCTGCGCGGGAATGACGACATGGTTCAACCTTTGCACGCGAACATCACAGGCTGCGCTCGATCCTTTCTACCTGGTAGCACTCCACCACGTCGCCCTTCTTGATGTCCTGCCAGTTCTCGAACGCCATGCCGCATTCCTGCCCGGCGGGCACCTCTTCCACCTCGTCCTTGAAGCGTTTCAGCGACGTCAGCCTGCCTTCGTAGATGACCACGTTGTCGCGGATGAGTCGAACGCCGGCGCCGCGGCGCACCACGCCCTCGCTCACCCGGCAGCCGGCCACCCTGCCCACGCCGGATACCTTGAACACCTCCAGCACCTCGGCGTTGCCCAGATGCGTTTCGCGGATCTCCGGTTCCAGCAGGCCGGACATGGCCGCCTTCATGTCGTCCACCAGGTCGTAGATGATGTTGTAGTAGCGGATCTCGATGCCCTCGCGCTCCGCCAGCTCGCGCGCATTGCGGTCGGCGCGCACGTTGAAGCCCAGGATCACCGCGCCGGTGGCCGCCGCCAGCTGCACGTCGGATTCGGAGATGCCGCCCACGCCGTAATGCACGATACGCGCGCGCACCTCCTCGTTGCCCACTTTTTCCAGCGCCTGCACGATGGCCTCGGCCGAACCCTGCACGTCCGCCTTGACGAGGACGGGAAACTCCTTCAGCCCCCCTTCCTTCATCTGGCTCATCATCTGCTCCAGCGACGCCTTGCGCAGGGCCGCGCCGCGAGCCTCGCGCTTCTTGCGCTCGCGGTATTCGGCGATCTCGCGGGCGCGCGCTTCCGTCTCCACCACGTGGAGCTTGTCGCCCGCTTCCGGCACGTTGTGAAAGCCCAGAATCTCCACCGGCATGCTCGGGCCGGCTTCCTTCACCCGCCGCCCCGTGTCGTCGATGAGCGCGCGCACCCGCCCCCAGGCGGCTCCGGCCACCACGATGTCGCCCACCTTGAGCGTGCCGCGCTGCACCAGCACGGTGGCCACCGCGCCACGCCCCTTCTCCAGCTTGGCCTCGATGACGATGCCCTCGCCCGGCCGGTCCGGATTGGCCTTCAGCTCCATCAGCTCGGCCTGCAGGGTGATGGCCTCCAGCAGCTCCGGAATGCCCTGCCCGGTCTGTGCCGAAACTTCCACGTCCAGCACGTCGCCGCCCATGCTTTCCACGAACACCTCGTGCTGCATCAGCTCGGTGCGCACGCGGTTCGGATCAGCCTCCGGCTTGTCGATCTTGTTGATGGCCACGATGATGGGCACCTCCGCCGCCTTGGCGTGGCTGATGGCCTCGATGGTCTGCGGCTTCACGCCGTCATCGGCCGCCACCACCAGCACCACGATATCCGTGGCCTTCGCACCGCGCGCCCGCATGGACGAGAACGCCTCATGCCCCGGCGTGTCAAGGAAGGTGATCTTGCCGCTGTCCGTCTCCACCTGGTAGGCGCCGATGTGCTGCGTGATGCCGCCGGCTTCCGTGTCCACCACCTTGGTCTGGCGGATGGCGTCCAGCAGCGACGTCTTGCCATGATCCACGTGGCCCATCACGGTGATCACCGGTGGCCGCGGCTTGAGCGACTCCGGCGCGTCCTCGGGACCTTCCAGCCCTTCCTCCACGTCCGCTTCCGAGACGCGCTTGGGCTTGTGGCCGAATTCCATCACGATCAGCTCGGCGGTGTCGGCGTCGATCACGTCGGTGATCTTGTGCATCTGCCCCTGCTGCATCAGGAACTTGATGAGATCCACCGCCCGCTCCGCCATGCGGTTGGCCAGCTCCTGAATGGTGATGGCCTCCGGAATGACCACCTCGCGCGCAACCTTTTCCTTCGGCCTGTCGGTGATGCCCTGCTGCTGCTTCTTCTGCCGCTCCATGCGGCGGCGGAAGGCGGCCAGCGAACGGGCACGCTCCTCTTCCGTCTCGCCGGAAAGAGCCTTGGCGATGGTCAGCTTGCCACGGCGCTTCTCGCCCGCACCCTTCACCGGGCGCGCCGGCTTGTGCTCCTTCTCGCGCTCGCGTTTCTTCTTCGGCTCTTCCTTGGCCTTGGCCGGAGCCTTTGGCGCCTCCGCCTTGGCCCGCTTGCCCTGCTCCTCGGCCCTGCGCCGCGCCGCTTCCTCGGCCAGTTTGCGCTGACGCTCCTCTTCCTCGGCCCTGCGGCGCGCCTCCTCTTCCGCCTTGCGGCGGCTTTCTTCCTCGGCCCGGCGCCTCGCCTCCTCGGCGCGGCGCTTCTCTTCCTCGATGGCCAGCTCCTTGGCCTTCTCGATGGCCCGCAGCCGCGCCTCGCGCTCTTCCGGCGTCAGCCCCTTCAGGCTTTCCTCCTCTGCCGGCGCCGGCGCGGGCTTCTTTGGCGTTTCCTTGGCCTTCGCCGGTTTCTTTTCCACCAGTGGCTTTTCAGGCTCGGGCATCTTCGGCGCCGCAGGCGCTTCCACCTTCGGCGCACTGCCCCTGCCCGGTGGCGTGATCACCCGCTTGCGCTTGGTTTCCACCACCACCGTCTTGGAGCGGCCATGCCCGATGTTCTGCTTGACGCGCCCCATCTCCAGCGTCGTGCGCTTGAGGCTCAGCGTCGGCTTGCCGCCCTTCTTGTCGGAATCACTCATCGTCCGTCCGGTTCCATTTCCTCTTGGCGGGCCGCAGCCAGAACCCGGCCGTTCGTCAGCCCCGCCAGCTTGCGGGCCAGTTGCAGGAATTTCCGCGCCAGCCCGCCCGGTTTCATTGCCGCATGTATGACACGCTCGCGACCAAAAGCCAAACCCAATTCCCGGGAATCGAGCGTTTCCACCAGCGCCACGTCCGGTTTTGCCGCCTGCGCCAGCGCCATCACCTTGCGCTGCCCATCCTGCGCGCCGTCGGTGGCTTCCAGCAGCACCGCGACATCACCGTCGCGCAGCGCTTCGCGCACCTTCTCGAACCCGGCCACCGCCTCCCCGGCCTTGCGCGCCATGGAGAGGGTGGAAACAGCCGCTTCCCTCAGCTGCGCGACGACACGTTCCGGCAGGTCTGCCGGCACCTTCACCTGCGCCCTGAAGGCTCGGGAGAAAGCGCGCCGGCCAATGGCCTCTTCCAGCGCGTCACGTGCGGGCTTCACCCACGCGCCGCGCCCGGGGAGATCGCCCTTGAGGTCAAACACCACCTCGCCACCGGGCGCGAGCACGAACCGCAGCAGAGCCGCGCGCGGGTGTGTCTCGCGCGTGGCGATGCAGGTGCGTTCCGGCACGTGATCCGTCCGCTTGCCCATGACGAGCACGTTCCTCCTGTTGCGGGCGCGGATCTCACTTCTCCGCCTCGCCGGATTCGCCGGCTCCGGCCGCCTGCTCGCCCTCGGCACCCTCTTCCGGCGCCTCCGGCTCCGGCTCCGGCTCGATGATGCCGGCCTTCACCCGCGCATCCATGATCATCTCCTCGGCCTCCGCCGCGGAGAGATCCTTCGGCGACAGGATGCCCTCGTGGAACACACTCTCACCGTCCTTGCGCTCGCGCCAGCCCACCAGGTCGTCGGTGGCGCAGTAGGCCAGGTCCTCCACCGTCCTGATGCCCTCGCGGCCCAGCTTCACGGCGATCTCCGGCGTCATGTGCGCCACTTCCAGCACGGCGTCCTCCACGCCCAGCTTCTGGCGCTCTTCCTCCAGTTCCTGCGCCTCGCGCTCCAGATATTCCCGCGCGCGCGACTGTATTTCCTCGGCGATCTCCTCGTTCAGCCCCTCAATGCCGGCGATTTCCGCCAGATCCACGTAGGCCAGTTCCTCCACCGAGGTGAAGCCTTCCGACGCCAGCAGCTGCGCCAGCATCTCGTCCACGTCCAGCGCCTTCATGAACAGCTCGGTGTTCTCAACGAACTCCTTCTGGCGCTTCTCGGCCTCTTCCTCCTCGGTCATGATGTCGATATCCCAGCCCGCCAGCTGCGAGGCCAGCCGCACGTTCTGCCCGCGCCGGCCAATGGCCAGCGACAGCTGGTCTTCCGCCACCACCACCTCGATGCGGTGCGCGTCCTCGTCCAGCACGATCTTGGCTACCTCCGCCGGCGCCAGCGCGTTGACCACGAACGAGGCCACGTCCGGCGTCCACTGGATGATGTCGATCTTCTCGCCCTGCAGCTCGTTTACCACCGCCTGCACGCGCGAGCCGCGCATGCCCACGCAGGCACCCACCGGGTCGATGGAGGGATCCAGCGAACGCACGGCGATCTTCGCCCGCGAGCCGGGGTCGCGCGCCACCGCCACGATCTCCACCGTGCCGTCATAGATCTCCGGCACTTCCTGCGCGAACAGTTTGGCCATGAACTCCGGCCGCGTGCGCGAGAGGAAGATCTGCGGTCCCTTCTGCTCGCGCCGCACGTCATAGATATAGGCGCGCACGCGGTCGCCGGGCTGGAAATGCTCGCGCGGCAGCGTCTCGCGTCGCGGAATGACGGCCTCGGCCCGGTTAAGATCGACGATGACGTTGCCGAACTCCACCCGCTTGACCACGCCGGAGGCGATCTCGCCCACACGATCCTTGAATTCGTTGTATTGCCGCTCGCGCTCGGCCTCACGCACGCGCTGCACGATCACCTGCTTGGCGCTCTGCGCCGCGATGCGGCCGAACTCGATGGGCGGCAGCGGGTCCTTCAGCTCGTCACCCACTTCGGCGTCCGGCTTGACCTTCCGCGCCTCCTCCAGCGGGATTTCCTTGTGCTCGTCTTCCACCTCGTCCACCACGGTGCGTACGCGCCACAGCGTCGTCTCGCCCGTCTTCGGGTCGATGTGGGCGCGAATGTCCAGTTCCGCGCCATAGCGCGAACGGGCAGCGCGCTGGATGGCCTCTTCCATGGCCTTGAGCACCACCTGCTTGTCGATATCCTTCTCACGCGCCACCGCCTCGGCAATGCGCACCAGTTCCAGCTTGTTGGCGCTCACCGCATCCGTCATTGTCTCATCCCCGTGTTGTGATCTGCTCTGTGTTAGTGTCTGCGTCGCTTCCGTTCCGGCGCCGGTACGCCCTCGTGCATGCTGCCGTCCTGCACGCCGCCACCCTTCGCCCGCTGCGCCGCCTCGTCCATCAGCGCGTCCGTCATCACCAGCCTCGCCGTATCGATATCCTCGAACGGCAGGCCGATGAGCACGTCCTCGCCACCCTTCTCGCCACCGGCTTCCTCCGCCGGAATGAACAACCGCACCTCGTCCGCTTCCGCATCGAACCCCTCCAGCACGCCGCGGAAGCGCTTGCGGCCGTCGATCGGCGTGATCAGCTCGATCTTCGCCTCGTGCCCGGCGTGGCGCTCGAAGTCGCCCGGGCGCACCAGCGGCCGCGCGATGCCCGGCGAGGAGATTTCCAGATTGTAGGAGCCGCGCACCGGATCTTCCACGTCCAGCAATGGCGAGACGGCGCGCGAGATGGCCACGCAGTCGTCGATGGTGAGTGTGCCGTCCGGGCGCTCGCACATGATCTGCAGGTCGCGCCCGGCCATGCGCACGCGCACCAGGCGGTAGCCCATGGATTCGACGAGCGGCTCCACCAGCCGCGCCACCTCCTCAGCCACGCCAGTCTCGCGCTTCAGCCGCCTGTCCCTTTCTCCGCTCATGGAGCGCTTTATCCGTTCGGTGCCGCCAGATAACAAAAATGGCGGGCCCGTCACCGGACCCACCCGCCAACTCCGCCTTGCCGGTTG
>JALUAB010000206.1 GCA_027051195.1 Hyphomicrobiales bacterium
CCAAATCCGGGCTGCGGCATGGGGGCGGGTTGCCTGACGGGACGGTTTCTGCCAATTCTGGGGCAACAGGCGGGCCGATGGACTGCGGGCCGCCGCAACGGACAAGCGCACGGGAGTGGCGACATGCAGGATCAGATCATCATCGCGCCGTCGATGCTGTCTTCGGACTTCTCGCGGCTGAAGGAGGAAATCGAGGCCATCGAGCGCGCCGGCATGGACTGGGTGCATCTCGACGTGATGGACGGGCATTTCGTGCCCAACCTCACCTTCGGCCCGCCGGTCATCGCCGCCATGCGCCCGCACACGAAGAAGACCTTCGACGTGCACCTGATGATCGACAACCCCGACCTGTATCTCGAGGAATACGCCAAGGCGGGCGCGGACATCATCACCGTGCACGCGGAGGCCTGCACGCATCTTGACCGTTCGTTGCAGGTCATCCGCAACCTCGGCAAAAAGGCGGGCGTGTCGCTGAATCCGCATACGCCGGAATCGGTCATCGAATACGTGCTCGACCGGCTGGATCTGGTGCTCGTCATGTCGGTGAACCCCGGCTTTGGCGGGCAGGCGTTCATTCCGGCGGTGGTGGAGAAGATTCGCCGCATCCGCCAGATGATCGGCGACCGCGACATCATCATCGAGGTGGATGGCGGCGTGGCGCCGGGCACGGCGGGTATCGTTGCCGAGGCCGGCGCGCGGGCGCTGGTGGCCGGCTCCGCCGTGTTCAAGGGCGGCAACGAGGAGGCGTATCGGGCCAACATCACCGCCATCCGCACCGAGGCGGAAGAGGCCATCGCCAAAATGGCGGCGGAATGATGTCTCATGATGTGGAACAACGGGCGGGCCGGGGCTTGTCCCTCCGGCCCGTTCGGCATGTCTGGGGCCGATGCTGGTTCTGAAGAAGCGAGGGGTTCATGCGGCTGATTTTCGATCTCGACGGCACGCTCATCGATTCCGCGCCCGATCTGTGCCATGCGGCCAACCGGATGTTGGAGGAGCTATACGGCGCCGGGCCGATTCCGGTGGAGACGTTCGCCACCTTTATCGGCCAGGGGCTACCAAAGCAGCTGGAGCGCAGCCTGCGGTATGCGGGCATCGAAAACCCGTCCGAAGAGGAGTTCGAGCGGGCATTGCAGACCTTCAAACGCTTCTATGGCGAGGAGCCGGCCAGCCGCACCATCGTGTTCCCCGGCGTGCGCGAGGCGCTGGACGAGCTGCACCGGGCGGGCGCAAAGATGGCCGTGTGCACGAACAAATCGGAAGACCTGGCGTGGAAAGCGCTGGAAGGGCTGGGCATGGCGGACTATTTCGATGCGCTGGTGGGCGGCGAAACACTGCCCGTGCGCAAGCCCCACCCGGAGCCGCTGCACGAATGCGCCCGGCGGCTGGGCGAAGACGCGGGGCCGGTGTTCTACGTGGGCGACTCGGAAACCGACGAGGAGGCTGCGCACGCGGCGGGCTATCCGCTGCTGCTCTATACGGAGGGATACCGCAAGAAGCCGGTGGAGGAATTCGACTCGGCGGGCACGTTCGGCCATTTTCGGGAGTTGCCGGAGTTGCTGAAACAGGTGGCGTAATAATACTTCGTCATGCCCGGGCTTGTCCCGGGCATCCAGGGCAACAAGGAAAGGTTGCGTAAGGTTGCTCATGCCTTCGACATTCACTACGTCCGCTATCCACCGCTCTGGATTGCCGGCACAAGGCCGGCAATGACGAAAGAAGGAGACAGGCATGACCCTGAAGGCCATCATCTTTGACGTGGACGGTACGCTGGCGGAAACGGAGGAGGCGCATCGCATCGCCTTCAATGAGGAATTCGCCGCCTGGGATTTGCCCTGGGAGTGGGACAAGGTACTCTACAAGGAGTTGCTGGCGGTTACCGGTGGCAAGGAGCGCATCTGCCACTACATCGAGGAATACAAGCCGCCGAAAGGCGAAGAGACGCTGGCGCGGGTGGCGGAAATTCACAAGGCGAAGTCCGAGCGCTACATGCGCATGATTGCGGAGGGTGCGGTGCCGCTGCGCCCCGGGGTGGCGCGGCTTATC
>JALUAB010000207.1 GCA_027051195.1 Hyphomicrobiales bacterium
TCGCCATCGCCCTTTGCGAAGGGCCGGTGGCCCGCATCGAGCGCGTATGGGCCGATGGCAAGCCGGTGGACATCGCTGCCGGGAACGTCACCATGCGCTTCTATCCCGGCGACGAGACGCAGGCCCCCGACCCGCTCATCACCGCGAAGGAGGGTGCGGACAATGCCCCCGCCTACCGCGGCGTCGCCTACGTGGTGTTCGAGCGCCTGCCGCTGGAAGCCTATGGCAACCGCATTCCGCAGTTCACCTTCGAGATCGTGCGCCCGGTGGACGACGTGGCGCGGAAGATGCGCGCGGTGAATATCATCCCCGGCGCCGGGGAGTTCTTTTGCGACCCGCAGGTCATCACGAAGGTGGACGCGCCCGGCGCCGCCGGCGCCGAGAATGCCCACGCCACGGAAAAGGCGAGCGACTGGCGCGTGTCGCTGGATCAGTTGCAGGCCGCGGCACCCTCTCTGGACGCCGCCGCGCTGGTGGTCAGCTGGTTCGGCGACGACCTGCGCTGCGGCCATTGCGCCATCCAGCCGAAAGTGGAGGTGTCCGCGAAATACACCATCCCGGAGCAATGGCGCGTCGCCGGCCTGTCCCGCGCGCAGGCGCGAACCGTCTCCACCATCGACGGCCGCCCCGCCTACGGTGGCACGCCGTCGGATGCATCCGTCATCCGCGCCATCCGGGATTTGTCCGCCCGCGGGTTGAAGCCGGTGCTCTATCCCTTCGTGATGATGGACATCCCGCCCGGTAGTGGCCTGCCGGATCCATACGGAGGCACCGAGCAGCCGCCATACCCTTGGCGCGGGCGTATCACTTGCGACCCCGCCCCGGGCCGCCCCGGCAGCCCGGACAAGACCACCGCCGTCAACATCCAGCTGGATGCCTTCATCGGCACGGCGCAGCCATCTGATTTCAGCTTGAGCGGGGATACGGTCCTCTACACCGGCCCGAACGAATGGAGCTACCGCCGCTTCATTCTGCACTATGCATATCTGGCCAAGGCCGCTGGCGGGCTGGAGGCATTTCTCATCGGTTCGGAGCTGCGCGGGCTCACCTGGCTGCGCGATGCCCCGGGCGGTTATCCCTTCGTGCGCGCGCTGAAACGGCTGGCGGCGGATGTGAAATCCATTCTCGGCCCGTCGGTGAAGGTGTCCTACGCCGCCGACTGGTCGGAGTGGTTCGGTCATCATCCGCAGGACGGCTCCGGCGACGTGTATTTCCACCTCGATCCGCTGTGGAGCGACGCCAGCATCGATTTCATCGGCATCGACAACTACATGCCGCTTTCCGACTGGCGCGCCGGCATGGAGCATGAGGACGCGCGGGTGGGTGCCAGGAGCATCCACGACCAGGACTACCTGCAGGGTAACGTCGCCGGCGGCGAAGGATATGACTGGTTCTACGCCTCCGCCGCCGACCGCGATGCACAGGCCCGCACGCCCATAACCGACGGCGCCCATGGCAAGCCATGGGTCTTCCGCTACAAGGACATCCTCAACTGGTGGCGGAATCATCATTACGACCGCCCCGGCGGCGTGGAGAGCGCAACACCCACCGGGTGGACGCCGGAAAGCAAGCCCGTGTGGTTCACCGAGGCCGGCTGCCCGGCGCTCGACAAGGGGGCAAACCAGCCCAACGTCTTCTTTGACCCCAAGTCATCCGAGAGCGCCCTGCCGCATTATTCTTCCGGCCGCCGCGACGACGCCATGCAGAAGGCTTATATGCGCGCGCTGGTCGATTACTGGAGCACTCCCGGCGCGCACAATCCCACCTCCGCCGTTTATGGCGGGAGCATGGTGGAGGCTTCCCGCATCTTCTTCTGGGCCTGGGATGCCCGGCCATATCCCTGGTATCCGGCACTGGCCGATACCTGGGGCGACCATGCCGCCTATCACGTGGGCCACTGGCTCAATGGCCGGCTGGACGCCGTCTCCGTTGACAGCCTCATCGGCGCCATCCTGGACGATTGGAACTTTCCCGCGGAGAAACGCTCCATCGAGGCCGCCGGCACGCAGGTGACCGGCTATGTGCTCGACCATCCGATGAG
>JALUAB010000208.1 GCA_027051195.1 Hyphomicrobiales bacterium
TCGCACGCAAGGACGGCCGATAACGCCGCCAATCTTGGCGCCGGCTTCATCGAGGCCATGCAGGCACGCTACGCTGGCACCCGCCTGGGCCGGCAGGAGCTGGACGGCGAGTTCATCGATGATGCGCCGGACGGTCTCTTCTCCCGCGCCGCCATCGAGGCGGGCAGGGTGCGCCCCGAGCAGGTGCCCCCATTGGAGCGCGTGCTGGTGGCCGTCGATCCGCCCGCCGCTGCGGCCGCGCGCGGTTCCTGCTGCGGCATCATGGTGGCGGGGCGCTCGACGGATGGGCGGTTCTACGTGCTTCAGGACGCCAGCGTGGAAAACGCCCCGCCGCTCACCTGGGCGCGCGCCGCGCTGGCTGCGTATCATCGGCACGAGGCCGACCGCATCGTCGCCGAAGTGAACCAGGGCGGTGACATGGTGGAGGCCATCATCCGCCAATTGGCCCCTGATGTGCCCGTGAAGCCGGTGCGCGCCAGCCGCGGCAAGGCCGTGCGCGCCGAACCGGTGGCGGCCTTGTACGAGCAGGGCAGGGTGCGCCATGCTGGGGCCTTCCCCGAACTGGAGGATCAGTTGGTGGATTTCGAGCGAATCGTCGAGCACGGCGGCAGCCCCGACCGCGCCGACGCCCTCGTCTGGGCATTGACCGCCCTCATGCGCCCCCTTCCGCAACCGCGCGTTCGAACGTTGTAAAGGAAATTCTTTACATTTCATGAGAAAATATGCCATATATATATTGCATCAGCAAGAGCGCCGGCAAGCACGGATAAACTCATGAACCTCGCACGCGCACAAGACCCGCTCACACCGCCCGGCACCCGACCAGACCGTAGCGAGGTGCTGACCAAGGCCGTGCTGCGCGCCGCTGATGTGCTGGGCCTGAAGGCGAACGAGCTGGGGCGCATCATTGGTGTCTCGCCAGCCACCATAAGTCGCATGAAGCAGGGGCGGCTGCACCTGAAGGACGGCACGAAGGAATTCGAGCTGTCCGCCCTTCTGGTGCGGACATATCGTTCCCTGTTCGCCATTACTGGCGGCGATGAAAATGCCATGAAACACTGGATGCGGACGGAAAATACTGTGCTTGGCGGTGAGCCTGCAGAGCTTGCGCAGCGCGTGACGGGGCTAGTCGATGTCGTTGCCTACCTGGATTCCCGCCGCGCTGTCGTCTGAGGCGAAGGCATTTTCCGCCACCTGCTGGCGTGCGGTGGAATCTCAGTATGCTGTAGCCACCATGGCGCTGGTGGACGATCTGGCAGAACAGACGGTCCTGGAAGAAATTCTGGAGGAGACGAAACCGCCCGTTCCCGCGGAATGTCGCGAGCTGCATTACCTTCTCTACACACCGTTTCGCTATTCGGTACGGCAGGACTCGCGCTTCCATGTGGCTGGGGAACCGGGGGTATTCTACGCCTCGTTGGCTGAGCGCACGGCGCTGGCGGAAGTAGCATTTCATCGGCTGCTGTTCTTCACCGAATCACCGCAAACGCCGTGGCCAGAGAACCCAGTGGAATTTACCCTGTTCAGTGTGAAGGTGAGTGCAGACAAGACCATCAAACTGACGCGACCGCCATTTGATGAGCAAGAGGCACTTTGGACGGATACGCACGATTATGCCGCCTGCCAGCAACTGGCCCGAGAAGCGAGGGAACAGGAACTGGACGCCATATGCTACCGCTCCGTGCGCGACTCGCAAGGTGGGGACAACATCGTCTTGTTTCACTGTCGTGCTTTCGAAGAGAAGAAACCTTCGGAAATGAGGAACTGGCATTTGCGTTTTTCCACTCATGGCATCATGGCCTTGCGGGAACATACCGCCGACCGGCTGCAATTCACGCGGGATGATTTCGCCAACGATCCGCGTATCGCGTCCCTGAACTGGGAGCGCTGAAGCCCTCCTTTCTTGTCATGGGAGTTTGAACCATGCCCCAGTGGCTGAACCGCCTGCGCGCGGCGCTGGCGCGCGCGACCTCGCCAGCTCATGAAGCGGGCCGCATGACCAGCGGCACAAGCGCGTCCCTGCCCACCACGCCAGCCG
>JALUAB010000209.1 GCA_027051195.1 Hyphomicrobiales bacterium
TGGTATCGTCACCGGTTTCCCCGGTATAACCACGCATGTGCCCCCCGGTCAGCCACCGGGCGAACCGCGCTTCCGCTTCATCGACACGAAGGCTGCATCAGCGCGCGTCCGGCGCCTGGCCCGCCCAGGCTACATCTGGGATGGCCGCGCCTGGAACGCGCCGCAGGCGCTGGCCGTGCCGGCGGAAAAAATCGGCCTCGTCTTCGGCGTGGCGCTGGATGACGAGGGTAATGCCTATCTCACCGCCGGTTCGACCTGGGGCCTGCACGTGGTGGCGCCCGCGGCCGATGGTGACGGCCGGCTCGTGCGCCTGAATGCAGGCGCCGCGCAGGCCCGTTTCATGCCCGGCCAATGGGGTGAGGGCGGCGGCCCGGGCAGCGTCTGGCGGGTGGACGCCCGCACCGGCGAGGTCACCCTTTTCGCCGACATCCGGCTGAATGGCAAGCCCAATTCCGGTCCGGCGCTGGGCAACATCGCCTTCGACGCCTCTCACCGCCAGCTGTTCGTCTCGGATCGCGATACCGGGATGATCCACCGGCTGGACATGACGGGCCGGGAGCTGGAGGTTTACGACCACGGCGTTGTCGGCCGGCAGGCGGCGAGTCTTGCGCCCGTGCCCTTCGATCCGGCCAACCGGCTGGACATCCGCTCCGCCGCGTTCGACGCCACCGACCCCGCCAGCTGGGCCTACGCCGCGCCGCAGCGCCGCGTGTGGGGGCTGGCCGTCAACGGGGGGCGCCTGTACTACGCCGTGGCCCGCAGCCGCGCCGCCGGCCGGGCGGAAGTCTGGTCCGTTGCGCTGGATGAGCGCACCGGCGCCTTCACCGGCGACATACGGCGCGAGCTGGAGTTGCCCGCCGACGCCTCCCGCGACGAGGTGGCGGACATCGCCTTCACCCGCAACGGCGCCATGATACTCGCCCAGCGGGCGGCGCCGAACGATCCCTTCGCCATGAAACGCTTCACCCGGGCGAACCGTGCCCGTGTGCTGCGTTACTGGCCGGAGGTGCCGGACGATCCGCGCACGCCCTCGCACTGGATTGCCGAGCCGGAGGAATACGCCATCGGCCTGGCGCCGCCGCACCGCGCCACCGCTGGCGGCATCGCGCTAGGTTATGGCTACGACCGCGAAGGCGTCATCAACCGCAAGGTCTGCGATGGCGCCCTGTGGAGCACCGGCGATTCCCTGCGCCCTCTGCCGGACCCCGCCGGCAGGTCCGGCGTGGTGCGCGCGCTGCATGGCGTGCAGGGCGCGCCCGCGCGCCCTGTGCGTCCGTTCAACACGCCGCCACTGGCCAGCTACATGGTGGACTTCGACAACCGTCCGGGCACTCCGGGTGAGGCCGGCTGGATGGGCGATGTGGAAATTTTCGCCCCCGGCTGCAACGGCGCGCCCGGCCCCGTGGCCGGAAACGGTGTTGGCGCCACGGCGGAGCAGGGCGCAACGCCTGCATCCGAAGGTCCGTTCACGCCGTGGGACTATCCCCCCACGCCGGATTGGACCTATCCGCCGGAAATCGTGCTGCTGCCCTGCGCCCTGGCTCCTGGTGGATGCGGCATTCCCGCGCCGACACCCGAGTTCGAGGTGCAGAAGACCTGCGGCATCTGCCGGCCGGGAGAGGATGGCGGGTTTGCTTGCAGCTGCACCATCACGCTCACCCACAACGGCATGACCTTCGACGGGCCTTTCACCATCTCCGAGCATCTCTCCGGCGGCGGCACAATCACCGGCATCAGCGCCGATGATGGCTGGATGTGCACGCCTCTGCCGAACGCAAACCCGGCCTGTTCCATCACCGCTGACGCTCTGCCGGACGAGGGCGGCACCACCTCCATCAAAGTGGACATCGCCTTCGACTCGGTGGAGGAGCTGGACAAGGCGAAAAACTGCGCGTCCGGAGGCTTGAAGGGCGGCGTGCCGCTGCCCGCGTCCTGCGCGGGGTTCGCCGCCGTGAAGGTGGAAAAGAAATTGGCGGGTGATGGCCCGGATGGCGGCCATTGCGGTTTTGGCACTGCGTGCAGTTACCAGATCACCGTG
>JALUAB010000210.1 GCA_027051195.1 Hyphomicrobiales bacterium
ACTTCTTCGCGATGGCCGGAAAGGCGCGCCTCCAGCACCTCCGGCAACGCCTCGATGGCGTCCGCCAGCTTCCTGGCGTGGCGGTAGAGCGCACGCTCCGTGGCCGGGCCGGAAACGGTCACCATGATGGCAGGCTTCAGCGCCAGGTTGATCTCCTCGATGACCGGCTCCTCGGCCTCCTCCGGCAGGTCGGCCTTGGCTTCGTCCACCTTCTCGCGCAGTTTGCGCCCGGCGGCGTCGGCATCCGCCTCCACCTCGAACTCGACGATGAGGGTGGCGCCGTTCTCGCGCGCCACTGCCGTCAGTTCCTTCAGCCGGGGCAGGCCTTTCAGCTTGTCCTCCAGTGGCCGCACCAGCAGCTGCTCGGCATCCTCCGGCGCCACCCCGGGCAGCGCCACGTTGACGATGAATACCGGCACCTGGATGTCCGGGTCGGCCTCGCGCGGAATGGTGAGATAGGCATACAGTCCCGCCAGCACCATCAGCAGAAAGGTGCTGACGATGAACCGCCGGCGGGCGTGGATGGCCGCCAGCGCGCTCATGGCGCGACCCCCCGCCCGGGCGTTTCATCGGCGTGCGCGGCCAGCTTGCGCGGCACCGGGCGCACCTTCTGCCCCGGGCGGACGAAATATTGTCCCGTCACGATCACCCGCGCGCCCGCGGGCAGCCCCTCGGCCAGCACCGCCTGCGGCCGCTCCGAAACGATCGTCAGCGGCACGAAGGCCACCGTGTCGTCCCCGCGCACCACGTGCGCGCCCAGCCGCCCGTCGTCGGCCAATACCAGCGCCGAGAGCGGCAGGCGCGCCACCTTTCGCCCGGGCAGCGGAATGTCCAGCCGCGCCGTCATGCCGGCGCGCATGGCCATGTCCGGATTGGCCAGCCTTGCCTTTATGGTGAAGGTGCGGGTCACGGCGCTGCCCGCGGGAGCGATGTAGGTGATCGTCCCCGCAAGCGCGCGGCCATTGGCGAAATGCGCCCGCACCGCCATGCCGGGCCGCAGCCGGCTCACCTCCAGCTCCGAGGCCGCCGCCACCACCTCCAGCGGATCCAGCGCCACCACCACCGCGCACGGCGCCCCGGGCTGGAGCATGTCGCCCGCCTTCGCCAGCTGCTTCTGCAGCATGCCGGCGATGGGGCTTTTCACCACCCGCCACGCCACCGCCAGCCGCGCCCGTTTCACCGCCGCGCGGGCCTGCGCCAGCGCCGCTTCCGCTTTCTTCAGTTGCGCTTCCGGAAGGGTGCCGCGATCGAACAGCCGTCGCGCCGCCACCGCGTCGCGCTCGGCGCTGGCCAGCCGCGCTTCCGCTGCCGCCAGCTGCTCGCGCTCACCGGTGTCGTCCAGCCGGCACAGGGTGTCTCCGGCGGCCAGCCGCTCACCTTCCCGCCGCGGCGCGGCCACCACCTGCCCGGCGGCACGGGCGCGCACGGTGAGCGTCTGCACCGGCTCGGCATGGGCGGAAAGAGACAGTCTCGGCCGATAGGGCTCCGGCGAAACGACCGCCACTTCCACCACGAAGGGCGCATCCGCCGCTTCCATCTCGCCCCGTGCGGGCTCCGACCCCGCGGAAGGCGCGCGCGACAGCACCAGTCCGCCGAAGGCGAACCACAGCCCCGCCGCCAGCAACAGCAGCAGGGCCATGCCACGGGCGGCGTTCATTGCCCCTTCTCCCTTTCGGCCGTCCCTTCCGAAGCGGAACAGCACGGCTTCTCCCCGTCCACCCGCTCACCGGTTCCACCCAGCTCGGCGAATGCCTTCAGCATCTCCGCGCGCCGCTCCTTGATGAAGGAAATGGCCGTACCCAGCATCGCCCGGCCGAAATCTTGCACGAAGCGCGTGCCCGGATGATCCGGCAGGCTGCCCGCCTCCTCCTCCAGCGTCCGCAATTCCGCCTCCTGCTCTTCCAGATAGGCGTCGTAGATGACCGCCAGGTGCGCCGGATCTATGCGTTCCAGAAACAGCATCTGGAACAGGAACTCGCTCTTGAACTTGTCCGGCGCCGGATCG
>JALUAB010000211.1 GCA_027051195.1 Hyphomicrobiales bacterium
ACCACGCGCGCCTGCGGCACCGCGTTGAGCATGGAGCGTCGCAACTGTTCGCGCGCCAGCGACAGGCGCCGCGCCTTGACGATGGGATCGCCTTCCAGCTCCTTGTGTTCGTCCTTCACCTCCTGCTTCGTCATGCGCAGGTTGCTCCACCAGTAGCGGCGCGACCAGGCGATGTCGGCGATCGCCAGCAGCAGCGCCACGATGGCCACGGTGGACAGCAGCTTCATGGTCAGCGCCAGCACCACGGATGGCAGCGCCTGCGGTGCGGTCAGCGCGGTTTCGATCACCCGCGTTGTTTCCGCCTTCAGCATCACCGCCACCACGGCGGAAACGGCGGCGAACTTGAACAGCGCCTTGGCGAATTCCACCCAGCCGGGCGCGCCGAGAATGCGCTGCAATCCTTTCTTCAGCGAAATGCGGGAGAGCTGAGGCCGAATGCGTTCCCATGCCACGCGGGGAAAGCCCTGCACGAAGTTGGCGGTGATGGTGGCTACGACGAACAGGGCCAGGATGGGCAGCAGGAACAGCGCCGCCTGTCCGGCCACCAGCTGCATAAGGCTCATGGCGCCGGCGGCGTCGTCGAGCCGCCACTGTTCCGGCCGTTCGATGAAGGCGGACAGGCGCTGTGTGAGCGCAAGCGCCCCGGGGCCGATGATGAAGGCCGCCACCGCCAGCATGGCCAGCAGCGCCGCCAGCACCGCCGGCTCGCGCGCATGCGGCGTGTTGCCCTTGCGCAGCGCGTCCTCGACCTTCTTCTCGGTCGGTTCCTCGGTCTTGCTTTCGCGGTCGGCCTCCTCGGCCATGCTCTTTCGTCTCCGCCTTCCTCATGAAGGTCGTGGTCGCCGGTCGGATCAGTCTTCCAGGTCGATGGTGATGCGCCCTTCCTGCGCCAGCTCCAGCGCCCGCGAGGCGATTTCCAGCCGCGCCTTCACGCTTTCCTCCTCCGGTGGCGCGGCACCGCCGGAAAGCTCCGCCTCCACCATTTTGCGCATCCGTCCGCCCAGCGCTTCCAGCACCACGTTCACCAGTTCTTCCGGCGCGTTGTGCAGCGCCTTCACCGTCAGCTCGGCCGGGATCTCGTCGAACAGAATGAGCCGGTCCTGTTCGGAAAGTTTCGCCACGTCCTCGAATGAGAACAACATGCGACGGATTTCCGCCGCCTCGTCCGGGCGCTCCTGTTTCAGCGTTTCCAGGAACTTCTCGGCGAATTCCTTGTCCATGCGGTTGATGATGCCGGCGATACGTGCGCGCGCCTCCGTCGAGCGGCTGGTGGCGGCGTTGTCGATGATGGTCACGCGTATGTGCTGTTCCACACGCACCGCCACGCTCGGCTGCACCGGCCGCATGTCCAGCAGGCGCAGCAGGATCTCGTTGCCCAGCGCCGCATCCAGCTGACGCACCACCTCCACGCCCAGGTCCGGCTCCACCCGCGAGAGCATGAAGGCCACCAGCTGCGGATGCTCGCGCTGCGCCATGGGCACCAGCACCTCGGTGTTGGCGAAGCGGTCGTCGCGCCACACCGGCTCGTCGTCGCTGCTCTCGCCCAGGCTGGCCAGCTCTTCCTCGGAGAGAACCTCCTGCAGCAGGGCGGAAGGCTTGCGATAATCGCCCATCATCCGCAGGCGGTTGGCGAATGCCCGGGTGAATTCCTGCACGATGGCCTCGAACTCCTCCGCCGCCACCGGTTCAAGCTCCATGTCCACGGCGGAGATGCGGGCCAGATCCTCCTTGTCCAGGTGCTTCAGCACCCGTTGCAGCGTCTCGCCGTCGAGGGCGTTGAGCACGGCCATGGCTTTCTGCACCCCCGGCGGCGGCAGCTCGGGCGCCTCGCCCTGTCCGGGGCGGATGGCGTGAAGGTTCATGCGCTGCATGGTGGGCATGACGATCCTCGTTGCGGGTGCGGCGACCTTGTGCGTGCCTTTGGGAATGGCAAGTCTTCAATGAACTCCCTGCTTCGAAAACATGGAATACGCGACCGCGTATCAGCAGGTGCGTGCGCC
>JALUAB010000212.1 GCA_027051195.1 Hyphomicrobiales bacterium
TGGAAAAGCATGGTTCGCTGGTGCGCAATTTCGGCAGGGCGCCCCTGCCCGACGATGAAGTGGCCGACCTGCGCAAGGAAGCGGAGATTTACGGCATAGACGCCTTCCGCATCGCTCCCGCCGACGAGCCCCTGGGCCGGCTGCGGATGTATGCGCGCAACACCTTTCAGTCGCCGCACTCCCCTCGCGCCGCACGGCTGTTCGTCAACGGCGAGGAAAAGCCGAATGCGGGTCACGTGCACGTTTCCCTGCCGCTCAGGGCGGACGATGGCGCGCTGCTGGGACATATCACCGCCCTGGTGAACCAGCGGCGCCTCCACCAGCAACTCACGCAGGCCATGCAGAATGTGGGGCTGCTGGCACTGGCCGCCCTGGGCATCATCATCGCCGTGGCCCTCTACCTGTTCCGCAGCGTGCAGAAGGATGCCATGCACCACATCTGTCAGGCGCGGGAAAACGACGAGGTAACCGGACTGCCGAACGAACAGGTCTTCGAACAGTTCTGCGACAGCCTCACAGGTGCGTCTGCCGGGCAGGAAAAAGCCTATGCCTGCATCGTGTTCGGTCTGGATGACATCGGCCGCATCACCTGCGCCGAAGGGCACGAGGCCACCGGCCACATGCTGCGCACCATGGCCGGTCGCTTCGCCCGCCTTGCGCACGAGCATGGTGCCCGCATCTTCCGTCTCCAGCGCAACGATTTCGCCATCATGCTGCCGGTGCCGGCACCCGGCCGCCACGAGGCGCGCATGTTCGCAGATAAGTTGATCAAGGAGGCTCACCGTCCCGTTTACTGGCAGGGCAAATCTCTGCCCTCTTCCATCTCCGTCGGCATCACCTTCTATCCCGAACAGGCCACCAGCCGCTCCGAGCTGGCCCGCCAGGCCACCCTCATGCGAGAAGCCGCGCGTGAGGCCGGCGGCAACACTCTGCGCATCTACGACGCCGGCATGGATCGCGACTACAACGCGCTGGCCAGAATGGAGCGCCTGCTGCGCAAGGCCGCGCGCAATTGCGCCAGCTATTTCACCCTTCATTTTCAGCCTATCGTGCGCCTTGACGACGAGACACTCTACGGATTCGAGGTGCTGCTGCGCATGCATGACGACAACGGCGAGCCCATTTCTCCGGTGGTGTTCATTCCGCTGGCGGAGCGGCTCAAGCTTATGGACGAAATCGGCTCCTTCGTGCTCTCGGAGGCCTGCTCCATCGCCTCGGAGTGGCCCGAGCACCTCCGCGTCGCCGTCAACCTCTCGCCGTTGCAGTTCGAATCCGGCCGCCTGCCCTCCGCCGTGTGGAAGGCGCTGGAAACTTCGGGCCTGGCGCCGTCGCGCCTGGAGCTGGAAGTGACGGAAAACATCGTCATGCGCGATTGGGACAAGGTGCACGAACAACTCGACCGCGTCCGTTCCCGCGGTGTCAGCCTCGTGCTGGACGATTTCGGCACCGGCTATTCGTCCATGAGCTACCTGTGGAAGTTCAATTTCGACAAGATCAAGATCGACCGCACCTTCACCCAGGCGGTTTCCGGCTCCGAGGAGGCTCGCTCCATCCTGCGCTCGCTCATCGTC
Organism: Hyphomicrobiales bacterium; assembly: GCA_027051195.1. Classification (GTDB taxonomy): domain Bacteria; phylum Pseudomonadota; class Alphaproteobacteria; order Rhizobiales; family Aestuariivirgaceae; genus Thermopetrobacter. Next base: position 1,572 of record JALUAB010000212.1, read on the forward strand.
ATGGCCCGGTCACTGAAATTGCCCTTGGTGGTGGAAGGCGTCGAGAAACCGGAACAGGCCGCTTTCCTGCGCAAGTTCCGCTGCGACTATGCGCAAGGCTGGCATTACGGCAAGCCCATGCCGGCACACGAAGTACCCACCATCATCCTGAAGGACTGGCAGCGCCGTCAGGAAATGGAACAGACCGCCTACAGGACCGCGGGCACGAACGCTCTCAGCGCCTGATGCCGGAATCCGGAAGAATCTCCCGCCACCCGCGCCCGGCCTGCCCCAGGATCAATGCGATGCCCTAGGCTCAGGACCCATAAAGGGCGTGGATGCCAGCGGCATTTTCGCGAAATATCGCTGGCTTTTCGCCCGCAGGGAATAGCCGAAGCTATTTCCAAGGGTGAAAAGCCAGCGAGATGAAGCGAAA
>JALUAB010000213.1 GCA_027051195.1 Hyphomicrobiales bacterium
CCCGCACAACACCACCGCCATACACGGGCTTGCCTGCCACCGGACTTGTTCCGGTGATCCCGGGAATCCAGAGCGGTTCACCCCGGGAGTTATGAGTGACGGCTGACGAGCTCCCTGGGAAGGCGGTAGGGAGGGAGCCCATGCGGTGCGGAAGATGTTATTGGCCACATCAACGCATCAAGCACCCGCAGGCGTTTCTGGCCCCTGGATTGCCGGCATGAAGCCGGCAATGACAAGGCTGGAGTGGGCCGGGTATTGGATTCCTCGTGCACAGTGCAAGAAAGAACGTGGGGAGGAGTGAGCATGACGGATATTCCGGCGCTGGGAGACCTGCAGGAGGTGGATCTGCGACAGGTGTGGGGCCATGAAGCGCAAGTATTCACGCCGTGGCTGGCGGAAAACTTGCACCGCCTGTCCGATGCCGTGGACATGGAGCTGGAACTGATAGAGACGGAAAAGGCGGTGGAGAACTTCGCCGCCGACATTCTGGCACGCGATCTGACCAGCGATTCACTGGTGCTCATCGAGAACCAGCTGAAGAAAACCGACCATGCCCACTTGGGACAGGTGCTCACCTATCTCGCCGGACTGGATGCCAAGGCCGTCATCTGGATTTCGCCATTCTTTCAGGAACCGCATCTTTCCGCAATCCGCTGGTTGAACGATCATACGTCCGATGAATTCGCCTTCTTTGCCGTGCGCCTGAAGGCGGTGCGCATCGGCGACAGCCCCGTAGCACCGGTGTTCGATGTGTTGGCGCGGCCTTCAGGTTGGGAGCGCAGGTTAATTGCACAAAGGCGTGAGGTTACCCATGGCCGTGCGGCACACGCTGAAGAAAGAGAAAGATTTTGGACCTTCTATTGCGAGCGCCATCCGGCAGCGGTGGAGGATGGGCTGAAGCCTAATCGGCATTGGAACTCGTGGTTCCAAGTGAACGAAGATATCTGGATTACGTTGGGTATCGGCGCCGAGTTCACCAGTGTATTCGTGCGGGGTAGTTGGGGTGCGCGCAAGTTCAGCGCGGTGGAACGACTGGGGCCGCATCTTGATGCGGTCCACAAACGTTTGCCCAACGTGGAGATTTTCGAAAACCACAGGGAAGGCTGGGTGTTCGGCGAAACCAACCGCCAACTTTCCTATCTCAATGAGGAACAGTGGCCAGAAATCTGCGATTGGCTGGAGGAGCGTCGCCAGAAATATGCGCAGGTCATCCGCGAGGTGCTGGGGGATGAATAATCAAGTGGCGACGTCTTCTCCCTCCTCCTCGGGCTGATATGCTGCGGTCATGAAACTCGCGGTCATATCGGATGTGCATCTGGAGTTCGGGGCGCCGCCACCGGTGGCGCCGACGGCGGACGCATGCATCATCGCCGGCGACCTGCACCCCGATCCGGAGGCGCGGGCGGCGTATCTTCGCACGTTGCCGGGGGAGGTGCTGTTCGTGCCCGGCAACCATGACTTCTACGGCCATGATTTTCCCGCACCGCTGGAAGGCTGTTTCGTGCGGGAGATCGGCGGCGTGCGCTTCGCCGGGGCGACGCTGTGGACGGGGTTTCCGCGCGAGTGGTGGCCGGATTTCAAGCGCGGAATGGCGGACGCGCGGCGCATCCGGGGCATCTCGTGGGAACGGCTGCAGGAGGCACACGAGGCGCAGATCGCCTTCCTGCGCGAGGCACGGGCGGACGTGATCATCACTCATCACGCGCCGACGTGGGAGTCCTTCCCCGAACGGATGCTGGGCAGCATCTACAATCCCTATTACGCCACCGCCATCCTCGACCGCGAGGATCACCCGTTCGGTGGCGTCTCGCTGTGGATTCACGGGCACATTCACACGCAACGGCTATTCGAGCGGAACGGCGTGCACGTACTGTGCCACGCCCACGGCTACCCCATGGAAGAACGCCTGCACAAGGCGTTTCGCGTGCTCGACCTCAGCCGCGCCGATGACGGGCTTTTGATACGGGCGTGAAACGTTTCCC
>JALUAB010000214.1 GCA_027051195.1 Hyphomicrobiales bacterium
CTGAAGGCCATTCCGATGCGGGCGGAGACGGGGCCCATCGGCGGCAACCTCAGCCATGAGTTCCTGATTCTGGCCGATACCGGCGAATCGCAGGTGTATTTCGACGCGGCGTTCCACGAGAAGGACTGGAGCACCTTCGAACTGGACTACGACGACCGGGCGGCGGTGGCGGCGGTGGTGGACGAATTCACCTCCATGTATGCCGCCACCGAGGAAATGCACGATGCGGCGCGCTTCGAGCGGGAGGTGCCGGAAGAGCGGCGCGTTTCGGGCCGCGGTATCGAGGTCGGCCACATCTTCTTCTTCGGCGAGAAGTATTCGAAGCCGCTGGGCGCGAAGGTGCTGGGGCCGGACGGCGAGGAGCACTATCTGCAATGCGGTTCCTACGGCATCGGCGTCTCAAGGCTGGTGGGGGCCATCATCGAGGCGTCGCACGACGAGAACGGCATCGTCTGGCCGGAGCCGGTGGCGCCGTTCACCGTCGGCATCGTCAACCTGCGGCAGGGCGACGAGGCCACCGACGCCGCCTGTGAGGGGCTGTATGAGCGGTTAACCAACGCCGGGCTGGAGGTGCTCTACGACGACACGGCGGAGCGCGCCGGCGAGAAGTTCGCGCGCATGGATCTCATCGGTCTTCCGTGGCAGGTGATCGTCGGCCCCCGCGGCCTGCGCGACGGGGTGGTGGAGATCAAGAACCGCGCCAGTGGCGAACGTGAGAACGTGCCGCTGGAAACCGCCGCCGATTACCTGCGCGAGCGGATGCGCGTGGACCTGGCGTGAGCGCGTGCGTGGCGTGGCGTGATTCCGCTCCGGCGCGGGCGGCAACACATTGATTCCGGAAGGTGAATGACCGACCAGCCGCACAACGAGGCGACGATGGCCGCGCGCGCCGAGGGCGGAAGCACTGCCGCCGCGCCAATCGGCGAAACGCGGCCGTTTTCCGCCTGGGAACGGCTGGTTTCGTGGCGATACCTGCGGGCGCGGCGCAAGGAGAGCTTCGTTTCCGTCATCTCCATCTTCTCCTTCCTTGGCATCATGCTGGGCGTGGCGACGCTCATTGTCGTCATGTCGGTGATGAACGGCTTTCGCGACGAGCTGATCCGCAAGATCCTCGGTTTCGCCGGGCATGTGACCATTTTCCACGACGATCGTTCGCCCATCCTCGATTACGCGGCGCTGACGGAGCGGCTGAAGAAGTTTCCCGGCGTCACCTCCGCCGTGCCGTTCGTGGAAGGGCAGGTGATGCTGACCACGGCGAAGGCGGCTTCCGGCGTGCGCGTGCGGGGGCTGCGGGAGGAGGACGTCAGGCGCGTCTCCGGCGTGGCCAACGACAGGCTGAAAGGCTCGCTCGACGGCTTCGACGCGCGGGAGGGCGTGGCCGTCGGCTGGCGGCTGGCGTGGAAGCACGGCGTGGGCGTGGGCGACAACGTCACCCTGGTTTCGCCGGACGGAGAGGAGACACCCTTCGGCGTTGCCCCGCGGATTCAGGCCTATCCGGTGCTCGCCATCTTCAACAGCGGCATGAGCCTGTATGACGCCAATTTCGTCTACATGCCGCTGAAGGCGGCGATGGACTACTTCAACATGAGCGGCGGGGTGACCGGCATCGAGCTCAGGGTGCAGGATCCCGACAGGGTGGAGGAGGTGGAGCGCGCGCTGGTGGAAGGGCTGCCGCCGGGTTTTCGCATCATCACCTGGAAGCGGGCCAACGAGACTTTCTTTTCGGCGCTGGCGGTGGAACGCAATGTCATGTTCATCATCCTCGCTCTCATCATCCTGGTGGCGGCGATGAACATCATCTCGGGCCTCATCATGCTGGTGAAGGACAAGTCCGGCGACATCGCGATCCTGCGCACCATGGGGGCATCGCGCGGCTCCATCCTGCGCATCTTCTTCATGACGGGTGCGGCCATCGGCATCGCGGGCACCATCGCCGGGGTCATCCTCGGCATCGTGGTGGCGCTGAACGTGGAGAA
>JALUAB010000215.1 GCA_027051195.1 Hyphomicrobiales bacterium
GGTTCGTGAAATGAAAAAGGCAGTCAGGCGGGGACAATCGCCCCATGAGAAGAGCGGAAAGGCTCTCCACCCGACTGCATGTTCCACTTAAGCAGGAATGTCTTGCATATCAATGAACGGGTGGGGAGCGCGTGGGGCGCTCCCCTGCCCTGGGGTTACACAGCAAACTGCAACAGCTTGATGGCGGCGAAGTCTTGCACGCCGCCGCCGACGCGCTTGGTGGTGTAGAACAGCACGTAGGGCTTGGCCGTGAACGGGTCGCGCAGCACGCGCACGCCGGTGCGGTCCACCACCAGATACCCGCGGCGGAAGTCGCCAAAAGCGATGGCATGTGCGCCGATGCCGATGTCCGGCATGTTCTCCACCTCCACCACGGGGAAGCCCATGAGGGTGGGCCGGGCGTTGGGGCTGGCGGCGGGTTGCCAGATGTAATCGCCGTTGGCGTCCTTGAACTTGCGGATCTCCGCCTGCGTGCGGCGGTTCATCATCCACACGGCGTTCTGGCGGTAGCCGGACTTCAGCGCATAGACCAGGTCGATGAGCACGTCGGAGGGATTGGAGGCCGGAAAGGCGCCATCGACGCCGGTCTTCACCCGGCCCAGGTTGCCCCAGCTCCAGGTGGTGTCGTCCACCACCGGCACGGAGAGGAAGCCCTGCGGACGGGTGATGCCGTCGCCGTTGACGAAGGCATCCGTCTCCTGCTCGGCGAACGCAGTGATGACCTCTTCGGCCAGCCACTGGGAGATATCCACGGCGGCATCGTCCAGCAGCGTCTGGGTGGCCGCCGGCATGGCATAGAGCTCCATGGCCGGGAAGCTCAGTTCCGCCAGGGTCGGCGTGGCCGTCTGCGGGCGGGCCGCCGTTTCGCCGACCCAACCGGTGGCGGCGCGGGTGGTGGCGAAGGGCTTGCGATAGACGCCGGCGGAGATGCGGCGGTGGCCGGCGACGGCGCGGATGGGCGAGGCATCGGCCAGCAGGCGTTCCACGCGGCGCTCCAGCTCATCGTGCGCCAGATAGCCACCATCCGGGGCGGAGCCGGCAGAAAGCGCCTTTTCCTCCAGCCGCTGCAGGCGGGAGGCATCGCCACGGCGCACGTAGTGTTCGAAAGCGGTCTTGCGTTCGTCCTCCTCCGCCGGGGTGGCATGTGCGGCAGCGGAGAGCGGCAGGCGGGCGGCGCGGCGGGCGAGTTCGTGCAGGCGGCGCTCCTGGGCGTCCAGCGCCTCGGAGATGCGGGTCAACTTCTCTTCCAGCAGAGCGTCGGCGGTGCCGCGGGTTTCCGTCTCGGCCAGGCGTTCGTCGTTGGCTTCGATGAAGGCGGCATGCGCCCGCATGAGCCGCTCATGCGCGGCATCGGCCTCGGCGGCATCCGCCGGGGCGATGGAAACCTTGGTTTCCAGGGCGTTAGTGGTATCGGTCATGCAAGAGCTCCTTCCTGTTTTTTCAGGCTTGAACGGAAACACGGGCGATCTGACGCGAGCGTGCCGGGGGCGGCATTCGCCCCCGGGAGGCGGGAGCGGCGCCATGGAACGCATCGAGCGGATGGATGCGAGCGCTGCGCAGCATGGGGAAAGTCACCAGCGAGATCTCCCAAAGCTCCACCTCGTGCAGCAGTCGGGCCTTGCGCAGGCGGTCGCGGCTGGCGCGGAGGGTGCGATAGCCGATGGACAGGCCGTCCACTGCGCCGATCCTGACGAGTTCTGCGGCCTCGCGCCCGGCGGCGCTGGAAAGGGCCAGCCGGCCGCGCACGAACAGGCCGCGGGAATCCTCACGGATCTCGCGCCAGATACCGATGGGCCGGCTGACTTCGTGCTGCCAGAGCATGCGCACGGCAGCGGGGCCGTGGCGCGAAAGCGTGCGACGAAAGGCGCCGGGCAGCACGATGTCGCCGGCATCGTCGCGGACGTTGAACACGGAGGCATAGCCGGCGAACTCCCCGGCCTCGGTGATGCAGACGGGCATT
>JALUAB010000216.1 GCA_027051195.1 Hyphomicrobiales bacterium
GTTCCTTCTCTGGCGCCACCACGCCGACGATGGGGCCGATGGGAATGCCGTTGCCGCCGAAACCCAGCGCGCGGCTGTACATCTGCGAAATGCCGCCGTCGAGGAACAGGGCGTTGGGCGTGTCCAGCGCGTCGCGGAACAGCCGCGCGAAAGTGTGGAAGTTCACCGGGTCGCGCGTGAGCACGAAGAACACGTCGTGCCCGTTCGCCCGCACGCCGACGCCGTTGCGGATCTTCAGCGAGTCGGAGCCGGCGCGGAACTTTGGGTGCAGCTGGCCGTCGATGACCAGCATCGGGCCGGACTGTGTGGCGAAGCGCGGGCGCAGCCTGCCCGCCCTGAACGCCGCATCAAAGGCGTGCGATTCCGTCACCCCGGCGCGTGCGCCATCCAGCCAGAACACGCCGTTGGGCAGCAGGTGGAAGTTGCCGTAGCCCTTGCGCAGGTTGATCTTTTTCTTCAGCGCGCCGTCCTCGATGTAGAGCCCCGCCGGCGCGTATTCCGGCGTGAACATGCCGGCGTTCATGGCGAACAGGAGCTTCTGGCCACGTTTCTTCAGCCAGGCGCGCAGCCGTCCGAAATAACGGAAGGGCGCGCCCGTCTCGTCGGCGTGCCAGAGGCGGATGGCATTCTCGCGCGCATCGAAGTGGCAGACGATGAAGCGCGCCCGCTCGAACACGAAGGGCGAGCAGCCGTTCCTCGGCAGCTCCGCTGCGTTCGCCGTCGCCGCGCCCGTGGCCAGTGCCAATGCCGCCAGCGCCCGCCGCCAGTGCCGCCACATCATTCCCGTCGCCTTCCACATGCCGGCTCCCTTGCGTCCGTCTGCCGCTTCACAATGCGCGCATCATGGGCTAACACGCTGAGCGAACACGGGCCAGTGGAAATGCGCGCACCGAGCGCACGCCCGCCCGAACGCTTGCAACCATTCATCCGGAGGGGAATACGCATCATGCCGAAGAACGCTTTCTATGCCCAGTCCGGCGGAGTCACCGCCGTCATCAACGCCTCCGCCTGCGGCGTCATTGAGGCCTGCCGCGCGCATCCGGACAAGATCGGCAAGGTCTATGCCGGCAAGAACGGCATCATCGGCGCGCTCACCGAAGAGCTGATCGACACCAGCAAGGAATCCGACGAGGCCATCGCCGCGCTGCGCCACACGCCGTCCGGCGCTTTCGGCTCCTGCCGCTACAAGCTGAAGAGCCTGGAAGAGAACATGCGCGAATACGAGCGCCTCATCGAGGTCTTCAAGGCACACGACATCGGCTACTTCTTCTACAACGGCGGCGGCGACTCGGCGGACACCTGCTACAAGGTCAGCCAGCTTTCGGAGAAGATGGGCTTTCCGGTGCAGGCCATTCACGTGCCGAAGACGGTGGACAACGATCTGCCCATCACCGACAACTGCCCGGGCTTCGGCTCGGTGGCGAAGTACATCGCCGTTTCCACCCGCGAGGCCAGCTTCGACGTGCGCTCCATGGCCAAGACCTCCACGAAGATCTTCGTGCTGGAGGTGATGGGGCGGCATGCCGGCTGGATCGCCGCTGCGGGCGGCTTGGCCTCCGACGCGGAGACGGATATCCCGGTGGTCATCCTGTTTCCGGAGATCGAGTTCGACCGCGAGGCCTTCATGGCGCGGGTGAAGGAGAACGTGGAGAAGTATGACTATTGCACCATCGTCGTTTCCGAGGGCTGCAAGTGGCCGGATGGCCGCTTCCTGGCCGAGCAGGGCACGCGGGATGCCTTTGGCCATGCGCAGCTGGGCGGCGCGGCGCCGGTGGTGGCCAACATGATCAAGGAGGATCTGGGCTACAAGTTCCACTGGGCGGTGGCCGACTATCTGCAGCGTGCTGCGCGGCATCTGGCCAGCAAGACGGACGTGGAGCAGGCCTACGCCGTGGGCCGCGCCGCGGTGGAAAAGGCGCTGGAGGGCAAGAACTCCATCATGCCGACCATCG
>JALUAB010000217.1 GCA_027051195.1 Hyphomicrobiales bacterium
ACCAGTGAACCATCAGCCCCCGGAAACAGCACCGCCGCAATGCGGCGGAAAGAAGACGCTCGCGCGGCATGATGGCGCCAGCGCCCGGCCACGCGGAAAATCACGCCACCCGGCGGAAGACGAGCGCTGCGTTGGTGCCGCCGAAGCCGAAGGAATTCGACAGCGCCACGTTGATCTCGCGCTTGCGCGGTTCGTTGGCGCACAGGTCTATTTGCGTCTCCACGGAAGGATTCTCGAGATTCAGCGTGGGCGGCGCCACCTGGTCGCGTATGGCCAGCACGGAGAAGATGGCCTCCACCGCTCCGGCCGCGCCCAGCAGGTGGCCGATTGCGGACTTGGTTGAGGACATGGCGACAGCGCCGGCGCGGTTGCCCAGCAGGCGTTCCACCGCCTTGAGCTCTATCTCGTCGCCCAGCGGAGTGGAGGTGCCGTGCGCGTTGATATAGTCGATCTCGCCCGGCTGGATGCCGGCCTTCTCCACCGCCATGCGCATGCAGCGATACGCTCCGTCGCCGTCTTCCGCCGGGGCGGTGACGTGGTAGGCATCGCCCGACATGCCATAACCTATCAGCTCGGCGTAGATCTTCGCGCCACGGGCCTTCGCGTGCTCGTATTCCTCCAGCACCACGATGCCCGCGCCCTCGCCCATGACGAAACCGTCGCGTCCCTCGTCCCATGGACGGGAGGCCTTTTCCGGCTCGTCGTTATAATGCGTGGAAAGCGCCCGGCAGGCCAGGAAGCCGGCGATGCCCAGCGGACAGATGGCCTGCTCGCAGCCGCCGGCCACCATCACGTCGGCATCGCCGCGGGCGATGATTTCGGCCGCATCGCCGATGGCGTGTGCGCCGGTGGCACAGGCGGTGACCACGGCGGAGTTGGGCCCTTTCAACCCGTGGCGGATGGAAATGATGCCGCCGGCGAGATTGATGAGCGAGCCGGGAATGAAGAATGGCGAGACGCGGCGCGGTCCCTTGTCGTGCAGCAACAGTGAGGTCTTCTCGATGCTGGCCAGTCCGCCGATGCCGGAACCCACCAGCACGCCGGCGCGCTCCTTTTCCTCCTCCGTCTTCAATTCCAGCCCGGCGTCCTTAATGGCCTGCCCGGCGGCGGCGGCAGCGAAGACGATGAACTCGTCGTTGCGCCGCTGTTCCTTCGGCTCCATCCATTCATCGGGGTTGAAGGTGCCGTCCGACCCATCGCCCTTCTTCACCTCGCCGGCGATGCGGCAGGCCATTTCCGAAGCGTCGAACCGGGTGATCGGCCCGATGCCGGACCTGCCGGCCAGTATGTTGCTCCAGGTTCCCTCGGCATCGCCGCCCAGCGGGCTGACCATGCCGATGCCGGTGATCACCACCCTGCGCATGTGTTCGCTCCCATCGCCGCCCGCGCGGCCGTGTTGATGATGAAGGCAGGCAAGACGATGCGCCCGTCACATTGGCGGGCGCATCGGCCGGTTGCCGGATGAAAGGCGAAAGAAACCGCCGCGCCGCCGGTTCAGGCGCTGGCGTGCTTCTCGATATACTTGATGGCGTCGCCCACGGTCTGGATGGTTTCGGCGGCGTCGTCCGGAATCTCGATGCCGAATTCCTCCTCGAAGGCCATGACCATCTCCACGTTGTCCAGGCTGTCCGCCCCCAGATCGTCGATGAAGCTGGCGTTCTCGTTCACCTTGTCGGCGTCCACGCCCAGGTGCTCCACCACGATTTTCTTCACCCGTTCCGCAATATCGCTCATCTGTCGTCCCTCGTTGACGTTTCTTTCAAAAGCCCCCAGTGCCAGCGCGGCGGCCGCGCCGCGCCGCGATTCCCGGTTTTCCCTAACACAATCCGCGCCGAGCACAAAACCCGGAAAAAGTTTTGCGCCAAAGCGCGACCAGCCACCGCCGGGTTCCCTGGTGAGCGTCCGACCGGCCCCACCATCCCCGCTCCCCCTCCCCACCTCCCTCAAGGA
>JALUAB010000218.1 GCA_027051195.1 Hyphomicrobiales bacterium
TGAGTTGCCGCATCGCAAGATGCATCGGCGGCGGGCCGAAACCGGCGGAAGGACGGGGCGGAAGCCCCGGAAGAAGAACGAAGGGAAAGAGGGAGGACACGCATGACAGACAAGTCGCCACAGGGCTACTGGCGCGCCAACCTGCGCCTGCTCACCATCTGCCTGGCCATATGGGCGCTCGTTTCCTATGGCTTCGGCATCCTGCTGCATCCCGTGCTCGATGAAATCCGCATCGGTGGCTACAAGCTGGGCTTCTGGTTTGCCCAGCAGGGCTCCATCTACACCTTCCTCATCCTCATCTTCTTCTACGCCTGGAGGATGAAGGCCATCGACCGCGAATACGACGTGCACGAGGACTGACGGGCGCATTTTCCGCAAGTCCGCATGACGACCGGCTGACCGCGCCATCTGCGGGGGAGGTGCGCGGCCCGGGGGACAGGCGGAAACGCGCCGCACCGGGAGGGAACCGACATGGATCTGCAAACGCTTACCTACATCGTCGTGGGCGCCACGTTCGCCCTCTATTTCTCCATCGCCATCTGGGCAAAGGCTTCTTCCACCGGCGAGTTCTACGTCGCCGGCAAGGGCGTGAACCCCGTCGCCAACGGCATGGCCACCGCCGCCGACTGGATGTCCGCCGCCTCGTTCATCTCCATGGCCGGCCTCATCGCCTTCAAGGGCTATGACGCCTCGGTGTTCTTGATGGGCTGGACGGGCGGCTACGTGCTGCTGGCCATGCTCCTGGCCCCGTACCTGCGCAAGTTCGGCAAGTACACCGTGCCGGAGTTCATCGGCGAGCGCTACTATTCGCAGACGGCCCGCATGGTCGCCATCATCTGCCTCATCGTCGCCTCACTCACCTACGTGATCGGCCAGATGAAGGGCATTGGCGTGGCCTTCTCGCGCTTCCTGGAGCTGCCCTACGAGCTGGGCCTGTTCATCGGCATGGGCATCGTCTTTGTTTACGCCGTGCTGGGCGGCATGAAGGGCGTCACCTACACCCAGATTGCCCAGTATGTGGTGCTGATCACCGCCTACACGGTGCCCGCCGTGTTCGTCTCGCTGTAGCTCACCGGCACGCCCATTCCGCAGATCGGCTTGGGAAGCAAACTGGTGGAGGAGGGCACCTACCTGCTGGACAAGCTGGACATGATCCTGCAGGATCTGGGCTTCGCCGCCTACACGGCGCAGAAGAGCAACACGCTCAACATGCTGCTCTACACCCTTTCGCTGATGATCGGCACCGCCGGCCTGCCGCACGTCATCATGCGCTTCTTCACCGTGCCGAAGGTGTCGGATGCCCGCTCCTCCGCCGGTTGGGCGCTGTTCTTCATCGCCATCCTCTACACCGTCGCGCCGGCGGTGGGCGCCATGTCCTACTACAACCTCATCAAGACCATCCAGGTCGGCCCCGTCGGTTCGCCGGAGGGCAACCTGCGCTATGAAGACCGGCCCCAGTGGTTCAGGAACTGGGAGAAGACGGGCCTTCTGAAGTTCGAGGACAAGAACGGCGACGGCCGCATCCAGTACTACAACGACAAGAACAAGGAATTCGCGAAGAAGGCCGAGCAGTGGGGCTGGAAGGGCAACGAGATGGTCAAGATCGACCGCGACATCATGGTGCTCGCCAACCCCGAGATCGCCAAACTGCCCAACTGGGTCATTGCGCTGGTGGCGGCGGGCGGCATCGCCGCGGCGCTGTCAACGGCGGCGGGGCTGTTGCTGGCCATCTCCTCGGCCATATCGCATGACCTCATGAAGGGCATCTTCACGCCCAACATCTCCGAACGCGGGGAGCTGCTGGCCGGGCGCATCGCCATGGCGGGCTCCATCCTGGTGGCGGGCTACCTGGGCCTCAACCCGCCCGGCTTCGCCGCACAGGTGGTGGCGCTGGCCTTCGGCCTGGCGGCCAGTTCGCTGTTCCCGGCCATCCT
>JALUAB010000219.1 GCA_027051195.1 Hyphomicrobiales bacterium
CCTATTCTGCTCGCCGTGGATGTGAGTTGCGTACCCCTCCGCCGGCGGGCGGAGGGTCCGGGTAGCCAGAAAGGACGCCGGCGTTGGGTCACGGCCCACCGCCGGCGTTCTGGACGGTTTTTCTTCTGGCCTGGCTGCCGGCGGAGCACATGAACACCAGTCACCACATGCCGCATCCCGTGCCGGCGCACGCGCCCCTCCGGAGCGTGCACGGCGGCGTCTCCGCATTGGAACGGCTGCAATACGCCGCCCTGTGGCTGTTCATCCTTTCCAGCTGGTTCGTGGTGGTGGAGCCCGCGCCTTACGAACTGCTCTTCGTCCTCACCTTTCTGGTATTCCTCCCCGGTGGCCTCATGGCCAGCATCTTCACCGCGCCGATGATCATCTTCCTGGTGCTCTACAACGTCGGCGGCTTCTTCAGCGCTACCCAGACCTGGCAACTGCCGCCGCATATCGCCGAGCGGGCGAACATATTCGTGTTCATCTCCAGTTACATGGCCGCCACGTCTCTGTTCTTCGCCATGGCCACCACCGCCCGCCCGCTGCGCATCGCCACCATAGTGCGCAACGCCTGGATCATCGCCGCGGTCATCGCCGCCATCACCGGCATGGTGGGCTATTTCGACATCGCCGGCATGGGGGAGAAATGGGCCCCGATTCAGCGCGCGCAAGGCACCTTCAAGGATCCTAACGTGCTTTCCACCTATCTCGTCGCGCCGGCGGTATTCCTCGCGCAGGATTTCATGATGGGCAACACCCGCCGCCCCATCCTGCGCGGGCTGGCGCTGCTCATCGTTCTGGGCGGCATCTTCCTTGCCTTCTCCCGCGGCGCCTGGGCGGACACGGTGGGCTCTTTCATTCTCCTGGCCCTGTTCACCTTCATCACCACCCGGCAGCCGTCCCTGCGCAGCCGCATCATTTTCATTTCCATTGCCATCATCATCATCGGCGCCGCGCTGCTGGTGATTCTGCTCTCCATCCCCTCGGTGCGCGAACTGTTCATGGATCGCTTCACCCTGTTCAAGTCCTACGACATCGAGGAAACGGGGCGCTTCGCCACGCAGCGGCGCTCCATACCGCTGCTGCTCACGCACCCGAACGGCCTCGGCCCCTTCGGATACACCCACCTCCTTGGCATGGATCCGCACAATGTCTATATCAACGCCTTCTCCGCCTATGGCTGGCTGGGGGGCATCTCCTACATGCTGCTGATCCTCTCCACCATCTGGGTGGGCCTGCGCAGCATCCTCCTGCCCACACCCTGGCGCCGTCACGCCATCGCCTTCTTCAGCCCGCTGATGCTCATCATCATTCAGGGCATCCAGATCGACACCGATCACTGGCGACATTTCTACCTGCTTCTGGGCATGGTCTGGGGCTTGTATGCGGCCAGCGAACTGTGGCTCCAGCGGCAGCGCGTGAACGCCCGGAGAAATGGCGCCGCCTGAGGTCCCGGAAAACAAGGGAAGGGTTGGCCGGAATAATGGTCGGAGCGGCCGGATTTGAACCGGCGACCCCCACACCCCCAGTGTGGTGCGCTACCAGACTGCGCTACGCTCCGACTCGGGAAAAACCACCGCACCGCGCCCGCGGCCCGGCGTTCCGCTCCGTGCTATAGCACCGGAAAAACCAACGCGAAAGTCGTTTTTCGCAGGCACTGCCGGCCCCCGCGCGAAAGCGCGCCTGCCGTTCACGCATCACCTTTTCGGCTCTCCCGGGCATCCGGCTCTTCCGGAAACGCTTTCTCCAGCAACGCGGCCGCCGCCTCCAGCTCGCCCAGCGCCTCGCGCAACAGCGACCGGTCCTCCTCCGAAAGACCGGCCACGGCCACCGCAGCGGCCGCCGCGCCGGAGCCCGCAGGCTCTTCCCGCCCGCCATCTTTTTTCTTCGCGCCGCCCTCAGTGGTCTTTTCCGCCGCGGCCGCCGGCGCCG
>JALUAB010000220.1 GCA_027051195.1 Hyphomicrobiales bacterium
CCCGATATGGTGAGCAAGTGGTTGGCCGGGGGCGCGGGGTTGTGCCTCTTGCGTTGCGGCGCGGCCGTTTGCCGCCTCACGCTCATGAAGGCCTGATTACCATTCGGCGGCAAGATTCTTGCGGCCGGGCGGTGTGGTTCCTACACTTGATCATGAACGGGAATTCATGTTTGCCGTCCGGTCAGAGGACGGTGGGAGGAGCGATCATGAGCACGGCGGCGGAAAGACAGGCTTCCGGCCTTGCCAGCGTGGATCCGGTGTGGCGGCGTATCCGCGAGGAGGCGGAGGCGATCATCCGCGAGGACAGCGCGCTGGGCGGGTTCATGCACGCGGCGGTGCTGGATCACGAGCGCTTCGAGGAGGCGATGGGGCATCGCATCGCCATGATGCTGGCGAATCATGACATCAATGCGGAGCTCATCATCCAGGCCTATGCACGGGCGCTCAAGTTCGATCCTTCCATCGGCGAGGCGGCGCGGGCGGACATCATCGCCGTGCACGAGCGCGACCCGGCGTGCACGCGCTACATCGAACCGTTCCTCTACTTCAAGGGCTTCCTGGCACTGCAGGCGCACCGGCTGGCGCACGCCCTGTGGCAACAGGGGCGCAGGGACTTCGCGCTGTACCTGCAGAGCCGCTCCTCCCAGGTGTTCACGGTGGACATCCACCCGGCGGCGCGGCTGGGCAAGGGCATCATGATCGACCACGCGCATGCCATCGTCATTGGCGAAACGGCGGTGGTGGAGGACAATGTTTCCATCCTGCAGGACGTGACGCTGGGCGGCACCGGCAAGGAACACGGCGACCGGCATCCGAAGATCCGCGCCGGCGTGTTGCTGGGCGCGGGTTGCAAGGTGCTGGGCAACATCGAGGTGGGGTGCTGCTCGCGGGTGGCGGCGGGCTCGGTGGTGCTGAAGGACGTGCCGCCGCGCAAGACCGTGGCCGGGGTGCCGGCGCGGGTGGTGGGCGAGGCGCCATGCCCGGAACCGGCGCTGGAGATGGATCACGGGCTGGACGTGGACAGCGGAGGAGCGGAGAGCGAGAAGAACGCTTGAGCCCGTGGCCGTTCACGGCTACCAAGAGGCAGGACGGCATTGCCCGTTCCGGCCCAGACGACAGGAGGAAAGCCGTGAGCCCGCAGGAAATCCAGAAACTGAATCAATACCTTCGCAACAAGTTCAAGCTGCCGGAGCTGGAGGTGCGGGCACGCCCGCGCAAGGACGATTCGGCCGAGGTCTATATCGGCGACGAGTTCATCGGCGTCATCTTCAAGGATGACGAGGACCCGAACGACATCTGCTACAATTTCCAGATGGCCATTCTGGATTATGATCTGGCAGAGGGAACGTGAGGAATCGCTGATATTCCTCAGACGACCTTCAGACGACGAGGCCCGCCGTTTCGGCGGGCCCTTTCGTATTACCGGTGCAGTGGCCGTCCGGGGTGAACGGGGAGGATTACGCGGCCGGCGTCTCCGCCTCGGCGAAGCGCACGCCCACCTCGCGGTCGGCAAGCCAGACGAGCTGGCACTTGCGCTTTTCTCCGGACTTGTTGAAGCGCAGTGTGAAGTTTTCCGGAAGCAATGGCGTGACGGCGAACTTCAGCTTGCATCCGAACTCCGAAATGTTCTGGATGGAGCAATTGAGCGTGCTGCCGTTGACGATGACCGTGCCGCGCAGCAGCACCCGCCGGCGCCGCCTGCTCCGGCGCTCCGTTTCGCGGGAAGCGCCGGCAGGGGGAAACGGTGGTTGCACTAGTTGGTTCATGGCTCTTGCCTCTGCCTTGTCATGACATGATACCCCGCTGCCCCCGTGACGGTGCCATTGTTGTGTCATCATGTTTAATGATGCGTAAAGCGGGCCGGTTCACTCGGCGCTGCGGGCCAGGCGGCCGTCCGGCATGCGGAAAAGGCGGCCCGCCAGCTCCAGCTCCATGAGCGCGGCCAGCGCCTCTTCCGGTGGTGCGCCGCATTCACGCAACAGCACGTCCGGTTCCACCGGCGTGGCTGCCAGCAGGGCCAGTAGCCGTTCGTGCAGGCGCGGCGACGGTTGCAGTGGCGCGGGTGGCGTGGATGCGGGGTTCGTTTTCCGTGCCGCCCCGGCCGGGCACGGTTCCGGTTCGGGGAAGGGCGCGCGCTCCCGCAGGGTCACGCGCAGCCGCGCCGCTTCGCGCGACAGCATTTCGTCCACATCCTCGGCGTGGCGCACCAGGGTGGCGCCTTCGCGGATGAGGTGATTGCAGCCGGCGGCGGCGGCGTCCAGCGGCGAACCAGGCACGGCCATGACATGCCGTCCCGCTTCCGCCGCCAGCCGCGCGGTGATGAGAGAGCCGGAGCGCCGCGCAGCCTCCACCACGACCACGCCCAGGCTCATGCCTGCCACCAGGCGGTTGCGGCGCGGAAACAGCTCCGGGCGCACGGCCGTGCCCGGTGGCATCTCGGAGAGCAGCAGGCCACGTTCGGCGATGGCGTCCATCAGCTTCGCGTTGGCGGCGGGGTAGCGCACGTCGATGCCACAGGCCATGACCGCGATGGTGCGGCCCTGATGCGCCAGCGCGCCTTCGTGCGCCGCCGCGTCTATGCCCAGCGCCAGGCCGGAGACGACCACGTAACCGCGCTCCGCCAGCTGCCGCGCGATGGTGCGGGCGATGGTGCGGCCGTTGGCGGAGGCGCGGCGGGAGCCGACGATGGCCACCGGCGGTTCTTCCGCCAGCGCCGGATTTCCGCGGAGGGCCAGAAGCGGCGGTGGCGCCTCCATGTGCGCCAGCAGGGGCGGGTAGCCGCGTTCGCCGCGGGCGACGAGGCAGGCATCCAGTTCGTTCAGGTGCTCCAGCTCGCGCTCGGCGGCATCGCGCGGGTAGATTCGCACGGGCTTTCTGCGGCCGCCGCGGCGGGAGAGATGCGGCAGGGCCTGAAGCGCAGCGTGGGCGGAGCCATACAGATCGACAAGCTGGTAGAACAGCACCGGCCCGACGTTTTCCGACCGCATGAGCATGAGCCAGGCCAGGCGCTGGTCGTCATCCAGCAGCTGCGCCGGCCAGCCGGGCATCAGCGGGCCTCGTCGTCTTTCTTCCCGCCGCTCCGGCCGATCTTCGGTTCGGAACCCCCGATGAGGCGGCGGATGTTCTCGCGGTGGGTGAAAAACATGAACAGCGCAAGCAGGATGACGACGGTCCTGGTGGAAGGCGGCGCGCCGATGAAGGGGGTGATGAGCGGCATGGCGGCGCTGGCGGCAAGCGCGGAGAGCGAGGAGATGCGGAACAGCAGCGCCATGAGCAGCCATATGCCGATGAAGGCCAGGCCCAGCGCCCAGTGCAGGCCCAGCAGAACGCCGATGAAGGTGGCCACGCCCTTGCCGCCCCGGAAATTCAGCCAGACGGGGAACACATGGCCGAGAACGGCGCCGGCGGCAGTGATGGCGGCGGCGGCTTCCCCGGCCAGCATCTTCACCACGATGACGGGCACCAGCCCCTTGAGCATGTCCAGCAGCAGGGTGGCGGCCGCCAGGCCCTTGTTTCCGGTGCGCAGCACGTTGGTGGCGCCGATGTTGCCCGAGCCGATGCGGCGCACGTCTCCCAGCCCGGCCAGCTTCGTCAGCAGCAGGCCGAAGGGAATGGATCCGGCGAGATAGCCGATGAGGAACAGTGCGAACAGGGCCAAGGGCATGGGTGCGCGCCTTCCCGTGGTGTTTGAACGTCAGCCGGCGGCATCGTAATCGAACACCGTCTCGCCGGCAACGATGGTGCGCACGGCGCGGCCCTCGAACACGCGGTTCTCGAACGGCGTGTTGCGCGAACGCGAATGCAGGGCGTCTTCCGTCACGCGCCAGCTCCGGTGCGGGTCGATGAGCGTTATGTCGGCCGGTGCGCCGGGCTTGAGCACGCCGGTATCTAGCCCCAGCAGGCGGGCGGGAGCAACGGTCAGGGCCTCGAACAGGCGGAGGGTGTCCACCGCGCCGCCGTGGGCCAGCGACAGGGCGGCGGAAAGCAGCGTTTCCACGCCGATGGCGCCGAAGGCAGCCTCGGCGAAGGGCAGGCGCTTGGTATCGGCGCTCTGCGGGTCGTGCGAGGAGACGATGACGTCGATGACGCCCTCGGCCACACCCGTCACCAGCGCGGCGCGGTCTTCCTCCGTGCGCAGGGGCGGGGAGAGCTTGAAGAAGGTGCGGTAGGCACCGATGTCATGTTCGTTCAGCAGCAGGTGGCTGATGCTCACGCCGCAGCTCACCGGCAGGCCGCGCTCCTTGGCGCGGCGGATGATATCCACCGATTCGGCGCAGGAGATCTGCGCGGCGTGATAGTGCGCGCCGGTCATTTCCACCAGGCGCAGGTCGCGTTCCAGTGCGATCAGCTCCGCCTGGCGCGGGATGCCGGGCAGGCCGAGGCGGGCGCTGACCTCACCGTTGTGCATCACGCCGCCGCCGGCCAGTTCGGCGTCCTCCACGTGCTGGACGACGGGCATACCGAAGTCGCGCGCATAGGCCATGGCGCGGGCGAACACGCGGGAAGAGGCGACGGCGCGGCGGCCGTCGGTGAGGGCCACGGCGCCAGCTTCCTTCAGCAGGCCCACCTCGCTCATGAGGCGGCCTTCCAGCTTCTGCGTGATGGCGGCCATGGGGTGCACGCGCACCTTGGCCGTGGCCCGCGCGCGGCGCAGGATGAAGTCCACCAGCGCGGCGTCGTCGATGGGCGGCTCGGTGTCCGGCATGACGATGATGGTGGTGACGCCGCCGGCGGCGGCAGCCTCGGCAGCGGAGGCCAGCGTCTCGCGGTATTCGTGGCCCGGTTCGCCGGTGAAGACGCGCATGTCCACAAGCCCCGGCACGAGCCACAGCCCGGCGCAGTCCTCGATGGCCTCTTCCGGGATGCCGCGGGCGCGGGCCGTTTCCGCTGTCACCTCCGGGCCGATGGCGGCGATGCGGCCGTCTTCGATGATGACGCCGCCAGTAGCGTTCAGCCCGCTTGCCGGGTCTATGAGGCGGGCGTTCAGCAGCGCCCGGGTGCCGCCGTTTCCGTGCCCGCTCATGCCGCCGCCTCCGTTTCCAGGTTGCGGGCCAGCGCGTCCAGCACTGCCATGCGCACGGCCACGCCCATTTCCACCTGCTCGCGGATGACGGAGCGCGGGCCATCGGCGATGGAGGAATCGATCTCCAGCCCGCGGTTCATGGGGCCGGGGTGCATGACGATGGCGTTTTCCTTCGCCAGCTTGAGGCGTTCCTCGTTCAGGCCCCAGAAGCGGTAATACTCGCGCTCGGAGGGGATGTAGGCGCCGTCCATGCGCTCCTTCTGCAGGCGCAGCATCATCACCACGTCGGCTCCCTCAAGCGCCGGCTCCATGCGGTGGTACACCTCCACGCCGAGGCGCTCGGCGTTCGGCGGCAGCAGCGGGCCGGGGCCGACGATGCGCACGCGCGCGCCCATGCGGGTGAGCAGCAGGATGTTGGAGCGGGCCACGCGCGAATGGCGGATGTCGCCGCAGATGGTGACGGTGACGTTTTCCAGCTTTCCCCTGTGGCGGCGGATGGTGAGGGCGTCGAGCAGCGCCTGCGTGGGGTGCTCGTGCCAGCCGTCGCCAGCGTTGATGACGGCACAGCTCATCTTCTGCGCAAGCAGCTCGGCGGCGCCGGAGTGCTGGTGGCGGATGACCAGCAGGTCGGGGCGCATGGCGTTGAGCGTCTGCGCCGTGTCCAGCAGCGTTTCGCCCTTGGTGACGGAGGAGGTCTTCACGCTCATGTTCATCACGTCCGCGCCCAGGCGCTTGCCGGCCAGCTCAAAGGAACTCTGGGTGCGGGTGGAAGGCTCGAAGAACAGGTTGATGTGCGTATGCCCGCGCAGGGTGTTCAGCTTCCTGTCGCGCCGTCTGGCGAGGGAGGCGTATTCCTCCGCCAGATCCAGCAGGGCGGTGATTTCATCAATGGAAAGTTCCGCCACCCCCAGCAGGTGACGCCCTTTCAGAATGCGCGGTTTGCCTGCCCCTTCCGCCATGAGCGCAGCACTAGCGCAAGGATGCCGGGCTGCCAAGCGTTTCGCCGCGCTTGTCAACAATGCGGGTTGAGGGAGGGTGTACTTGCGCTGAAGCGCGACCGCCCACCACCCCGCGTCCCCGCCCAACCACCCGATATGGTGAGGGGCCGGTGGTTGGCCGGGGGTGCGGGGTGCCGGATGGTCAGGCGTGTTTCATGACGTCATGCACGCGGCGCTCCATGCGGCGTTCGTCCGAAGGCGGCAGGTGGAAGGCGGCCGGACGTTCGAACAGGAACCGCAACGGCGTATTGCGTACCATACGGTGCATCACCAGCGGGCCGGTGATGGCGGCGGCGAGGACTATGGTGGAGATGATGTCCGCCCCCAGCCATGGCGCCACCTTGACGAGAATGGTGCGGGCGGTGGCCATGAACAGGAAGAAGGCGACATAGACGATGAGCGTGCGCTGACCGACGAGACGCACGAAACCGAACACGGCGGCGCGCGCCATCCACACGCCGGCGGCGGCCACGGCGAGCGATCCTGCCAGTCCCAGCGCCAGCGAGACGCCGGGCAGGGTGGCCAGCGAGCGCCCGTCAACGTCGGCGAACACCATAAGTGCCTCGAACAACGCCCAGCCCAGCAGCGCCGCGAACAGGGCGGGCAGCGTGAGCCGCCGCGCGGCATCGGCAAAGCGGAAGACATGGGGCGCGGCGATGTAACCGGTATAGAAATAGACGAAGCGAGCGGCGAATTCGTCCGGCACCATCCAGCCGGTGTGGATGGGCAGCGCTTCCAGCAGCGCGGCGACGGGCCAGACGACCCATGGCGCGACGTTGCGCAACAGCTTCACCGCCACGGCGAAGATGGCCAGGAGGTAGATGAACCACAGCGAGCCGAAGGGGTCGATGAAGCTCGTCGCGAACAGCCTGAGCGTGCCTTCAACGCCGAATTCCTTCATGAATACCGGCGCCTTGAAGGTGAAGGCGATGATGAGCCAGAGCACGTAGAAGTAGGCGAAATGCACCACGCGGCGGTCGAGAAAGTCGCGCCAGGGCCAGTTCACGCGGCGGGCGAGGAACAGTCCGGAGATGAGGAAGAAGGCGGGCACCCGGAAGGGCTGCGCCCAGGCGACGAGGTAGCCGAACCAGGTGCAGTCTTCCAGCACCTTCTGCACGCCCAGGGAGGAATGCAGCATGACCACCAGGATGATACTGATGCCCCTGGCATAGTCCACCCAGTCGATGCGTTGTGCCGGCGCCGTTTTCGTGGTGGTCATGGCTTTCATCCCGTTTTGACACGTTTCTGTGCCTTTGTGCAGAGACAGCAAGGCGCGTGCCGAAAAGGGGCGCCACGCGAATTTCAGCAGCAGACGCGGCGCAAGGCATTGCCGGAGAATGGAGAGAACATGGCCGTATTTCTTGCGTGCGGCCGGGAATCCGCCTAACAACACGCGCATCGGGTTCAACCGCTGCATCGGGGATCGGACACAGATGCCACGCAACACGCACGCCGGATTCTTCACCCGCCCGCTGGCCGGAGCGGACGCGGAAGTCACCAATGCCGTCGCCCGGGAGCTTTCACGCCAGCAGAACGAGATCGAACTCATCGCCTCGGAGAACATCGTCTCGCGCGCGGTGATGGAGGCGCAGGGCTCGGTGATGACCAACAAGTATGCCGAGGGCTATCCGCACCGGCGCTATTATGGCGGCTGCCAGTATGTGGATATTGCCGAGGAGCTGGCCATCGAGCGGGCGAAGGCGCTGTTCGGGGCGGAATTCGTGAACGTGCAGCCGCACTCCGGCGCGCAGGCGAACCAGACGGTGTTCCTGGCGCTGCTGCAGCCGGGCGATACCTTCATGGGCATGGATCTCTCCGCCGGCGGCCACCTGACGCACGGAGCAAAGGTTAGCCTGTCGGGGAAGTGGTTCAACGCTGTCACCTACGGGCTTGATCCGGAAACGGAGCGCATCGACTACGACCAGGTGGCGGAGCTGGCGCGCGAGCACAGGCCAAAGCTCATCATCGCCGGTGGTTCGGCCTATCCGCGCATCATCGACTTCGCCAGATTCCGCGAGATCGCCGATGAGGTGGGCGCCATCCTGATGGTGGACATGGCGCATTTCGCCGGGCTGGTGGCCGGCGGCGCGCATCCGAATCCGCTGGAATACGCGCACGTGGTGACCACCACCACGCACAAGACGCTGCGCGGGCCGCGCGGCGGCATGGTGCTTACCAACGACGAGGCGCTGGCGAAGAAGATCAACTCGGCGCTGTTTCCCGGCCTGCAGGGCGGGCCGCTGATGCACGTGATCGCGGCCAAGGCGGTGGCCTTCGGCGAGGCTCTGCGGCCAGAGTTCGCGGCCTATGCCGCGCAGGTGGTGGAAAACGCGCAGGTGCTGGGCGAGACGCTGAAGGAAGGCGGGCTCAGGGTGATTACCGACGGTACGGACACGCACCTGCTGCTCATAGACCTGCGGCCGTTGGGCATTACGGGCAAGGCGGCGGAGGCGGCGCTGGGCCGGGCCAACATCACCTGCAACAAGAACGCCATTCCCAACGATCCGGAAAAGCCGTTCGTGACCTCCGGCATCCGTCTGGGGGCGCCGGCGGCCACCACCCGTGGCTTCGGGCCGGAGGAGTTCCGGCTGACGGGCGAACTGATTCTGAAGGTGCTGCGCGGGCTTTCGGATAATGGCGCGGAAAACAACGCGGTGGTGGAAGAAGAGGTGAAGCGCGCCGTCCTGGAGCTTACCGGGCGCTTTCCCATCTACGAGCAGCCGACGGGGTAGGGCGCCGGGCCAGGGAAGCGCGCCGCCCCCTTCTTCTGTCATCCGTTCAGCTGCCGGGCTTCATGCCGGGGGCATGGGCTCGCTGCATGAGATTCCGGCTTTCGCCGGAATGGCGAGGTTCATTCGCGGGCGTGGGCGCAGCCGCAACCTCTTGAGCCAGCGTTGGCATTCTGCCACACATGCGGGAGGGATTCACCGCCGCGACGGAGGGAGGCATGCGCTGCCCGTTTTGCGCTTCCGAGAACACGCAGGTGAAGGACAGCCGCCCGGCGGAAGGTGGCGCCACGATTCGACGCCGCCGTGAGTGCGCGGACTGTGGCGGGCGCTTTACCACCTATGAGCGGGTGCAGTTGCGCGAACTGGTGGTGGTGAAGCGCTCCGGCAAACGTGTGCCCTTCGACCGGGACAAACTGGCGCGCTCCATCATGATCGCGCTGCGCAAGCGGGAGGTGGACGAAGAGCGCGTTGAGCGGATGATCAACGGCATCGTGCGGCGGCTGGAAAGTTCGGGTGAGAGCGAGGTGAGCTCGCAGACCATCGGCGAGCTGGTGATGGAGGGACTACGCAAGCTCGATGACGTCGCCTTCGTGCGGTATGCCTCCGTGTATCGCAACTTTCGCGAGGCCGCGGATTTCTGCGCCTTCCTGAGCGAGCTGCAACGGCGGGAAGG
>JALUAB010000221.1 GCA_027051195.1 Hyphomicrobiales bacterium
TAGGGATTGATGGAAAAATCGAAGCCGACATCCGGCGAGTCGTTGCGCGTTACGATGCCGCGCGCGCGCTCGCGCAAGATTTCAGTGGGCAGGGCTTCTCCCGCGATTCCTTGCAGTGTTTCCCATCCATCGTCTGCGAAAATCCGCTCGAGCCGTTCATGTCGCCCGCTCCTGTTGGAGCGTGCGCCGCGCCCGCGCAAGGCGCGGATCTGTGGAACGCGGCCTTCGCTCAGCGGTTGCTCTCCGTGCCGAAAGTCGGCCCTGGCCTCTCTCATGCCATCCTGTTGCTGCCTGTCTCTCATGCGACGTTCCCTATTGTTCTTGCCCAGCATGCCAGCGGTAATCGAACTAGTCAAGAACAAAAAAGAACATGCGCAATGAAATTGGAATATGTGGAAAACACAGGTTCCGGCCTTGACGCATGTCGGCCTCTTGCCCGAGCATGCGCCGGCGAGAACAGGTCGTGGAGGCGGAATGAAGGAGCTGGAAGCGGTGCGAAGGGGGGACGGAAACGTCCCGATTTTGGAGCACGCGGCGCCCCTGTCGCGGCAATGGCCCGTGTGGTTCTGCGACATCTGGGGCATCGTGCACGATGGCGTGCACGCCGATGAAGCCAGTTGCGATGCGTTGGTGCACCATCGGCGCAATGGCGGCGTGGTCGTGCTTGTGTCCAATTCGCCGCGGCCGCGCCCGGCACTGCTGATGCAGCTGGACGAGCTGGGTGTCCCGCGTGACTCATATGACGACGTGATCACCTCCGGCGACGTGACCCGGGCCATCATCACGCGCCATTCGGGGCAAAACGTCTTTCACCTGGGGCCCGAACGCGATTCCCACCTGCGCGAAAGCCTGCCCGTTGCGTTCACCGGGGCGGATGAGGCGCAGGTCGTCATGTGCTCGGGCCTATTTGACGATCGCACGGAGCGGCCGGAGCAGTATCGCCCCCTGTTGAAGGCCCTGGCGATGCGCCGGCTTCCCTTCGTCTGCGCCAATCCGGATCTCGTGGTGAAGCACGGTGAGCGCATTCTCCCCTGCGCCGGCGCTCTCGCCGCCATCTACGAGGAGTTCGGCGGCGAAGTTATCATGGCCGGCAAGCCCCACCGGCCCATTTACGAGGAAGCCCTGCGCAAGGCCGAGGCGGTGGCCGGCCGACAGCTGGACAGGAAGGAGATACTGGCCATTGGCGACGGTATCGGCACGGACATGAAGGGAGCGGCCAATTTCGGCATTGCCGCGGTGTTCGTCACCGGTGGCATCAGCGAGGGCGCGCTGGATGAACATGGGCTGGAAGCACTTGTGGCGCGCATCCTGCGGGAAGCGCCGGGGCTGGAGCTCGTCGGCATCATGCGCCATCTGCAATGGTGAGGATATGGCCATGTCCGAGGTGAAAAAGGCGAATCTCGATGAAATCGAGGTGGGACAGAAGGCTTTCGTCGAGCGCGCGTTCGATGAAGCGGCCGTGCGCACCTTCGCCGAACTGTCCGGCGACTTCAATCCCGTGCATCTGGATGCCGACTTCGCCGCCGGCACCCGTTTCGGCAAGCCCATTGTGCACGGTCTGCTCACCGCATCGCTCATCTCCACCGTGGTCGGTACACGGCTGCCGGGGCAGGGGAGTATCTACGTGTCGCAAACGTTGCGTTTTCGCGCGCCGGTATTCGTGGGCGACACCGTGCGTGCGGAGGCCGAGGTGACGGAAGTGCACCGCGAGCGCCGCCGGGTGGCGCTGGCCACACGCTGCCTGGTGGGTGAAAGGGTGGTCATCACCGGCGAAGCTGTCATGTGGGTGCCGTCCGAGGAATAGGACAAGAGCAGGGAAGCATGGTGCGGGCACACGCGGCGGAAAGGATGCAAGGTGGCGAGAGCGCCGTGCGGATCGTCGCTTTCTGGGAGCTGGCAGCGGCGATGCTGCTTGGCTTTGCCGGGGCCACGTTCTTCTTTCTGCTGCCGGAAGTGCTCGTCACCTTCGTGGCCATGCAGAAGCGCCGGTTGCGTGCCGCTCTCATCATCTCTCTGGCGGCGGCCACGGGGGCGGTTCTGGGCGGATGGATGATGTATTCCTGGGGTGCGGGCGCTTCCGCCAGGGTGGTCACGGCCTTCATGGACGCGCTTCCGGGCGTGTCGCGCGAGATGGTCGGAGAAGCCTTCAACGCCCTTCGCCTGCAGGGCGCCGCCGCGCTCTTCGGAGCACCCTTGCAAGGCGCGCCCTACAAGGTGTATGCCGCCGTGGCGGCGCAGGCGGGAGTGCCGATCGGCGCGTTCCTCCTCTATTCGGCTGCCGCGTTTTTGCTCCGTTTCCTGTCCGGCGGTGTGACGGCGTACCTGCTTGCCGTGCTCTGGCGTCGCCTGTTTCCGGCCCTTTCGCCGGCATGGCTCTGGGGCGCTGCATGGCTGGGCATATATGGTCTATGGTTCGTCTCCCTGCCGGAATGATTCGCTGACGGAGAATGGTCTTCATGAGCAATGGCCCCAAGGCAGACGTGGTGGCGCTGGCGCAAGCGCTCATTCGCTGTCCGTCCGTCACGCCCGTGGATGCCGGTGCGCAGGAGGTGCTGGCGGTGGCGTTGGAGCAGGCGGGGTTCGAGACGTACCATCTGCCCTTTTCCGAGCGAGACACGGATGAGGTGCATAATCTCGTCGCCCGCATCGGCGCGCAGGGGCCGCACCTGTGCTTCGCCGGGCACACGGATGTGGTGCCTCCCGGCGACGAGGCCGACTGGCTGCATCCACCCTTCGGCGCGGTTATCGACAATGGCGTGCTCTACGGCCGCGGCGCCTGCGACATGAAGGGTGCGGTCGCCGCCTTCACCGCCGCCGCTCTGGACTGGGTGGCCGAACACGAAACCGCGGGCCGCGCCTTGCCCGGTTCGCTTTCCTTCCTCATCACCGGAGACGAGGAAGGTCCCGCCATTAATGGTACGCGCAAGGTGCTGGAATGGATGGCCGATAATGGCCACGTGCCGGATGCCTGCATCGTTGGCGAACCTTCTTGCGCGGAAGAGCTGGGAGACACCATCAAGAACGGCCGCCGCGGCTCACTCAACCTGTTCATCGAGTGCCAGGGGGTGCAGGGCCATACCGCTTATCCGGAGAAGGCCGTCAACCCCGTGCATGCGCTGGCCCGTCTGGTGCACCACATGACGGAGAATCCGCTGGATGACGGCACGGATTTCTTCCAACCGAGCTCCGTGCAGTTTTCCACCTTCGATGTCGGCAACCCGGCCACGAACGTCATACCGGAGCGTGCCCGCGCCACCTGCAACATACGTTTCAACACCCGCCATACTCCCGCCTCCCTGCGCCGCTGGGCGG
This sequence comes from Hyphomicrobiales bacterium, assembly GCA_027051195.1. Lineage (GTDB taxonomy): Bacteria > Pseudomonadota > Alphaproteobacteria > Rhizobiales > Aestuariivirgaceae > Thermopetrobacter. Next base: position 3,313 of record JALUAB010000221.1, read on the forward strand.
AGGAGCTGGCCACGCGGGTGCAACATGAAACCGGCGCGCGCTTCTTCATGACCATGGCGGTTTCCGGCGAGAGCTTCATCACCGAAGGCGGCACGCTAATCGAGGTCATGACCGAGGCGGTGCGGGCGGAAACCGGGCTGACGCCGCGGCTTTCCACAGGAGGTGGCACGTCGGATGCACGCTTCATCAAGGACTACTGCCCCGTTGCGGAATTCGGACTGGTGAACGCCACCATCCACCAGATCAACGAGCGCGTGCTGGTGGAAGACCTGAAACGCCTGCAACGCATCTACCGTCGCATGATGGACTTGTTCTTCGCGCGCGCAGCGTCCTCATAGGCCACGGTAATGCGGACCATCACCGCCTTCGGGCGGCGTCCAGAGAATGTTCTGCGCCGGATCCTTGATCTCGCAAGCCTTGCAGTGCAGGCAGTTTTCCGCCTGTATCACCAGCCGGGCGGAACCATCGGGTTGCTCCCGCCACATGTATACCCCGGCCGGGCAATACCGCTGCTCCGGTCCCGCGAAGGTGCGCCAGTTCACTTCCAGAGCCTTGCGCATGTCCAATACACGCAGATGCACGGGCTGGTCCCGGCGGTGGGAAACGCCTGAAAGAACAAGCGATTCGGATCGGCAGAAGGTAAGTTTTCCACCCGGCCCGCCATGGTCGATGCGCGTGGCCCGCGCCGCAGGCAGCAGGCGTGCATGATCCGCCACCTTGTCCACCAGGCGTGGCAGCAGGCGCCGTTTCAGCAGGGAGTTTCCCCACAGGTCGATGCCACCGCCGATGAGCGCACCGGCCAGTCCGAGCTTGCGCCACAATTGCTTGACGTTGACGGCGGCCTCCAGCTCCTTCCAGCTACGGGTTTCCCGCATGGCCTGAACGTAAGCGTCAGGTCGCGTGCCGGCGTCGCCACGCGCCAGCGACTCGGCCAGCACCCGTCCCGCCACCAGCCCGGATTCCAGCGCGGCATGCACCCCCTGCGCCCGCGCCGGATTGACCATCCCGAAGGCATCGCCAACGAACAACCCGCCGGGGAAGGCGAGCGCCTCCACGTCCGCCGGATTGGCCATGGCGATGCACCGGGCCCCATAGCCTGTGCGTTCCGCACCCTCCAGCGCCGGTGCGATGAGTGCCGATTCCTTGAAATCCTGAAACGCCCGGTAGGGTGAAAGCCATGGGTTGCGCCAGTCCGTGTGCGTCACCAACCCCACTGCGATATGACGTTCGTCCTGATGGTAGAGAAAGCCGCCGCCCGCCGCCTCGCGCCCCAGCGGCTGCCCCAGCGTGTGCATGACCTTTCCGCAGAGGCCGGGCTGCGGCTCCGCCAGCCTCCACAGCTCCTTTATGCCCAGCGCGTAATGCACCGGATGCCGTAACGGGCCGAAGCGGCGGATGACCTCGCGGCTGATGTTGCCCCTGGCCCCTTCCGCCAGCACCACGAATCGCGCCGTGATCTCCACGCCCGGCTCGTAAGACGGTCCCGGCGAGCCATCGGCATTCAGCCCCGCCTCCCCCGCGATGACGCCAGCCAGCGCATTATTTCGTTCATCGAACAATGCCCGCGATGCGGCGAAGCCGGTATAGATTTCCACACCCAGCGCCTCCGCCCGCGTCGCCAGCCACTGCACCAGCGCGGAAAGCGGGCCGACGATCTGCCCCTCGTGCCGCAGCATTGGTGGCAGCAAGAATTGCGGCAGGAGAAAATTGCCCCGGCGGGTGAGTAGCCACAGCTCTTCGTGTGAAACCGTCGTCTGCAATGGAAAGCTCGCATCGCTGCGCCAGTCCGGCGTCAGCTCGTCCAGCGGATACGGGTCGATGATGGCGCCGGAAACCGTGTGCAACCCCGGCCCGGCGGCCTTTTCCAGCAGGCAAACGGCGGGTGGCGTTCCCGCCGCGCTCCCGGCCTCGGCCAGCGCGATGGCGCAGGCCAGCCCCGCCGGCCCGCCGCCGATGATGAGCACGTCATATTCCAGCCGTTCGCGTCCCATAGGCGGCGGCATATACCAAACGGGCGCATTTCGCCAGCGAGCGGGAGCTCGGATGCGCATGGTTCGGAAGGGGTGACATGCGAAAGTTCCGGATCGGCCTGCTGGCCGTTCTCCTGATGGCAGTGTTGGTGGCACTGGTCATGTCTTCGGCGCCGCGCGGCTGGCGGCTGGCGTCATTGTCAGTGGATACGGCGCAGGCCTGGCTGCGGAGCCGGGGTGTCCTGAAACGCCGCGTGCCGGTGCATGTCTTTCCCTTCCGCATGATGGCGGAAAACATGGAGGCCCATGCCGCCAGCCGCTGCATCGGCTTCTCGCACGAGTTGAGAAGAGGGCATGACCTGTTCGAGGCCACGCGCGTGCCGCCGCGGGTGTGCGTGCGCGCGGGCCGGGAGGAAACGCCTACATCCCTTCCGGTATTTCGACGTTCTTTTCCAGATCGCCGAAGCGGGTGAAGCTTTCGGTGAACTGCACCTCCACTTTGCCCACCGGCCCGTGGCGCTGCTTGGCGATGATGACCTCGGCGATGCCGTGGGCCCGTTCCATCGCCTCCATCCATTTGAGGTATTTTTCCTTTTCCTCCGGGCTGGGCTCCTTCTGCTTGAGGTAATATTCATCGCGATAGATGAACAGCACCACGTCCGCATCCTGCTCGATGGAACCGGATTCGCGCAGGTCGGAAAGCTGCGGCCGCTTGTCCTCGCGGTTTTCCACCTGACGCGAAAGCTGCGACAGCGCCATGATGGGCACGTTCAGCTCCTTCGCCAGCGCCTTGAGGTTGGTGGTGATTTCGGTCAGCTCCTGCACCCGGTTTTCCTGCGAGCGCCGGGTGGTGCCGGAAAGCAGCTGCAGATAGTCCACCACGATGAGATCCAGCCCATGCTGGCGCTTGATGCGCCGGGCTCGCGCCGCCAGCTGCGCGATGGTCAGCCCGCCCGTGTCATCGATGAACAGCGGTGCCTGCTCGATCTGCGCCGCCACCTCGCGTAGCCGACCGAACTCTTCCGGCGAGATGTTGCCGCGGCGGATCTGGTGCGAGGGAATCTCCGCTTCCGCCGAAACGATACGGGTGGCCAACTGCTCCGCCGACATTTCCAGCGAGAAGAAGGCGACGATGCCACCGTCTTCCGCTCTCGGCGGTTCACCCGGGGAAACCTGCGCCGGCTTGTATGCCCTGGCCACGTGATAGGCAATCGCCGTGGCCAGCGCCGTTTTGCCCATGCCCGGGCGGCCGGCGAGGATGATGAGATCGGAAGCTTGCAGGCCGCCCAGCATCCGGTCGAGGTCACTCAGCCCCGTGGCCAGGCCGGAAAGCCCCCCATCACGCGCATAGGCCGCCGCCGCCATGTCGATGGATTGCTTCAGCGCTTCCGAGAAGCCCACGAATCCCTGGCCAAAGCGCGCCTCTTCCGCCACTTCGTAGAGCTGGCGTTCCGTCTGTTCGATGATATCGCCCACGGAGCGGTCGGCATCCGGCGTTTTCGCCTCCACCACCAGCTCCGACCCGATCTCCATCAGCCAGCGCCTTCGCGCCAGGTCGTATATTTCCCGGGCGTAGTCGTTCGCCGCCGACATCGGGGCGGCCGCCGCCACCAGCCGGCCCAGGTATTTCGCCGCCCCGCCCAGGTCCTCGATGCCGGGGATTTTTTCCGCGTAGGGCATGAGCGTGACGGCGGTAACCGCATGCCCGCGGCCGATGAGCCGCGCCATCAACTGGTATAATTCCGCGTGCACCGCCTCGGAGAAATGCTCGGGCTTCAGGTAGCCGCCCACCTTGTCGTAAATGGCGTTGTGATTGAGCAGCGCGCCCAGCAGCGCCATTTCCGCCTCCGGATTGTAGGGAGCGGAGAGATCTTTCATTTCGTCCAGTGTCTTTGGCAAGGCATCAGCCATGACGCACACTCGTTAGTGGTTTGTAGCGCACACCGCGTGATTTTCCTCTTCCGGCACGCAGGATCCATCCATCATGCCCGGGGCGGAAGAGGCTTTTTCCGGGGCCGTGTGCAAAGACGCAAAAAACGTTGATAACACTCATTTCGTCCTGGGAAGGTGTTGACACCCGCCGGCCGTGCACACGGCAATTCCCGCACGTTACCCTTCGCCACTCCCGGGCCTGTCCGTTTCTCTCACGCAGTCCGCGGCTTGCGCAGGCATGGCCTGAACCGGCCTGCCATCCTCTGCGTGCCAGGTGAGAGCGCTGCGCCAGCGCGGGGCCGCATCGTCACGCACCGGGCGCAGACCGTAATGCGCCGCCAGGCGCTCCAGCGCGATGCGCAACACCAGCCGCGCCGAGCGCCGCGGCCAGGAGAGCGCTCTTTCCGCTGCCTCGATGCCATGTCCCAGGCAACATACTGCCAGTACCACGTCCGCCAGCTCAGGTCCGATCGCCTCCAGCGCCCTGTGTACCCGTTGCCGTGCCGTCAGTATCATGTCGGTGAAGGGGTAGGGGTCCCGTGGGCCGGATTTCAGCCGTGACCGGTCGCTGGCCACCAGCGCCGCGTTCCAGCTGGCGGTGATCTTTGGCTGCATGCTCGCCGTTTCGAAATCCCTTCGCAATTTTTCACCCGACGCCACGTGATGCGGCTCCAGGTAGGGGCGCCCCTGCGCATCTTTGCGCCGCGCCAGCCACATCAGTGGATTTTCGCGCAGGTTCACCTCCACCTCGCGCAGACGGCCCGTTTCGGCATCGCGCACCAGAAGCCGCCGGGTCGCCTTCTTCGGCGGCCGCGGTGCGGCGTCGGCGGACACCTCTTCCCTCGTGCCGGCTTCGCCCGGGCGTTTCCGCGGCGCGATGCCTTTCATTCCCGGCAGACACGCCGCCAGCCAGCGCCGCCCACGCGCGGAAATGCGCCAGCGTAACGGGTCGTCTTCGGAAAGCGGAACAAGAAAGTCCCGCTCCTTCAGCGCCGCCACCACGTCGTCCGGCACCGGCCGAACGGAGCGCGCTCCCGGGACTGCCGGTGCATGCAGCCACCATTGCGCTCCCTGGCTGCGTGCTTCCTGCGCCAGCCAGCCGTCATGCGCCGCCAGTTGTTGCAGCAGGGCGCGCAGCTCACGTTGTCGCCAGGCATGTCCCTTGCGTTCCGGCGCACATCTGTCCGCCGCATGAATGGGGGTGAAACATCCGTGCATGGTTGCCCTCCGCATAACGAACAAATAAGAACATAAACAGAATACATATTCTGTCAAAAAAGGAAAGCCCGGGTTGTGAAAAATTCTCCTTGACAACCTTAACGGACTGAAAAGCACGCCCGATTTCCGCCGCTTCAGGCACCGTGACGCTCTTGCAGCCGTTGCAGGAAGGCCCGTTGCGCAGCATCGATCTTACGCATCGCCATCGAAAGCGGCAGGCATGCCGTGCGGTCGATTTCCGGGAAGGCCCGTAGTTTGCCCGAATGCGGCGGCCATTCCAGCGTGAAGGTGTTGCTGGGCGGCGAATCGCTGGCCAAAGCCGCGCAACCTTTCCTGGCCGCTGGCACGTGCCGCGCCTCAAGCGCGTAGATATGCAGGATCTTGCGGTTGCCCGGCCCGGGCGCCGTGCCCAGATCTTCATAGGGCGCCGCATCCGCCGGCAGGGAGATGCCCGTTTCTTCCGTGAACTCGCGCCGCGCCGCCCGCAGGGGGCTTTCGCCGGCATCCGCAAGTCCTTTGGGAATCGTCCACGCTCCTTCATCCTTGTGAGCCCAGAAGGGGCCGCCCATGTGCGCCAGCAGCACGCGCAAATCCTCTGCCCCGCGTTCCCAGACGAGCACGCCGGCGCTCACCGGCCAGGATCTTTCATTCCTCCGCTTGCGCATGCCTCCTTATATATTGCCATGCGTCGGCATGAAAGTTCTCATTGAGTTCCCATATGAGCGGCACGTTAGGAAAAAGTTCTTGACGAGCGGCGCGCTCTGGTGTATAAGCCCTGTCAGCATCCCACAATGCGCCCCGGCGAGGGAGCCGGGGGCGGAGAAAAGCCTCACCATGGTCGATGCCGCGCGGCGCCGTTCCTGGCGCCGCGTTTTTCATGTCGTCGATTGCGGCAGGAAGAATGGTAAGCAAGCGAGACGCCCAGCGCCTGCACCGCCTGTTGCGCAGGCGCATCGACCAGTTCGAGCGCCG
>JALUAB010000222.1 GCA_027051195.1 Hyphomicrobiales bacterium
GCCGGATCATTCGTCACGGAACCGGTAACCAACGCCATAGAGCGTTTCGATGGCGTTGAATTCCGGGTCCACGGCGCGGAACTTCTTGCGCAGGCGCTTGATATGGGAATCGATGGTGCGGTCGTCCACATAGACCTGGTCGTCATAGGCCGCGTCCATGAGCGCCTCGCGGGTCTTCACGATGCCAGGGCGCTGCGCCAGCGCCTGGAAGATGAGAAACTCGGTGACCGTGAGCGTTACCGGCTTGCCATCCCACAGGCAGACGTGCCTGTCCGGATCCAGCACCAGCTTGCCGCGGCGGATGACGCGGTCGGATTCCTCCTCTTCCTCGTTCCCTTCCGCACGGTTGCGGGCGCGGCGCAGCACTGTCTTCACCCGCTCCACCAGCAGGCGCTGGGAGAAGGGTTTGCGAATGTAGTCGTCCGCGCCCATCTTGAGGCCGAACAGCTCGTCTATCTCGTCGTCCTTGGAGGTGAGGAAGATGACAGGCAGGTTGCTCTTCTGCCGCAACCGGCGCAGCAGCTCCATGCCATCCATGCGCGGCATCTTGATGTCCAGCACGGCGATATCCGGCGGATCCGCCAGCAGGCCCTCCAGCGCCGAGGCGCCGTCGGTATAGGTGCGGGTGCGAAAACCCTCCGCCTCGAAGGCCATGGCGATCGAGGTGAGGATGTTGCGGTCGTCGTCAACCAGTGCGATGGTGGGCATCGTGTGACCTTCGTCTCCTCCTTGCTGGCATTTTCGCGCCCCCCGCGTTGCCGGCTCATGCCGCGCGAGCGCGACGAAAATGTGGCATGCACCATCACCAGGCCCGCATGACCGGCGATCACGCCTGCGCCGGCCAGCGTCAATCTATCATGCCGCGCAGACATCGTCCAATGCGCGCGACCGCGGTGGCGGGCGGCCCGCGCACCCGGAAACGCGTGCAATTTTATCATTCCCGCCAAGCAACGCTTCACCGAGACAACAGAAAGCACGGCCGGGTTAACCCAGCGGCAGGCGTGGCCCCGGCAGGCTGCCGGCATGTTCTGGTGGCGAAACATCCGCGTGCGGGAAAAATTTCGCAAGCACGGCGATGGCGCGGTGCTTCTGGCGCTGGGGCTGGCAGTGCTGGCCGCTGGGGCGCTGGCGCTGCTGGCGATGGCCGAGACGCCCGCGCGCAACCTGCCGGCGATGATGGGCGCGCTGGTGATGCTGCTGCTGGCCGAATGGGCGCTGGCGCGCGCATGGTGGCGGCTGCGCGAACAGTTGCGCGCACGTGAACGGGCGATGGAGCAACTCACTCAGGCGCGCCTGAGAGCGGAGCGCGAGGCGGCGGCGCGGGCGCGCATGATGGCGGTGCTTTCCCACGAGCTGCGCACGCCCATCAGCGGCGTGCTGGGCATGGCGGCGCTGCTGCGCGGCACCAGCCTGACACCGGAGCAGACATCCTACGTGGAGAACATAGACGCTTCCGGGCGCATGCTGCTTTCCATGGTGAACGAGCTGCTGGAAGAAGCGCGGCTGGAGGCGGAGCGGGCCAGCGATCATGAACACGGCGCCCGGCGCGAGCCGTTCGACCCGGCGCGGCTGGCGGAGGAAGTGGTGGAACTGCTCTCGCCGCGGGCGCACGCACGCGGGCTGGAAGTGGCGAGCGTCATCGACCCGGCGGTGCGCGGCGAATGGCTGGGCGACGCGCCCAAGCTGAAGCAGGTGCTCATGAACCTGGTGGGCAATGCCATCAAGTTCACCACCAAAGGAGGCGTGCTGGTGCGGGTGGCGCGCACGGGCGAGGGGCTGCATTTTGCGGTTTCCGACACCGGCCCGGGCGTGCCGGAAAAAATGCGCAGGCGCATCTTCGAGCCTTTCGTGCGGGTGGACGATCCGGACACGGCGCGGGAGGGTGGCGCGGGGCTTGGGCTGGCCATAAGCCGCGACCTGCTCTCGCGCATGGGAGCGACGCTGGCTCTGGACAACCGGCCGGGCAGGGGGGCAACGTTCCATTTCCGCGTGCCGTCCAGGCCGGCGCAGGCCGACGGCGCGGACGGACGGGAAGCGCCGTTCCGGAGGCTCAACGGGCGGCGCTTGTGGCTGGTGATGCCGGACGGGCCGACGGCACGGGCGCTGCATGAATACGTGGAAAAACACGGTGGCGAGGTGGCGTTCCTCGCGCCGGACGACCTTCCGGCGCATCTGGACGACGATGTGGACATCATCGTGGATGCGCGTATGGCGGACGAATTGCAACTGGCTCTGGACATGCACGGAACGCTGCCGCCGGCGGCGCGCATCTGGTTGCTGCTGGCGCCGGAGGAGCGCATTCGCCTGCACGACCTGCTGCAGGATGCCCGGCTGGCGGGTTACCTGCTGCGCCCCCTCAGGCGGCGGACGCTGGAGGAACGGCTGATGGCCGATGCGGCGGAAGGAGCCGTGACAGTGGCGGCGCGGCGGATGCGGGCGACGCAACAGCGGTTGAAGCGGCGGCTGGAGCGGCAGGAGGCGGGCCCGGGCGGGGGCGCGCGGAAAGGACCGCTGGTGCTGCTGGCGGAAGATGACGCAGTGAACGCACGGCTGTTGCGGGCGCTGCTGGAGCGCGCCGGCTACCGGGTTGAGGCATTCGCCAACGGCGCAGCGCTGCTTGAGCGTCTGCAGGCACTGGCGGAAGAAGGCGCGCCGGAAGACTATCCGGCGGCCGTCATCACGGATGTTTACATGCCGCGCATGGACGGGGCGGAGCTGGCACAGGCCATTCGCGCGCTGGAACGCGGCCGCGGCCTGAAAGGACTGCCCATTCTGGCGCTGACCTCGGGCGTGCACGACGAACGGCGGCAACGCTGCCTGGCGGCCGGCGCCAATGACGTGCTGAACAAGCCGGTGGACATAGACGCCTTCCTGGACAAACTGGCGGGATTGATCGGCCCGGGTGGCGGCCGGCGCGGCGCGGCGGCGGAATGAATGACGCCCGCATCGCTCCCTGATCCCTTGCATTCCTTCATGCGAGCGCATAGCTGTATGCGCAACCGGGCGCCGGCACGGCAACGGCGCGCAGCATCATCGAGAGGGGATTCGCCATGTCCAGCCGTCATGCGAAAGTCATCATCATCGGTTCCGGCCCGGCGGGCTACACCGCGGGCATCTACGCGGCACGGGCCATGCTGGAGCCGCTGTTGATCACGGGCATGCAGCCCGGCGGACAGCTGACCATCACCACGGACGTGGAGAACTATCCCGGCTTCGCAGAGCCGGTGCAGGGGCCGGAGCTCATGGAGGCCATGCGGCAGCAGGCGGAGAACGTGGGCACGGAGATCGTCAACGACCTCATCACCGAAGTGGACTTCTCGCGGCGTCCGTTCCGGCTCAGGGGCGATTCGGGCACCGAATACACCGCCGATGCCGTGATCATCGCCACCGGAGCGCAGGCGAAATGGCTGGGGCTGCCGTCGGAAGAGAAGTTCAAGGGCTTCGGCGTCTCCGCCTGCGCCACGTGCGACGGCTTCTTCTACCGCGACAAGAAGGTGATCGTGGTGGGGGGCGGCAACACGGCGGTGGAAGAGGCGTTGTTCCTGACCAACTTCGCCAGTGAAGTGGTCCTGGTGCACCGGCGCGACGAGCTGCGGGCGGAGAAAGTGTTGCAGAAACGCCTGTTCGAGAACCCGAAGATCAAGGTGATGTGGGACACGGTGCTGGAAGAGGTGCTGGGCACGGAGAATCCGAAATCTGTCACCGGTGCGAAACTGAAGAACGTGAAGACCGGCGAGGTGACGGAAGTGGCCGTGGACGGCATCTTCATCGCCATCGGCCATGCTCCTGCCACGGAGGTGTTCAAGGGGCAGGTGGCGATGAACGAGCGCGGCTACATCGAGCTCGCCTGCTGGAGCACCAGGACTTCCGTCGAGGGCGTGTTCGCCGCCGGTGACGTGGCCGACGAGAAATACCGGCAGGCGGTGACCGCCGCCGGCATGGGCTGCATGGCGGCGCTGGAAGCCGAACACTGGCTGGCGGAACAGGAGGCCGGCAAGAGCTGAAACGGGGCGCGGCGGCGCGGAGCAGGCCACCACGGGCTTCAATGCAGGCGGTTCTCGGCGTAGGGGCTGTCCAGCGAAAAGGCGGGGATTTCCACCTGCAGGCGGCCGCCACCTTCCACCTCCATCTCGTAAAAGCCGCGCATGAAGCCGCTGGGGGTCTTCAGCGGCGTACCGGAGGTGTATTCGAAACGCTCGCCCGGGCGCAGGATGGGCTGTTCGCCCACCACGCCGGCGCCGCGCACCTCCGTTACCCGGCCCTGAGCATCGGTGATGATCCAGTGGCGCGTGCGCAGTATGACGGTTCGCTGGCCATGGTTTTCGATTTCCACGTGGTAGAGCCAGACGAAATAGCTGTTGGCAGCGTCGGACTGGTCGTCACGAAACTCCGGACGCACGCGTACGCGCACCCCTTCCGTGACGCTCTCGTAAACATCATGCGCCCGCGGCAGGCGCTCTTCCGGCTTCTGCATGGGCTCGTTCGCCGTTGCGGCGCTCCCTCTCCTGATGGCCCATGTGGTTCTAACGCAGAAAGGACGGTGGCCAAAGGCGGCATTTCGCCCACCGGGCGGGGGCCCCGGGTTCTCTTCACCACGTGGAAACTGCGGCCAGCGCTGCAGCGGCGACAAGGCTGGCCTCCAGCAGTGGAAAGCCGGGAACAAGCCGGGCTGCCCGCCACTCGGACAGATGACGACAACGCCAGAGCAACGCCAGCCGGGCGCATGCCAACAGCAGCATCCCCCCCACCAGCGGCATGAGCGGGGCCAGTGCGAAAGCGGCGGCCAGCAACAGGGCTTGCCGCAGGCGCAGGCAGTGGATGACCTGAATCAGGGCCGTCAGGCTCACGAGGATGGCGGCCAGCAACAGCAGCGACAGAAACGGCTCCCGCCAGCCGGGCACGGCCAGCGCCAGCACGAAAGCCAGCATCACCGGGGAAGCGGCCAGCAACGCCACCACACCGCCATTGTCGGAACGGGAGTGCATCATGCGGGCATGATGGCGGAAGTCGCGGCCGCCGACAAGGCGGCGGCGTTCCGGCCCGCCGGCGCGGGCGGCAACCCTCGCCGCAGGTCATGCCGCAATGCACGAAGGACCGCCCACCGCCCCGCACACCCACCCCCAAACCATGAAGAGGGGCGGTTTTGCCGGCCGGTCTTGGCGCAACCTGGTATCAGATGCCCTGGGTGGCGGCGCGCAGGCGTTCCAGCACCTCCATGCTGGGTCGGCCGTTCACCTGCATGCGGCTTTGCAGCTGGAACAGGCGAATGGCATTGGCCGTGCGGTCGCCCATGATGCCGTCCACGGCGCCGATATCGTAGCCCATCTTCTTCAGCAGGCGCTGCACCTCGGCCACCAGCTTCTTGCCGGTGAGGGGCTTGAGATGGGCGCCACGAGGCTGGGACGCCGTCTTCACGCGCGTCTTCGCGCCACGCCATTCCGGCCTGTCGATGACCACCACGTTGGCGTTGCGGATGGGCGGTTTGGGCCTGAAGCCCTTCAGCCGCTCCTGCAGGGAGGCCAGCCGGCGCTTTTCGACATAGGGCTTGAGCTTGCGCTCCTGCTCGGCGGCCATGGCATCGCCCTGGCGGGCGGCCGTGGCATACCAGAACCAGGCCTCGGTGAGATCGCGCGGCACGCCCTGGCCACGATGGTAGAGCACGGCCAGATTGAACTGGCTGTCACGCACGCCGTGCTCCGCGGCCTTGCGGAACCAGTAGGCGGCCTTCCCGTAATCCGGCGCGCCGGCCTTGCCGGAGGCCAGCAGTACGCCGAGATTGTGCATGGCGCGCACGTTACCGCGCTGGGCGGCGCGCTCATACCAGGTCTTCGCCCGTTCGAGGTCCCGCGGCACGCCCTGGCCCTGTTCGTGCAGGGCCCCCAGGCGATACATGGCCACCACCACGCCCTTGCCGGCAGCGCGTTCGAACCAGTCGGCGGCGGCCTTCGCGTCCTTCGGCACGCCCTGACCCTTCAGAAAATGAATACCGACGAGAAACGCCGCCTTGCCGTTGCCGGAAAGCGCCGCCTTGCGCAGGGCAGGCGTGCCAAGCTCCTCGGGCAGGACGGCGGTCGCGGTGTTATCCGCGGCCGCCTTCGCCGCCGACGCGCCCGCGCCCAACGCGGCGATGCTGCTCGTATGGATCATGCTGGCGGCGCGCTCCGATGCCCCGGGCACGGCGGTCATGCCGGTATCGTCAAAGGCCGTGCGACTCATGGCCGCAGGCTCTGCCAGCGAAGATTGCCGACGCCGTTCGCCAGTCCTTTCCGTTTCCTTCTTCTTCACGCCATCGACGGGTGCGCCGTCGATGGCGGCCGGAGCCTTTCGCGTCTTCTGCTGATCAACCACCGGCGCCGCCGTGGGCGTGGAGCCGTCAAACGGGCCAAAGCGGTTGACGATGAGCGCAGCGGCGGAAAGCAGCACGAGGCCAGCGAGAACCAGCCGGGCGCGGGAGCCGCCCTTGCGCTCCGTGGCGGCCTCGCCCGAAGGCGCCGCTGCGCCACCCTGGCCGGTGAAACGTCGCTTCAGCCCGGAGAGCAATCCCTGCATACCGCCTTCCCCGCCGGCATTCGCGCCGGGCGCCCCGGGCGTGGCGTCCGCCGCGGGATCGGCGGGCTTTTCAGCCGCCCCGGACTTTCCCAGCAGACGCGCCAGCAGCCCTCCCGACCTTTCCCGTCCTTCGTCGGTGGCGACGCTGCCGCCCGCCGCCATGGCGGCGCGTCTGGCGGCGGCGATGAAATCCTGCTCCGGCTCCGGTGCGGCGTGTTGCGCCATAGCCGGTTCGGCCTGCGGAAACTGTTGCGGCTGGCCGGCGTCCACGGGCGGGAACAACGGGCCTTGCTGCGGTTTCACCGCATCGGCGGGAGGAAACAGGGGCTGTTCCTGCGGCGCCTGCTCCTGCTGCGGCTGCTGATCCGCCAGTGGATATGGGGTATGGCCCTGTTGCGGCGCGCCGGATCCGGTGGTGGCATCGGTGGGCGCAGGCGTTTCCGACACGGGGGCGGTGGCGGCCTGCGCGGAAGGCTCCAGGCCGGCGATGACGCTGGCAATCTCGGCGGCATCGAAACCACCCTGCTCCCGCGACTGTTGCGGCGCGGCTTCGGCCAGAAGATCGTCGGCCGGGATCGCATGCGCGGCCTCCCGCACGGCATCGCCTTCCGCCACAGCCTTTTCCGCGGGCACGGAAGCAGGCGCGGCGTCCGCCGGAGCGGCGTCCTTGCGCCGCCCCTCTTCCAGCACGATGAGACGCTCGACCACCTCGGCCAGCGTTTCGTGCACGGCCTTTAGCATGTCGCGCGTCTTGCGGTCGCTCTCGCGGGCGAAGTTCTCCACCTCCGCCAGCCCGGCCTTCAGCGCGGCGATATCCTGCGGCGCATCAGCCTCGCCGTCCGGAGCGGCGGCGGCGCCGTTTTCCAGCGCCTGCTGCAACCGGGCGATGGCCTCTTCCAGATGTTTCACGCGGCCCATATCGCGCGCGAAATTCTCCAGGCGCCTTTCCTGCGCACCAAGCCGCTCATCCAATGCGGAGAGCGGCTCTCCCAGGGCCTCTTCCACCAGACCACGGATGGAAAGTACCTGCTCCTCCAGCTGGGCGACGCGGGGATCGTCCGCCGGCGCGCCGGCGGCGTGCAGAGCCTCCAGCTGTGCGGCGAGAGCATCCAGACGCTCCTGCAGGCCGCGCACCTCGTCACGGTCAGCCTTGGTTTCCACTTGGGAGGAAAGCTTCTGCAGGGCATCGCGCACCTGCTCCAGTTCGTCTGCGCCGGCCTTTTGCGCCAGTTCCTCGCGCACCACCTTCAGCTGGCCGTCCACCTGCTCCAGATCGCTGCGCAGCCTGTCCACGTCCATGGCACCGGCGGCGAGATCCTCCAGCTTGTTCTGCAGGCGCTCCACCATCGCAGCCATGCGCTCCTCGGCCTGGCGCACGCGGCTTTCCGCGGCGCTGACGGCCTGTTCGCCGACGATCTCGCCGATGTGCTCCGGCAGGCGGGCGGAAAGCTCCTGCACCTTCTCCACCTTGCCGGCAAGCTCGCCGATGCAGGCGTCCACATAGGCGCGGGAGCTGCTTTCGGCGGCGGCGCGAATGTCCTCCAGCCGTTCATTGAGCGCGTCGATGCGGGCCTGAAGCGCGCGAACGCCGGCCGGATCGCTTTCGCCGGCGCAGTTTTCGGCCATTTTCAGGGCTTCCTGCGTGCGCGCGGCCACTTCCTCCAGGCGCTCGCGCAGGTGGCCGATGGCCTCGGTGGTGCGGCCTTCCGCCAGCTCCAGGTGCTCGATGAGATTGTAGAGCGCCGTTCTCAATTCGGCCTGGCCCGGCACGTCCTCCGGGCGCAGGGGAGCGCGGCCTTCCTCTTCCATGCGGTGGGTCAGCTCTTCCAGCCGGGCGGCTATGGCCGCCAGCTGACCCTGCACCAGTTCCTCGAATCGACTCATGTTGCCGGCAGGCTGTGCCATCTTTTCCAACTCCCCCACCCGAGGTGGCGTTTTTCTGTCCGCTCGCGGCATTCCCGCTTCGGCCAGCAGGGCGCGCAGCTGCTTCCCCACGGCGTCGAATGCCCCGTCATCGGGCCCGGATGTGCGCTTTCCGCTCATGTTCAAGCGCCATGCCCCCTGCGCCACACCCCGCTTTCCTCGCGGTAAGGCGCCAAGCTTGCTGCCGACAACCGTTGACAATTAAGGTAAACATTCCATTAACCAGAGGTATCATTGCGATCATGGGTCGCTCCCGTTGCGGGTGTGCAACCGGTGAAAGGAAAGGACGTTCACGGCATGTCCGGCAACAAGACGGAACAGCGGCGCAAGACATGGACCATCGGCGAGCTGTGCAAGGAGTTCGGCGTGACCGCCCGGGCGCTGCGGTTCTACGAGCAGAAGGGATTGCTACAGCCGGAGCGGCAGGGCTGGAAACGCCTTTACGACGCGCGCGACCGGCAGCGGTTGCAGATGATTCTGCGCGGCAAGAAGGCGGGCTTCACGCTGGCGGAGATCCGCGGGATGCTGGATCTGTATCACCTGCGCGAGGGCGAGACGGAAAAGATGGAACAGGCGCTGGCGAAAATGCGCCAGCAACTGGAGGTGCTGCGCGAGCGGCGGGCGGAGCTGGACGAGGCCATCGCCGATCTCGCCCGCACCATAGAGATCGTAGAAGGCATGCTGAAGGAACGCCGCGGCGGCTGAGGGCGGCCTTCTTCCGGCATCGGCCGCATCATGAGAAAACGGGGAGGGCGAGCGCCCTCCCCGCTTCGTCCTTCTCTTCTCCGGAAGCTTACGACATCACCTTCGCCATGGCCACGGCGGTGTCGTTCATGCGGTTGGAGAAGCCCCACTCGTTGTCATACCAGCTCAGGATTCGCACCATGCGCGAGCCGATCATCTTCGTCTGCGGCAGGGCGAAGATG
>JALUAB010000223.1 GCA_027051195.1 Hyphomicrobiales bacterium
GAAAAGATTTTCGGCGATTTTCGAGCGAAAACCGGTGAGCCCTTTCGCAGGAATAGCAGCGCTATTTCAAGAAAGGGCACGCCGGTTTGCAGCTGAAAAGCGCCGGAAAGATCCCCCGGACGACCCGTTCGCAAGGCCCGCCATCAGTGCCGGAAATGGCGCATGCCGGTGAGCACCATCGCCAGCCCGTGCTCGTCCGCCGCGGCGATGACTTCCTCGTCGCGGATGGAGCCGCCCGGCTGGATCACCGCCGTGCAGCCCGCGCCCGCCGCCTCCAGCAGCCCGTCGGCGAAGGGGAAGAAGGCATCAGACGCCACCACCGAGCCCTTCACGTCAAGCCCCGCGTGTTCCGCCTTGATGCGGGCGATGCGCGCGGAGTTCACCCGGCTCATCTGCCCGGCGCCGACGCCGATGGTGCGGTTGTCCTTCGCATAGACGATGGCGTTGGACTTCACGAACTTGCACACCTTCCAGGCGAACAGCAGGTCACGCATCTCCTCTTCCGTCGGGGCACGCTTCGTCACCACCTTCAGCTCCTTGTAGAGGTCGAGGTCGGCATCCTGCACCAGCAGGCCGCCGTTCACCCGCTTGAAGTCCAGCCGCGCCCTTGGCGCCTCCTCCCACATCCCCGTCCGCAACAGGCGCACGTTCTTTTTCTTCGCCACCGCGGCACGCGCCTCTTCCGTCACCTCCGGCGCGATGATGACCTCCACGAACTGCCGCTCCACGATGGCCTGCGCCGTTTCGCCGTCCAGCGGCCGGTTGAAGGCGATGATGCCGCCGAAGGCCGATTCCGGATCGGTCTCGAAGGCTTTATCATAAGCCGCGAGCAGGCTGTCGGCCACGGCCACGCCGCATGGGTTGGCGTGCTTGACGATGACGCAGGCCGCCTCCTCGTCGAACTGCTTCACGCACTCCAGCGCCGCGTCGGCATCGGCTATGTTGTTGTAGGAAAGCTCCTTGCCCTGCAATTGTTCGGCGGTGGAAATGCACGGCTCGCCCGCACCCTCGCGGTCGGTGTAGAAGGCAGCCCTTTGGTGCGGGTTCTCGCCGTATCGCATTTCCTGCTTCTTCACGAACTGGGCGGTGAAGGTGACGGGCCAGGCCTCTTCTGGCGCTTCCAGGTCGGCCACCACGCGGCCCAGCCAGTTGGAGATGGCGGCGTCATAGGCGGCGGTGCGGGCAAACGCCTTCTGCGCCAGCTTGCGGCGGAACTTCGCGCAGGTGCCACCGCCATGCTGTTCCATGTCGCCCAGCACCTTGCCGTAATCGGCGGGATCGACCACCACCGCCACGGCGGCGTGATTCTTCGCCGCGGCGCGGATCATCGCCGGGCCGCCGATGTCGATGTTCTCCACGATGGTGTCATAGTCCGCCCCCTTCGCCAGCGTCTCCTCGAACGGGTAGAGATTCACCACCACCAGGTCGATGGGCGCGATGCCGTGCTCTTCCATCGCCGCCTCGTGCTCGGCGTTGCCACGCACCGCCAGGATACCGCCGTGCACCGCCGGGTGCAGCGTCTTTACCCTTCCGTCCATGATTTCGGGAAAGCCGGTGATGTCGGAAACGTCCTTCACCGCAATACCCGCCTCTTTCAACGTGCGGGCGGTGCCGCCGGTGGAGATGATTTCCACCCCGAACTTTTCCGCGAGGGTTGTCGCGAAATCGACGAGCCCCGTCTTGTCGGAAACGGAAATGAGCGCGCGGCGCACCGGCTGGGCCATGGCGAAATCTCCTGCTGCGATGAATGAGAGTCCCGTCCGAGGCAATAGCAGAGGCGGGCGGCAGGAAAAAGCGCCGTGGCATGAACGTGTGGATTATTCCAACGGCAGCGATGGCGCGGCCTCGGCCCGGGCGCGCGCCCTGCGCATCCGGCCGGATGTGGCGATGCGCGCAAGTTTCCACTGCACGGCGGCACCGGCTTCCGGACATGCTCCGCGCAGCACGATCTGACTGGTGCGGCGCAGACCATGCGGGTCGGCCATGAACAGGCTTTCTTCCAGCGCCAGAGTGGCGTTGCGGGCGGTGAACGTCCAGCCGGAACGGTCCGGCAACCTCAGCATCACCGAGCGGCCATCGCGCGAAAGCGTGGCGGTAACCGCCGGATGCAGATGAAAACGGATGATGAAGGTGCTGGCCTGCGCCCGCGTCCCGTCCACCGGCACAAAGGCGTCTTCTCCGCGCAGATCCTCGCCATCAGCGGCGAGAAAGAGACGCCTTCTGGTCTCGAAGCCGGGAAAGCGCGCCCAGGCGTCGTGCTCTGCTTCCAGCAGCGCGCCCATCCGCGATCCGGTCAACTCGGCTGCCACCCTCGGCCCACACGCCGGCGGCGTATCGAACAACCGCCGCGCCAGCGCGGTGTCCATCAGCTCTCCGGCATCCGCACCACCCAGCACCGGCATGGAATGCGCCGCGCTCATGCGCGCCGCCAGATCCAGTTCCGGCTCCGGAGTGAACGGTGCGCCGCATCCCGTGACGATACGGTGACCATTATGGGAAAATTCGAATGCCAGCGCGGAAAGTGTGGCGGCCGGATTGTCACTTGCGGGCGGTGCGCTGCCGACATCGGCGATGAGCACGCTCCTGCCCCTCGCCATCCGGGCGAAGCCGGAGTGTCTGGCATGCTCCAGCGGTGCGCCGGCGGCGGCATCCAGCTCCAGCACCGAATGCAGCAGGCGGTAATGCGGCTCTCGCACGCCCTGAAACAGCGCCAGGCCACCATCGGCATGGCGCAACAACCGAAGCATCGGCAGTCCCTTCTCAATGGCCTCCTGCAGTGGCATGGGCACCGCCAGCCCGGCCTGCTCCACCGCCGTGCGCAGGGGCACCAGCGTGGCCAGCGCATCCAGCAGCATGGCCGGACTGCGCGAAACATGCCCGCCGTCGGGCAGGAACTGTCGTTGCAGCTCTTCCGCCAGCGCCTGCAGCATCGGCTCCCGCAGGCGCTCAAAGCCCATCACCCCCAGCGCCAGCCACGCCCGCGCCATGCAGGCCTCCAGCCGTTCCTGCGCCGGGCAGGCGGCTAGCGTCGCCCGCAGCAACAACCGCGCCTGCACCGTGATGCCATGATGAAACTGCCGGACGAACTCCCGGTCAGCCTCGTCCAACAGCGCCGGCGCCGCCGCAACCATGTTCACCAGCCGCCGCCCCAGCACACCCGGACGCAACGCCAGCGCCTCCAGCCCCCTGTTGCGCAACCGCGCCATCCAGTCCAGCACCAGCGTCCGCGCCGCCATGCGCCAGAGTTGGCGGCGGGAGCCGAGCAGCACAAACAGCCAGTCGAAGCGATGCAGCTCCTCCCGCCAGCTGGACGGCGCATCGGCAATGTCGAAGACCACCCGCCCCGCTGTGCGCACCTCGCACCCCGCCAGCCGCCAGGCGCCGCGGTAGAGATCGTCCGCCTCCGCCCGCACGTGGCGCACCGGCCAGGGCATGCGCATGGCCAGCCCCTGCGCCCGCGCCCGCACCGGCTTGCGCGCCACGGTGCGAAACGGCTGCCCGGCGCGTGCCACGGCACGCGGCAGCCACAACCGCAGCAGCGATGCGTGCGTCGCGCCACCGGTCGGCAGAAATTGCGCAGGTTGCGAAAGCATGAAGACCGCCGCCAGTTAAGCCCGCGTGCGCGGGCCGGATTGCCGATGTGCAGGGGGATTCTCCGCCGCCCTCATTCAACGGCAGTCATGGTTAACAAAGGCCTAACGAATGGCCTTCGCCGCCGGCGGTTCCATTTCCTCCAGCAGCGCCCGCAGGCGCGCTTTCGGCAGCGCGAACTCGAATAGCAGCGTGCTTTGCAGGCTGCGGTTGAAGTTGTCGTCGGAAATGACCAGCAACCGCAGCTCTCCGTCGCGTTCGTAAAGCGCCAGCCCTTCCATGTTGTCAATGGCCTGCAGGGGCCACGAGGCCTGCATCAGCACCCGTCCTGTCAGCACCACGCCCGGTCTGACGGCATCCGCCCGGAACAGGCGCAGAGCGAAGGCCGGCGGGTTGGTGAGCGACCTGGAGAACTGCCGCTCCAGCGTGATGAAGCCCGATCCGTCCGCCAGCACGGCGGCATCGGTGATGCGGAAGTCGTCCCGGCTCTCGATGAAGAAGGAAATGCCCCTCCCGTCCTGCCCATCCTTCCACAGGAAAGCCCGGCGCTGGCCATTCGCCGCGCGGCCCTTTTCGATCACGCCCAGCGCATGCCCTGCCAGCGGCCCGCTCCAGAACCGCGCGATGGCCTCTATCTCGCCGTTCTCCCGCGCCTGGCGGATGGCCACGGGCAGGAACAGGTAGCGCGCCCGCGCCTGCGCACCCTGCCGCCCCCAGTCATAGAGCGCCAGCCGCGCCTGGCGCTCGAAGGCCACCAGCAGCGGCCCGTCCACTCCCCGCCCGTCGAACGGCGCCAGCGCCTCGGCATCACGCCAGGAACCGGAAAGCGGCCGTCCCTTGCTGCTGAGCATGGGCGCCAGCGTGGTCTGTTCCGCCAGCCCCGCCAGCATGCCCCGTTCATCGTGCACCAGCCGCGCCCGCCACCACACGCCACGGTCGGAAACCGCCAGCAACCGGGCGCCGTCGGCGCTGACGGCAAGACCGGAAAAACCGCCGAACGAAGGATGCTCCGCGGAAACAACCAGCCCCCCGCGCCAGGAAAGCTCGCCGAATCGCACG
This sequence comes from Hyphomicrobiales bacterium, assembly GCA_027051195.1. Classification (GTDB taxonomy): domain Bacteria; phylum Pseudomonadota; class Alphaproteobacteria; order Rhizobiales; family Aestuariivirgaceae; genus Thermopetrobacter. The sequence continues at coordinate 4,651 of JALUAB010000223.1, forward strand.
CCACCAATGCGCGACAGCGTGGCCGGCCCGGCCCGCACGGAAAGCGCAATCGCCTGTTGCAGCCGTGGCGGCTGGCCGGCCGCCCCGGCCGGCGGTGAGAGCGGCGCCGCCACCGCGAACACGACCGCCAGCGCCGCCAATGCCGCATGGCGCGCCCACATTCGTCTCTTCCTGTGCTTTTCGCGCGACATCAGGCCACCTGTGGCTGCGCGCCTCGCTGATGCCGCCGGCGACGCTGGCGTGCGGGCAGGGCGCCTTCCTCGGCGAACAGCTCGGCCAGCTTTTCCATCATCGCCTGCCCCAGCCCTTCCACGTCGTGGATGGTCAGGGCGCGGCGGTAATACCGCGTCACGTCATGACCGATGCCGATGGCCACCAGCTCCACCGGCGAGCGCGCCTCTATGTCGGCGATGACCTCCTTCAGATGCCGCTCCAGATAGGCGGTATCGTTCACCGTCAAGGTCGAATCGTCCACCGGCGCGCCGTCGGAAATGACCATCAGGATGCGCCGCTGCTCCGGCCGCGCCAGCAGCCGCTGATGCGCCCACAGCAGAGCCTCGCCGTCGATGTTCTCCTTCAGCAGCCCCTCGCGCAGCATCAGCCCGATGCTGCGCCGCCCCCGCCGGTAGGGCACGTCCGCCGGCTTGTAGACGATGTGGCGCAGATCGTTCAGCCGCCCCGGATTCGGCGGCCTGTTCTCCGCCAGCCATTTCTTGCGCGCCCGGCCGCCCTTCCACTCGCGCGTGGTGAAGCCGAGGATCTCCACCTTCACCCCGCAACGTTCCAGTGTGCGCGCCAGAATGTCCGTGCAAATGGCGGCGATGGTGATGGGCCGCCCGCGCATGGAACCGGAATTGTCGATGAGCAGCGTGACCACCGTGTCGCGAAAGTCCGACTCCTTCTCCTGCTTGAAGGACAGCGGCTGCAATGGATCCACCACCACCCGCGCCAGCCGCGCCGCGTCCAGCATCCCTTCCTCCAGGTCGAACTCCCACGCCCGGCTCTGCTGCGCCAGCAGCAGCCGCTGCAGGCGGTTGGCCAGCCGCCCGACCACTCCCTGCAGAGGCCCCACCTGCTTGTCCAGCTGCATGCGCAGGCGGTTCAGCTCCTCCGGCGTGGCCAGCTCCTCCGCCACCACCACTTCGTCGAACTCGGTGGTGAACACCCGGTAGCCTTCCGGCTGCTCGTTGGACATGGGCATCGGTGGCGCGGTCATCAGCCCGTCGGCATCACCGGCATCCTGCGCGTCGTCCATGCCCTGATCCACGAACTGCGCGTCCACTTCGCCACGATCGGCGGATTCCTGTTCACCTCCGCCGGCTGCACTCACGTCCTCGCTGGCGGCGTCTTCCATCTCGTTGGGCTCGCCCTCGCCCACGTCGCCGGCCTCTTCGCTCTCCTCGTCCGGGCGCTGGCCCACGTCCTGTTCGTCCGTTTCCGCCGCGCCCGGGTCGAGAGCATGGATGATGTCGCGCACCATGTCGGCGAAGGCGGCCTGATCGTGCAGCATATCACGCAGGCGTTCCAGCCGCTCGCCGGCGTGTTTCTCGATGTGATCGCGCCAGCGCGCCACCAGCGCCTGTGCCGCTGCGGGCACCGGCAATCCGGCCAGCCGCTCGCGCGCCAGCAGGCCCAGCGCCAGCGCCAGCTCGTCCACATCGGAAGCCAGCGGAGAGACGGTCTTCAGCTGCCGCGTGATGCGCTCCTCCAGCTCCGCCTGCATGTTCGCCGCCATGCCCGGCATGGCCAGCGCCCCGATGGCCTCGATGCGCGCATCCTCCAGCGCCTCGAACAAAGCGATGCCGTGCAGCGTGCGCGGCAGGCGTTCGTTGTGCAACCGTTCGTCGTGGTAGGCCAGCCTGAGTGCGAAGCGGTCGGCCACGCCGCGCACGAAGGCGATGTCCTCCGCCTCCGGTTCGTGCGGCAGCTGCGGCAGGCGGGCGCGATCGTCCGTCAGCATGGCCTTGCGCGGACCATACTGCACCACCATGTCGGCGCGCCCGGCCACGGTCTTCAGACACACCGCGATGGCCCGCTCCAACTGCTCCAGCCGATCCTCCTGCTCGCTCATGCCAGATTCCGAAATACGGCTTTTCGCACGGATTACACCCGCAACGCGCCTTTACCACCTGTCATTCCCGCGAAAGCGGGAACCCGACCGAATCGGTTGGTTCTGGATCCCCGCCTTCGCGGGGATGACGCGAACCGAAACGCGCCAGCATGTCTCATGCCACGGCGATGGTGGCCGCCGATTCGGGCAACTCCGTGCCGAAGCAGCGTTGGTAGAATTCCGCCACGATGGGCCGCTCCAGCTCGTCGCACTTGTTGAGGAAGCTCACCTGGAAGGCAAAGCCCACGTCACCGAAGATTTCCGCGTTCTGCGCCCAGGAAATGACCGTGCGTGGGCTCATCACCGTGGAAAGATCGCCCTGGATGAAGGCGTTGCGCGTGAGATCCGCCACCCGCACCATGCGCGAGACGACTTCGCGCCCGTGTTCCGTCGTGGCGTAGGACTTCACCTTGGCCAGCACGATGTCCACTTCCTCGTCGTGCGGCAGGTAGTTCAGGTTCACCACGATGCTCCAGCGGTCCATCTGCCCCTGGTTGATCTGCTGCGTGCCATGATACAATCCCGAGGTATCGCCCAGCCCGACGGTGTTGGCGGTGGCGAACAGGCGGAACGCCGGATGCGGATGGATCACCCGGTTCTGCTCCAGCAGCGTCAGCTTGCCCTGCACCTCCAGCACCCGCTGGATGACGAACATCACGTCCGGCCGCCCGGCGTCGTATTCATCGAACACCAGCGCCACGTTGTGTTGCAGCGCCCACGGCAGAATGCCCTCACGGAACTCCGTTTCCTGCTTGCCGTCGCGCACCACGATGGCATCGCGGCCGATGAGGTCGATGCGCGAGATGTGGCTGTCGAGATTCACGCGCACGCACGGCCAGTTGAGCCGCGCCGCCACCTGCTCGATATGGGTGGACTTGCCAGTGCCGTGATAGCCGGTGATCATCACCCGCTTGTTGTGCTTGAAACCGGCGAGAATGGCCAGCGTCGTTTCCCGGTTGAACAGGTAGTCCTCGTCCAGCTCCGGCACGTATTCGTTCGGCTCGGAAAACGCCGGCACCGTCATGTCCGAATCGATGCCGAACACCTCGCGCACGGAGACTTCCCTGTCCGGCAGCAGGGCGCTTCTGGGATCGCTCATGGTCTTTTCCGGTTGTTCGCGATGCACTTTCCGGGCGCAACCACGCCCCTGCAAGACTCCGGCCCGTGCATAGCGTCTTTCATGGTCCGCTTGCAAGCGCCGCGGGTGGCGCGGCCAGCCTCTGCATGGCCCGGATATGGGCATTTCGGCCCGCCTTTTCGAGGTGCGGACAACCCGCCCCGGCAACTACCGCCTTTTCAGCCGCGGAAGACATGATAAGCTGAACCGGGCCGCAGAAACCATCCGGGGAAAGGATGAACGCCAAATCCGTCTTCTGGCACGTTGCCCGAAGGGGCTGGTGGAACGCGCCGGCATTGCTGTTGCTGGCCGTGATGCTGGCGCTGGCGCCCGCCGCACGGGGACAGGAGGCCGGCATGGCCCGGCCGGAGGTGCGCATCGGCGTGCTGGCCTTTCGTGGAGAAGACCACGCCCGCAGACAGTGGGAGGGCCTGGTGCGCTGGCTCAACCGCAGCCTTCCGCAGCGCCGGTTTCGGCTGGTTGCCGTCACGCTCGATTCCGCCGGCGGCATGCTGGCGCGCGGTGATGTGGATTTCCTCCTCACCAACCCCGGCCATTACGTGACGCTGGCGGAAAGATACCCCGTTTCCGTTCTGGCCACGCTGGTGCGCATCACTCCGGACGGATACGAGGTGATGCGCTTCGGCAGCGTCATCTTCACCCGCGCCGACGCGGCCGGCATTCGCGGTCTGGCGGATGTGAAGGGACGCCGGGTGGCGGCGGTCAGCGACAAGGCCTTCGGCGGCTTTCTCGTGGGGTGGCGGGAGTTCCGCGCGCTTGGCATCGACCTGCTGGACGGCGACGTGGAGATGTATTTCACCGGCTTTCCGCAGGATCGCATCGTGCAGGCGGTGCTCGCCGGCAAGGCGGACGTGGGCATCGTGCGCACCGGCCTGCTGGAAAGCATGGCGCGCGAAAGACGGCTGGACCTGCGCAAGGTGCGCATCCTGAACCCCGTGCCACATCCGGGCTTTCCCTGGCGTACGTCCAGCCGCCTTTATCCGGAATGGCCGTTCGTCGCGCGCGATGGTGTGGACAGGATATTGGCGGAACAGGTGCTGAGCGCGCTGCTGGCCTTGCGCGCCGGCTCGCTGCGCACGGCCAATGGCCTGCGCCTTGCCTTCACCGCGCCTCTTTCCTACCGGGAAGTGAGCGCCCTGGTGCGTGAGTTCCGCCACGCGCGACAGGAGCGTGAAACCGGCAATACGCTGTTGGTGATCCTGACCATGCTGGCCGTGGCCGCGGCCGCCTTCGCCGCCGCCTGGGCCTGGCGCAGCCGGCAGACGGAAAGAACGCTGGCCGCCGCCATTCCCGGCAGCCTGTCGAAAGAGGAACGCAAGCGCTTCACCGATCTCACCCGGCGCGAGCTGCAGGTGCTGGCCTGCCTTTGCGAGGGCCTGTCTTCCAAGGAGATCGCCCAGCGGCTGGGCATCGCGCCCAAGACGGTGGAATTCCACCGCGCGAATCTGCTGAAGAAGACGGGCTTTTCCTCCACCACGCGCATGGTTTCCGTGGCCGCCAGGCTGGGCCTGGATACTTGCCCGGGGAAAACCCGGGGAAAAACAGGTGAAGCGCCCGATGGCGCCGGAGCGCCGCCTGCCGCATGATGCGACTCGCTCCGGCCTGCACCTTCCAACCCGTCAGAACAGACGGATGCGGCCCTTCCCTCTAGGCAGGCGCAGGCCGGAGCTTTCCCCGTATCAGGAAAAGGGCCGGCCTCGCAGAAAAACCGGGGGCACAACCGGTATCTGAAAATGGGAGGAAACAACATGATCAGGAGGGGGAACGCGACAGCAGGACTGTTCATGGCCTTTGCCCTGGCGCTGATGGCCGTGGGTCTGTTTGCCGTCACGCCCATGACAAGCCTGGCGCAAGCGAGCGAACGCTATGGTAAGCAGAAGGTCGTATACCACATAAACTACAACGGCGGAGAGAAGAACAAGCGTTACCGCGGCGCGATGCGCAACATCCAGAACCACATCAACGCCGTGGGCGCGGACAACATGGACATCAAGGTGGTGCTGCACGGCAATGGCGTGAACCTGCTGAAGGAGGCGCTGAAGGACGACGGCCTGAAGACACGCGTGACGGCGCTGAAGTCGCAGAACGTCGCCTTTCTGGTGTGCGCGAACACCCTGCGCGGCCGCAAGATCGACTACGAGAAGGACCTGTTCGACGTGTTCAAGGAGGACATCGTGCCTTCCGGCGTGGCCGAACTGGGCCGTCTGCAGCTGATGGGATACGCCTACATCAAGCCGTGAGGCGCAAGTGACGAACGACGGTTGCCCGTGGCGCGGGCCCAAGCCCCCGAGGGACGGCGCCACGGAAAGGGGCGGCGGCGGAATTGCACCGCGCCGCCCCTTGCCTTGTGTTCCGGCGCCATTGCGGCGTCCATCACGCCGGTCCCAGGGGCACCACACGACACGATGTTGCCAGCGGGGGCTTCCTCCGCCATGCCGGCCTGAAAACCGGCGCCCCGCGCAACGATTCGCACCCGCCCCAAACCCCGGCTTTCGTGAAATGGCGGTGGAATTTGGCATGACACAGCGCAGCACGCTCCGCCTCACCGGCCCCGGCCGGGTCGAGGCGAAAACGGCCTGGGCCTTGCCCCATGCAGGGCAAGGAGCGGTTTGCGCCGGTCAGTCGTCACGCAAACCGATCTGGGTCACTCGCCCGGAACGACCGAGACGAACTTGCGCCCACCGCGGCCGGTGTGGAACTTCACCGAACCTTCCACCAGCGCGAAGATGGTGTGATCCCGGCCCATGCCGACGCCATTACCCGGATGCCAGCGGGTGCCACGCTGGCGAATGATGATATTGCCCGGAATCACCTTCTCGCCACCGAACTTCTTCACACCCAGCCGCTTGCTCTCGGAATCGCGACCGTTGCGCGAGGAACCGCCAGCCTTCTTGTGTGCCATCGTTCCACTCCTTCAATACGTTTGGTGCCCGCAAGACAGGCGCGCCTCCAGGGCGGCGCGCAAGGCATGCGGTGCACGCCGTCACTTGTCCTTCTTCGCGTTCTGCGCGGCCTTCTTCTGGTCCACCTTAGCACGCGGCGCCTTGCCGGCCATCAGCTCCCTGGCCTGCTCGATCCAGTCCTCGCGCTCGATGCGCCCGCGCAGATTCAGCTTCTCGTCCAGCTCTTTCGCCTGCTCCGGAGTCAGCTCGGCGATCTGCCTGAAGGTGGTAATGCCGGCCTCGCGCAGCTTCTTTTCCAGCACCGGGCCGACGCCGGAAAGCAGCGACAGGTCATCCTCGCCACCAGCGGTCTTGTTGGCCGCGGCCACTTCCTTCTTCGCGGCCGGTTTCTCCGCCTTCTCTTCGGTCTTGGCCGCAGCCTTCTTGGCCTCGGCCTTCTTGGCCGGCTTCGCCTTCGGCTTGGCGCCGCCGGTCAGGATCTCCAGCACCTTCAGCACCGTGTAGTGCTGCCGGTGGCCACGCTTGCGACGATAGTGCTTGCGGCGCTTCTTCTTGAAGATGACGATCTTCTTGCCGCGGATCTGGTCCACCAGCTCACAGGATACGGAAGCGCCTTCCACCAGCGGGGCGCCCACTTCCAGCCCCTTGTCGGTGGCCACCATCAGCACCTGATCCAGCACCACCACATCGCCGGGCTCGCCGTCGAGTTTCTCCACCTGCAGAATGTCGTTGGGGGCGACGCGATACTGCTTGCCGCCGGTCTTCACGATGGCATACATCGGCTTTTCTCCTTTCTTTCTTGTCCCCGTGCCGTGCGGCGCCGCCTGATCGCGGACTTTCATTCCTTCTTGTCGTTATTGGGCCTGAACGGAATCGCCATGCCCGGCATCAGGCCGGCAAGCGCCGGAAAGAGCCTTCGGACAACCCCGCACGATGCCCCAGCCTTGGGCAACGGGAAAAGCGGGCAACGCACGTGGCTGCCCGCCCTTGCCATTCAGGTGGCGCAGATATGCCGCGCATGCGCCTTCATGTCAAGCACGAGACACCGCGCGTGGCGCGAAAATTTCACCTTCTGCCAAACCCCGGCGCCGCCGTGTCCTGCCCGGCCTCGATGATCTCGCGACGGATGCGGCGCGACCGCTTGAACAGCTCGTGGAGCTTCTCGCCCTCACCCCAGCGAATGGCCCGTTGCAGCGCCGATAGATCCTCCATGAACCGCCCCAGCAGTTCCAGCACCGCCTCGCGATTGTTCAGGAACACGTCGCGCCACATCACCGGGTCGGAGGCCGCCAGCCGCGTGAAATCGCGAAAGCCGCCGGCGGAATACTTGATGACCTCCGATTCCGTCACCTCCTCCAGGTCGGCGGCGGTGGCCACGATGTTGTAGGCGATGAGATGCGGCAGATGCGAGGTGATGCCCAGCACCAGGTCGTGATGCTCCGCCGGCATGGTGTCCACGTGCGCACCCGTTGCCTTCCAGAAGGCGGTCAGTCTGTTCAGCGCTTCCTCATCGGTCCCCTTCAACGGCGTGAGAATGCACCAGCGGTTCTCGAACAACTCGGCGAATCCGGCATCTGGCCCGGAGTGCTCCGTTCCGGCGATGGGATGGCCGGGAATGAAATGCACCCCCTCCGGTACATGTGGCGACACGTCGCGAATGACCGATCCCTTCACCGAACCCACGTCGGTGAGAATGGCCCCCGGCTTCAGCGACGGCGCGATGCGCTCTGCCACCGGCCCCATGGCCCCCACCGGCACGTTCAGGAACACGAGATCCGCATCCTTCACGGCTTCGGCGGCATCGAGATGGTAGCTGTCGCACAGCCCCAGCTCCTCCGCCCGCCTCAGCGTGCTTTCGCTGCGCGTCGCCCCGGCGATGTGTCCGGCGAGATTCTCCCGCCGCATCACCTGCGCCAGCGACGAGCCGATCAGCCCCAGCCCGATAAGCGCCACCTTGTCGAACATGGGGCGCCCTGCGGCATTCGTATTGTCCGCCACGTCGTTCATGACCGCTCCAGGAATTCGCGCAAGCTGTCCACCAGCAGCCGGTTGGCCTCCTCCGTGCCCATGCTCACGCGCAACGCGTTGGGAAAGCCGTAACCCCCCACACGCCGCAGGATCAGCCCGCGGGATTTCAGAAAGGCATCGGCGTCTTCCGCCCGCTTGCCTTCCTCATCGGGAAAGTGCACCAGCAGGAAATTGGCCACCGATGGCGTCACCTCCAGCCCCAGCGCGGAAAGCTCCCGCGCCAGCCAGTCACGCCAGCGCTCGTTGTGCTCAACCGCCTTCTGCAGGTGCGCCACATCGTGCATGGCCGCCGCGCCCGCCGCCAGCGCCACGGCACTCACGTTGAACGGCCCGCGGATACGGTTGATGATGTCCACCACGTGCGCCGGCGCATACATCCAGCCGATGCGCATGCCCGCCAGCCCGTAGGCCTTGGAGAAGGTGCGTGTCATGACCACGTTGTCGCTGGAGGACACCAGTTCGATACCCGCCTCGTAATCGTTGCGCCGCACGTATTCGGCATAGGCCGCGTCGATGACCAGCAGCACCCGCGGCGGCAGTTCCGTTCGCAGGCGCTTCAGTTCGTCGATGGGCAGATACGTCCCCGTGGGATTGTTCGGATTGGCCAGATACACGAGCTTCGTGCGCGGGCTCACCTTTTCCAGTATCGCGTCCACGCTGGCCGTCAGGTTCTCTTCCCGCGCCACCACCGGCACCCCGCCCGCCGCGCGGATCGCGATGGGATAGACCAGAAAGCCGTGCTCGGTGTGAATTGCCTCGTCGCCGGGCGAGAGATAGGCCTGCGCCAGCAGGGTGAGCAGCTCATCCGACCCGTTGCCGCAGACGATATTGTCCGGATTCAGCCCATGGCGCTCGGCGATGGCGGCGCGCAGATCTTGGGCCGTGCCATCCGGATACTCGGTCACACCCATCACCGCCCTGCGCATGGCCTCCACCGCCTCCGGCGAAGGCCCCAGAGGGGATTCGTTGGAAGCCAGCTTGAACACCTTCGCGACACCCGGCACATGGCTTTCACCCGGCACATAGGGCTCGATGTCCAGGATGGACGGGCGCGGGCGGGGAATGTCGGCGCTATCGGTCATCGGAGTCATTGCCCAGAGATAAAGCGGAAAACCTTCACTGGCGCTGCTTGTGCGCGTCTGTGGCCGCTTCGTCAAGCGCCATCGCGCGGCGCCCCGGCCGGCGCGGCGGGAACCGGATGCAGCGCCGGCACCAGCACCGGCCGCGACCGCTGCGCACGCCGCGCATATACCTGCTTCACCGCCTCGGCCAGAATGAGCCCCGAAAACCCGGGCCAAAACAGCCTGCCGAGACGTTCCCACGTAGCCGGCGCCCCTCGCAGCAGGCGATTCTTCCACGGCGGCATGAACAGCACCGGCTCCAGACGCACCGGAGTGAACATGGCCTCCTGCAGCAACCGTTCCAGCTGGCGGCGGGAAAACGGCCTGCCATGGCCGAAGGGCACGCTGTCCGATCCCGCCCACAGTCCCGTGCGGTTGGGCACAATGAACACAGCATGCCCGGAGGGGGCCAGCACCCGCCACAGCTCGCGCATCATGGCCTCGCGCGCCGGGGTCAGTTCCAGCGCGTGCACCACCAGCGCCATGTCAATGCTGGCATCCGGCAGCGGCAGCGCCGCCTCATCCACCAGCGCCGTCGCCGCCGCGCCGTCGGCCGGCCAGCGAGAGGCTCCCTGGTGCGCCGGCATGAAGGCGAAGGTCGCACGCGCCCGTTCGCGCCAGGCGTCCAGCCACGGCGCCGCGAAGCCCAGCCCCAGCACCCTCGCGTCCACCGGCGGCGCGGGCAATGCCGCCAGCCGGCGCGCCAGCATCCGGCGCACCTGCCGCCCCAGCGGGCTTGCGTAAAACTGCCGCAGCTCCAGAACGTCCATTCCGCCCCTCCGGCCATTCATGCGGGCCCATGGCGGCCCTATATTACACCGTGAGGCAGCCTTTCTCCTGCGTCATTCTCGTGCAGGAGGTCAACACAGGGAGTGACAGCCATGGGTGCGAAAGCCGCCGTCTGCGACCCGACCACAGAACCGCAATCGAAGTTCGATTTCCGCCTCGTCCGGTGCCGCACGGACAATTACGCCGTGCTGATGCACGACCCTGAGAGCGGCGAAACGGCGGTGATCGACACCCCCGAGTTCGCCCCCATCGACACGGCGCTGAAGGCCGAGGGCTGGAAGCTTACCCATATCCTGAATACCCACCACCACCGCGACCACGTGGACGCCAACGAGGCGCTGAAGGAGAAATACGGCGCCACCGTCATCGCCCCGGAGAAGAACCGCGGGCAGATACCGGCCCTGGACAGGGGCGTGAAGGACGGCGACAAGATCGAGTTCGGCGGCGAGATAATCGACGTGCTGGCCGTGCCCGGTCACACGCTCGGCCACGTGGCCTATTACCTGTGCAATTCCAAGGTGGTGTTCACCGGCGACACGCTTTTCTCGCTGGGCTGCGGGCGCATCTTCGAGGGTGATGCGGAGATGATGTGGCACTCGCTGGACATGCTGCGCCACCTGCCCGAGGACACGCTGATGTATTGCGGCCATGAATACACGCTGAACAACGGCGAATTCGCGCTCACCGTGGAGCCGCACAACGAGGATCTGCAAAAGCGCGTTGAAGAGGTGCGCACGCTGCTGCGCCAGGGCAAGCCGACCATTCCCGTCACGATCGGGCTGGAGAAGAAGACCAACCCGTTCCTGCGGCCGGATTCCATGGAGATCCGCGATGCCGTGAACATGCACGGCGTGGAGAACTGGCGCGTTTTCGGCGCCCTGCGCGAACGCAAGGATCGCTTCTGATACCAGTCCGCGCAATGTCTGACCGGTGCCAGCGGTCAGGCCCATGCCGTCTGCCACCCGCAACCCGGCCGGGCGCACTGGATGCGAGCGTGATTCTTCATGCGTGCCTGATGCCCTCCGGCATGCGGCGAGCACCGGGAACGCCGGCGGAAGAGTCGCGACTCAGGCGTTGTCCGCGGCGGGAGGCTGTTCCTCGCCAGCGGCATCACCGGCCTTCGCGGCGTCGCCATTGCTCTTCTTCGCACGTGTGGTGCGCCGCCGCCGCGTGGTCTTGCGGGGGGGCGGAACGGCTTCTTCCTGTTCCTCCGCCGCCACCGGTTCCGCCGCCGCTTCCGCTGCCGCGTCTTCCGCGCTCACCGAGCGGGCCAGAAAGGACGGCGGCTCACCGTCCCATGCGGGCGCCTCCGCTGCACCTTCGGCTGCCGCGGTGCCGCCCCCTTCCGCGCCCGGCTGTTCGGCCGTCGCCTCCGTGGGCAGCACCACCACTTCGGCCACTTCGGGCTGCGGCTGACTGGCCGGATCATCGCTCGCGGCGGGCGAGACTTCCGCCTCCGCCGCGCTGTTGCCCTTGCGCCGCTCCGCCGCCTCCTGCCGGCGTTGCTCCTGCTGCTGGCGGCGCGCCTGCATCTGTTCCTGCGCGGCGGAAATGATGCGCAGATAATGCTCGGCGTGCTGGAAGTAGTTTTCCGCCTTCACCGCATCACCGGAGGAAAGGGCATCGCGCCCCAGCTGCATGTATTTGTCCACGATCTGTTGCGGGGTGCCGCGCACCTTAACGTCCGGCCCGTTGCTCTCGTACACCTTGTTGACCGGATTCGGCTGGCGGCGCGTGCGCATGCGCGCCCGGTTTCTGTGCTGTGGCTGTCTCATCTCATCTCACTGGTTGTGCCGTGCCCTGTTCGTGATGATGCTGCAATCCGACCGTCAGGCAGAACGCGTTCCCTGCCATCTCCTGTTTCCTGTCGGGTATTGCCTGGCGAAAGAACTTCGTGGGCCTTTTTCAGGGAGCCTGCCGCTCCGTCCGCCCCGTCATGCGCTCCTCGTGCCGCAGGTAATCACCCGCCGTTCGCATTTCCCCTTGCTCGTGCGGCCTTTTTCAGCCCCCTTGGCCGCCAGCCCCACGCAGGAATCAATCATCATCATTGGCGCACACCGCCTATTTACTCCGTTGCCCGGCGTTTTCCAAGCACGGAATCCACACTTCTTCGCAATTTGCCCGCGCAGGCTGCATGTTCCCATGATTTGGGTGAATTTTCCCCTGAAAATTGCATTCAATTGTTTCTTTTCAGCGCCACCACGCGCTCCATACCGGCGAGGTCGGGCAATATGGACGGCAGAACGCCTTCATCCGCCAGCAGCCCCGCCGCCGCCAGTAGCGCCCGCACCGGCTCCGCCTGCCCGGCCCCCACTTCCACAAGCAGCCAGCCGCCCGGGCGCAGCACCGCCCGTGCCCGCCGCGCGATGGCCCGATAGGCCTTGAGACCATCGACACCGCCGGCAAGCGCCAGTCGCGGATCGTGCTCCCGCACCTCCCGCTGCAAGCCGTTCATGTCCGCTTCGGGGATGTAGGGCGGGTTGGCCAACAGCAAGTCCACCGGACCGCCCACTGCATCCAGCCAGCTTCCCCGCACGCACAACAGACGGCAATCCACTCCGTGCCGCGCCGCGTTGCGCCGCGTCACACCAAGCGCCGCCGACGAGATGTCCACCGCCAGCCCCTTGAGCGCCCGCCATTCCGCCAGCAGCGAAACAATGATGGCGCCGGACCCCGCGCCCAGGTCGCAGGCCACCGGCGCATTCTCCGCACGGGATTCCAGGCTCGGGCGCAGCAGCAACGCCGCCTCCACCAGCAGTTCCGTTTCCGGCCGCGGGTCCAGGACATCAGGCGTGATTTCAAAGGTGCGACCGAAGAATTCCCGCCGCCCCAGGATGCGCGACACCGGCTCCCGGGCCAGCCGCCGCCGGGCATATTCCTCGAGCCTCGCCGCTTCTTCCTCGCCCAGCGGCATCTCCGCGTTCGCTATCAGCGCCGTGTGCGACACCCCGGTGGCTTCCTGCACCAGCAACCGCGCATCCAGCGCCGGCGTCTCCATTCCGGCATTCCGGAATGCCCGCGCCAGCAGCATTCGCGCCTCGCGCAGCGCCAGCCCGGCCCGCAGTCGTGCCATGTCAGTCTTCGCCATGACGCGCGTTCCGGCCGGATTCGGTCGCGGCCGCCAGCAGCAGCGCCTGTTCCTCGGCAATAAGCGGCTCGATGATCTCGTCCAGCGCCTCGCCGGCCAGCACCTCGTCCAGTTTGTAGAGCGTCAGGTTGATACGGTGATCGGTCACCCGCCCCTGCGGAAAGTTGTAGGTGCGGATGCGCTCGGAACGATCGCCGGAGCCGATCTGCCCGCGCCGCTCGGCCGCGCGCTTCTCCTGCTGTTCGCGCCGCTGCCGCTCGAACAGGCGCGCGCGTAGCACCTGCATGGCCTTCGCCCGGTTCTTGTGCTGGCTGCGCTCGCTCTGCTGGCTCACCACGATGCCGGTGGGAACGTGCGTGATGCGCACCGCCGAATCGGTTGTGTTCACATGCTGGCCACCGGCGCCGGAAGCTCGAAAGACGTCAATGCGCAAGTCCTTTTCCTCGATGTGCACGTCCACCTCCTCCGCCTCTGGCAGCACCGCCACAGTGGCGGCGGACGTGTGGATGCGCCCGCCGGTCTCCGTTTCCGGCACCCGCTGCACCCGGTGCACGCCGGACTCGTATTTCAACCGCGCGTAGGCGCCGCGCCCGCGAATGGCGGCGATGACCTCCCTGTATCCACCGAGCTCCGTCTCGGAGGTGGAAAGCACTTCCACCCGCCAGCCGCGCGCCTGTGCATAGCGCTGATACATGCGGAACAGATCGGCGGCGAACAGGGCCGCTTCCTCGCCGCCCGTTCCGGCCCTGATTTCCAGGATCGCGCCCTTCTCGTCCGCCGCGTCCTTCGGCAGCAGCAGCAGTTGCAGCTCGCGCTCCAGCACTGCGATCTTTTCCTTCAGCGCCGCCAGCTCGGCCCGCGCCATGCCACCCAGCTCCGGATCGTCCAGCAACGATTCCAGCTCCGCCTGTTCCGCCACCGCTGCGCGCAACTCCCGCGCCTTTTGCGCTACCGGCTCCAGCTCCGCGTATTCGCGCGAAAGACGCACGTATTCCTCGCCGGAGACACCGGCGGCCAATGCCCGTTCCAGCTCCGAGAATCGCTTCAGGATTTCCTCGATGCGCCCGGAATGAGCCAATGACATGACGGTTCCACCGGATTGTTCCTGCCTGCCGCCGGAATAGACCGCCCGCCTCGACGGCGCAAGAAGAAGGCGGCCCGAAGGCCGCCGGGAGGGAGGAGGGAAGAAGAAGAGCACTCAGCCCGGCTTCTTCGGCTTCAGCCACCGTTTGGCGTCGTTTTCATCGCCAGGCCGGCCTGCTGATAGAAACGATCCAGCGGCTCGCTGAGGAAATCCGCGCCCTGCCGCGCCAGCCGGCCCATGTTCCGGCCATTGGCGAACCATTCCATCCGGTGCACGTCGCCGGCGGTCAGCCGCAGCCGCACCTCCTGTGGCAGAACCAGCACCTCGCCCGGATTCAGGAAGCCGGCAAACCAGGTCTTGCCGGCATCATCCTCCAGCCGCAGGAAAATCTGCTCCGCCGCACGCAGCGCCAGGCCGCTTTCGGACACGCTCTTCACGGGCCTGATGGCGTTTTCATGCAACCGCGGTTCCGGTTGCATCCGCGCCGCCTGCGGCGGCTGCTCCTGCAGCGCTGGCGCGGCGTCATTCCGATCCGTGGCCGCTTCATGCACGGCGACCGCTTCCTCGTCCATGGTGCTGGCGATCAGCGCACCGATGGGATCCTCCGATTTCGCCGCCTTCACCGCCACGCGATCCGCGGCAGCCGCCGGCCTGTCGTCGGTCAGCGGCTCTTCTTTCGCACTGGCAGTGGCGCCCACCATCCGACGCCCCTCGCCCGCCGCCGGTTTTGCGTCGGTCTTTTCCGCGGCGGCCACCACGGGAACCTTCACCGCCTCGTCGCCGGCAGGCCATACGGCCCACGCCAGCCCGCCGAACAGCAGCACCGCCGCCAGCACGGAAGCCGTCACCCCGCCCGGCGTGCGCGCCATCTCGCGCAACCGCTCGACCAGCGGAAAGGCGACGATGCTGGCGGAGGAAAACGCCTGCGCCCGGCTTTCTTTCGGCATGCAGTTCTCGAAATGCGCCACCAGCGGCTGAGGGTCGAACCCGAGATATTTGGCGTATTCCCCGATCATGCGCAGCGCCAGCGCCCGCTCCGGCAGGTTTTCCAGCATGCCCAGCTCTATGGCGCGCAGATGGTGCGTATGCACGCCGGTGGCCTGGCTCACCACCTGCAGCGAAAGTCCGCGACGTTCGCGCTCCCGTTCCAGATACCAGCCCGCCTCTCCGGCCGGGTCGGTATTGCCATCGGGCTTGGGGCGAAAGAAGGCGCGCGGCGCGCCGGCCTGTTCGCTGTGCTGCACGTGCTCGTTCATGACCATGTCCACGGGCGATTACTGACGACCTTGGCGGCTCGTCCACGAGGGCGCACACGCCGCCGACAATTCCATTCGGTACAATTGTGCCAATCATTGGTTAGCGAATGATGAACGCCCGGTCCCGCCCGCGGCCCGCATGAAGGAAGGCGGACGATTCACGCGCGCAGGATGTCCACGCCGTGTGCACGGGCGAAGCGCGCCGCCGGTTCGCGCAGGGAACAGGCGCCGCCCGCCTCCGCCAGCCAGCGGTGCAGTTCTCCACGCAACCGCCCCACGTCCAGCGACCGGATCATCGCCTTCACCGGACCGATGCCCGCCGGCGGCATGGAAAGCCGCGTGAACCCCAATCCTGCCAGCACCATCGCTTCCAGCGGATCACCCGCCATGTCGCCGCACACGGAAACGCGCACGCCCCCACGGCCGCCCGCCACCGCCGCCACCTCGCGCAGCAGACGCACCATGGCCGGATGCAGCGGGTCATAGCGCCGTGCCGTGCGCGGGTTCGCACGATCGGCGGCGAACACGAACTGCATCAGGTCATTGGTGCCAATGGAGATGAAATCCGCTTCTCCCAGCAGCGTTGACAGCTGCCACAGCAGCGCCGGCACCTCCAGCATCACCCCCACCAGCACACGTTCCGGCAGCGGCCGCCGCATGCGCGTGAACAGCCGCACCTGCTCCTCCAGCAGCGACCGCGCTGCCCTCAGCTCAGCCGTATCCGCCACCATCGGAAACATCACGTGCAGCGTCCGCCCTTCCGCCGCCGCCAGCAACGCCCGCAGTTGCAGTTTCAGCAGCCCCGGCCTGTCCAGCCCGATGCGGATGGCGCGCCAGCCCATGGCCGGGTTCGGTTCGCGCGCATTGGTCATGAACAACGGCACCTTGTCCGCGCCGATGTCCAGCGTGCGAAACAGCACCGGCTTCTCGCCCGCCGTTTCCAGCACCGAGCGGTAGAGCGCCTCCTGCTCACCGCGCCGTGGCAGGCGGCGGCGCATGAGAAAATCCATCTCCGTGCGGAACAGGCCGATGCCGTCCGCCCCCAGCGTGTGCAGATGCTCCAGGTCGGACGGCAGCCCGGCGTTGATGAGCAGATCGAACCGCACCCCGTCCCGCGACACCGCCGGTTCATCCTTCAACCGCGTGAAGCGCCGCCGCACATCCTCGCGCAGCGCCAGCCTGTTGCGGTATGAATCGAGCAGGTCGGCTTGCGGGCGGATGTGGACCTCGCCGGAACGTCCGTCGATGATGACGGCATCGCCGTTCTCCACGTAGTCGGTGGCGCCCTCCACCCCAGCCACCAGCGGCACGCCCAGTGCCCGCGCCACCAGCGTCACATGCGCCAGCCGCGCTCCTTCTTCCAGCACCAGCCCGGCCAGCCGCCGGTGATCGTATTCCAGCAGCTCCGCCGGCCCCATGGACCGGGCGAACAGGATGGCGTTTTCCGGCAGCGGCCTGTGTGCCGCTTGCGGCTCTGCCACGCCATCCTGACCACGCGCCAGAATGCGCAGCAGCCGCCAGGAAAGATCATCCAGATCGTGCAACCGCGCCCTCAGATATGGGTCGGGCTGGCGCAGCATGCGTGCGCGGTTGTCCGACTGCACGCGCGCCACCGCCGCATCCGCCGTCAGCCCCAGCCGGATGTAGTCCTCCATGCGGCGGATCCAGCCGGCGTCGGCGGCGAACATGCTCATGGTTTCCAGGATGGCATCATGCCCGGAGCCGGCGAGCCCCGGATGGCGGCGCAGGCGTTCCAGCTCCGCCCGCAGTCCGCCCAGCGCCTCGTGCAGCCGGTCGCGCTCCGCCTGCGGATCGCTGGCCTCGAAGCGGCGGATGGGAATGCGCGATTCGTGCAGCACCGCCTCGCCGATGGCGATGCCCGGGTGCAACCCCTCGCCATGCAGATGATGGCTGCGCAGCCGTCCCGCTCCCAGCGCCTCGCGCAGGGCCAGCACTTCCGGCGAGGCCAGGAACTCCGCCAGCACCATGGCGATGATCTCCAGCGCCTCGCGTTCCTCTTCCGAGTAGCGCCGCGGCTGCCGGTTCTGCACCACCAGCACGCCGGAAACGGCGCCACCACGCAGGATGGGCACGCCGAGGAAGGACTGATAGATCTCCTCGCCCGTTTCCGGAAGATAGTGAAAGGCCGGGTGCTTCTGCGCCTGCGACAGGTTCAGAGGCTCCGCCGTGGCAGCGATGACGCCGACCAGCCCCTCGCCCACGGCAAGCCGCACCCGGTGCACGGCCTGCGGGTTCAGCCCTTCCGTGGCGAACAGCTCCAGCGTGTCCTCGTCCACCAGCACGTAGAGCGAGCACACCTCCGCCACCATGTTGGCGGCGATGAGCTGCACGATGCGGTCTAGTTTCTGCTGGGCCGGTTCCTGCTCCGCCATGACCGCGCGCAACCTGCGGAGCAGGACGCGCGGGCCCGGGGCGGCGAAAGTCATGAGCCGGCGTCCTGCCTTTTGCGGGGTTTTCGCCATGCGCATACGGCCACGCCCGCGCCGCGGACGGCGGCGATGGGGCGCGTATGTGCGGCATGGCGGAGCATGGGTTTCCCTCTTTCTCCCTGCCTGTGATACCTAGCGCAGGCGATCACGCCGCGTCCAGCCCATAGGCCGAATGCAGCGCGCGGATGGCCAGTTCCAGCCAGGCCTCGTCGATGAGCACCGAAACCTTGATCTCGGAAGTGGTGATGGCCTCGATGTTCACGCCCTTCTCCGAAAGCGTGCGGAACATTTTCGCCGCCACGCCGGCATGCGAGCGCATGCCGATGCCGACGATGGACACCTTGGCCACGTTGTCCGCCGTGTCCAGACCTTCGAAGCCGATGTTGATCTTCTCGCGTTCGAGCACTTCCACCGCCCGGCGCAGCTCCTTGCGCGGCACGGTGAAGGTGATGTTGGCGAACCCGTCGGTGGAAACGTTCTGCACGATCATGTCCACGGAGATGCCGGCCTCCGCCAGCGGCCCGAAGATGGACGCCGCGATGCCGGGCTTGTCCTTCACCCGGCGCACGGCCACCTGCGCCTCGTCGCGCGAATAGGCAATGCCGGTAACGACCTGCTCTTCCATGACCTCGTCCTCGTCGCAAACCAGGGTACCCGGGCCTCTGCCGTCCTCCATCACCTGCAGCGGCGAGTCCGGGGCGTCGAAACTGGAGCGCACGCGCAAGGGAACCTTGTGCACCATCGCCAGCTCCACCGAGCGCGTCTGCAACACCTTCGCGCCAAGGGAGGCGAGCTCCAGCATTTCCTCGTAACTGATGCGCTCTATGCGCCGCGCCTTGCTCACGATGCGCGGATCGGTGGTGTAAACACCGTCCACATCCGTGTAGATGTCACACCGGGCGTTCAGCGCCGCCGCCACCGCCACCGCGGAAGTATCCGATCCGCCGCGCCCCAGCGTGGTGATGCGCCCTTCCGGCGAAATGCCCTGAAAACCGGCGATGACGTTCACCCGCCCCTCGTCCCAGGACTTCAGCAGGTTCTCCGGCGGAATGGCGGAAATGCGCGCCGCCGCGTGCATGCCGGTGGTCCGTATCGGCACCTGCCAGCCGCACCAGGAGCGCGCGGGCACACCCATTTCCTGCAGCACGATGGCCAGCAGGCCGGAGGTCACCTGCTCGCCGGAAGACACCACCATGTCATATTCGGCACGGTCGTAGTCCGGGCTGGCGTCTTCCACATAGCCCACCAGCTCGTCCGTCTTGCCCGCCATGGCGGAAACCACCACGGCCACCTGATGCCCCGCCTCCACCTCGCGCTTCACGTGCCGCGCCACGTTGCGGATGCGGTCCAGGTCGGCCACCGAAGTGCCGCCGAATTTCATCACCAGCCGGCCCATGTTCTGCCCGTGCCTCTGCCGGAATTGCTCACGCGCAAGAAAAAAGACGGCCCCTCTTAGCCCCTCTCCCGCGCGCGGGCAAGGCCTGCCTTATTCACGCCACGCCCGGGATGGATTGAACGGATGACGGGATTCGGATAAGGCTGCGCTCATCCGCGGCCAAAACATGGAACATTCGCCCATGCGCGCATTGCATTCCGCCCTGCGCCGCGCTGTGCTGGCGCTGGTGACGATTTTCGCGCTGACGCCGGCTGCGTCCTGGGCGCAGCCCTCGGTGCAATCCTCCGTGACCACCACGCCGGAGTCCGCCGCCACCCAGCGCCAGATTCCCATGCCGGCGCTGGTCTTCGACCTCGACACCGGCCGCGTGCTGCTGGCGCACGACGCCGGGCGACGCTGGTATCCGGCCTCGCTCACCAAGCTGATGACCGCCTGGCTCGTCATGGATGCCGTGGATCGCGGGCTGCTTTCCTTCGATGCGGAGGCCACCATCTCGAAACAGGCGGTGATGCGCATCAAGCGCGGCGCCGCCGTCTATGGCGCGAAACCGGGGCAGAAGATGCGCATCGGCGACATGCTGGCCTTTCTCATGGTGCGTTCGGACGCCGACATGGCCAACGCGCTGGCCGAAGCCGTGGCCGGCAGCCAGGAGGCTTTCGTGGAGCGCATGAACCGCACCGCCGCCCGCCTGGGCATGACCGGTACCAGCTTCGCCAACCCGCACGGCATGCACAGCCCGGATCAATTCACCACCGCCCGCGACATGGCGGTGCTGGCGCGCTCCATCTACGCCCGCTTCCTGAAAAAGCATCCGCGCTGGTGGCGCTTCTTTGCCACCCGGCGCATAGCCAAGACGGTGGTGAAGAAGAACGGCAAAACGAAGACCTATCACCTGAAGAACCGCAACCACCTGCTGTTCATGATGCCGGAGGCCGACGGCATGAAGACGGGCTTCCTCTGCACCTCCGGCTTCAACCTGCTGGCCACCGCCCGGCGCGATGGCGCGCGGCTGGCGGCGGTGGTGTTCGGCCGCCGTTCCGCCTACAACCGCGCCAGCGTCGCCCGCATCCTGCTGGAGGAGGGCTTCCGCCGCAAGCGCGCCGGCGAAGGCCTGCGCCTGCGCGTCGTGCAACTGCGCAACGGGCTGGACTCGGCCGTCAACATGCGCCCGCACGTGTGCAACAAACGCGTCATTCCGGAAGTCTGGGACAGGCTGAACACGCTCGCCGGCTGGGGCGTGCTGCTGGGGCCGTTCAAGACTTCGTTGCGCGCGCTGGGCGTGGCGGAAGCGGAACTGCTGGCCGCTGACATGGCCGATACCGGCAGGCCCTATGGCACGCTGGTCATTCCGGCGAAGGAAGCCGCGCAGGTGGGCCTGCCCCGCATCTGGCAGGTGGGGGCGGATGCGCGGGGCCGTCCGCGCAAGCCGCGCCGCCGCTACGGCTACGGTGCGCTGATCTGGCGGCTGACGGAACCTGAGGCGCTCACCATCTGCAGTCGGGCCAGCGCCCACGAGGTGGGCTGCGCGGTGATGTCTCAGACGGCGCTGAACCGGCTGGCGGCGGAGCTGCGTGCCATCAGGGAGAAGCGCGGAAACGCGAAACGCAAGGCCGTCAAGCGCCGCGCGAAGATGCGCCCCACCACCCGCGAGGAACGGCTGCGCCGCCTGCGCAAGCTGGCCCAGGCGCAGAAAACCGCGCGCGAGAAGCGCCGGCGCCTGCACAAGCGCACGGAAACGGCGAAGTAACGTTGCCGGCCACGGTCTTTCATCCGGCGTTTCCCAGATAGGCCGCCAGCTCCGGAAGGCGCTCGGCCGTTTCATCCAGCTTCCGCATGTCCGCCTGCGCCAGTATGCGTCCGGCGTGCACGAAGGCGAATGCATGCGCCAGCACCCGCACGTCTTCCAGCTGATGGCTCACAAGCAGCATCGTGCAGCCGAGTTTCCGCTGGATGTCTGCCACCAGCGCCAGCATCTCCCGCTTCAACGCCGGGCCGAGCGCCGCGAACGGCTCGTCCAGCAGCATCACCGGCCGCCGCCGCAGCAGGGCGCGGGCCAGCGCCACCCGCTGCCGTTCGCCGCCGGAGAGCGTGCCGGCGATGCGTGATTCGAAATCACCAAGCCCCACCTGCTCCAGCGCCCGGAAAACCTGTTCCCGCTCCCGCGTCGAAAAACGCCCGGCGGGATTGATGCCCAGGCCCACGTTGGTGGCCACGTCCAGATGCGGAAACAGGTTGTTTTCCTGAAAGATCATGGTCAGCGGCCGCTCCGCCGGCGGCGTGCAGGTCATGTCGTCATCGCCGAAGAGAATACGCCCCGAGTGTGGCGGCAGGAACCCTGCCAGCAGTTGCAGCAGCGTCGTCTTGCCGGCACCGGAAGGGCCGATGAGCGCGGTAATGCGCCCGGCCTCGAATGTGGCGTCGTAATACACCTCCCAACCATCGCCGTTCACGTGATGAAACGCCACCCGCTCCATACACACCGGCAAACCGCCCCGTTTCTTCACCTCACCCATACCGTGCGTTCTCCCGGCCCAGCCATTCGGCGACGGCGAACAACGCCACGATGAGCACCAGCAGGAAGAACGCCAGCCCCGCCGCCTCGTCCGTGCGATAGCTGCCCAGCTTCACGTAGAGCAGATACGGCAACGTGCGGAAGTCCTCCGCCCCGAACAGGGCGATGGCCCCAAGATCCCCCAGCGACAGGGCCAGCGCCAGCACCGCCGCCAACAGGAGCGGCCGCCACAGCAGCCGCCCTTCCACCAGCCGCCAGCGCGCCAGCCCGGCGATGCCCAGCGCCGCGCACAGCCGCCCGTGCCGCAGCTGCGCCTCCGCCGCCGGCGAAACGAGGATCCGCCACACGAACGGCAGACTCATCATCGCGTTGAGCATGGCCACCACCAAAGGCGCACCCGGAGCCACCGCGTCCAGCCGGTGCAGCAACACGAACCAGCCCGCCGCCAGCATCACCGGCGGCAACACCAGCGCCATGGTGGCCGGCAACTCCAGCCGCTGCGCCCAGCCATGCCGCCATTCCCCGCGCGGCCCGCGCAATGCCGCCACCAGCGCCAGCGTCATGCCCATGGCCAGCACCATGGCCAACATCCCGATGCGCAGCGAGGTCATGGCCGCACGCCACACCTCCTCTTCCAACAACATCGCCCACGGTCGCGCGGCCAGCCCCTGCGCCACCACCCCGGCCACCGGCAGCGCCACGAACGCCGCCGCCAGCGCGATGAGCGTGGCATCCAGCATGCGCGCACCGGACAGATGCTCGTGAGGATGCGGCACCACGCCCGCCAGTGCCCCGGCTGTCACCGGCGGCATCCTGGCAAACCGCCGCAAGGACCATTGTAGCGCTACCAGCAGCGCCAATTGCAACCCTGCCAGCGCCATCGCCCGCGGCGGGTCGAAATCGAAGCGAAGCGCCTGAAATACAGCCACTTCCAGCGTCGCCCGCGCCGGCGAACCGCCCAACACCAGCACCACCGTGAAGCTGGTGGCGCACAACAGGAACACCAGCAGCGCCACACCGGGCAGCAACGCCCGCAAGGCCGGCCACTCGAGGAATCGCCACGCCGCGCCGGGCGGCATGCCGAGCTGCGCCGCCTGCCGCCAGTATTCCGCCGGCAGCCGCTCAAGCGCCGCCGCGAACAGGCGTGTCGCCAGGGGCAGATTGAAGAACACGTGCGCGATCAGAATGCCCCCCAGGCCATAGACGTTGAGCCGCCAGTCGAAGCCCGCCGCTTCCGCCAGCCGCGCCAGCCAGCCGTTGCCTCCCCACGCCGCCAGCACGCCGAACACCACCACGATCTGCGGCAGTGCCAGCGGCAGGGCGAACAACAGCATCAGCCAGCGCCGCCCGGCAAATGCGCCGCGACGCACGATGGCGCGCGCCAGCGCCAACGCCGGCACCACGGAAAGCAATGTGGAAAGCGCCGCCTGCCACAGCGTGAAGACGATGACCTGGCGGATGTAGGCATCCGCCAGCGGATTGCCCGGCCTTTCGCCCCACTGCAATCCGGCGATGACGAGACCGCCCAGCGCCAACAGCGGGAAGCCGCCCGCCAGCACCAGTGCGAGCGCCATGGAAAAGGGCGGGCGGCCCCTTTCCCGGCAGGGTGTCATGGCGGAAACGGAAAGACCGGACATCCCCGCCATGCCGGATCAGGGCTGATCGCCACGCCATGACGGCGCGGGCTTGGCTCCGCCGCGTCGCTCCGGCAGGTATTCCACCGAAGGCGACATGCGGGTGGGCTGCGGATACAGCGTCATGAGCTCCAGAACCTGCTGCGGCATGGCGGTGTTCACCGGCAACCCCAGCTCCCGCGCCTCGTCGGGCAGGATCGGGTAATCGTGCGTCCAGCGCCCCTCGGAGAGGGTTCTCGCCAGCTCCTTCGCCTTCTTCTCTCCCATGTGGCCGGAAAGCAGGTATTCCGCCGTCCGCTGTACCTGCGCAATGGCCTTCTTCGACACGTCGGCGAGGATCAGCGTTTCGTCGTTGATGTCCTTGGCCTGCTTCTTCTCCAGCACCTTCAGGATGGAGGCCGCCGGCTGCTGCCCCAGCTGCGGGTCGATGGGCCCCAGCACCGCGTGCTTGCTCATGCAGATCTCGTCCGCCGCCAGCGCGATCAGCGTGCCGCCGCTCATGGCGTAATGCGGCACGAATACGGTGGTCTTCGCCGGATGCTCCTTCAGCGCCCGGGCGATCTGCGTAGCCGCCAGCACCAGCCCGCCCGGCGTGTGCAAAATCACGTCCAGCGGAACGTTGTCGTCCGTCATCTGGATGGCGCGGATGACCTCTTCGGAATCCTCGATGTTGATGAAACGCATCAACGGAAAGCCCAGCAGGCTCATGGTTTCCTGCCGGTGCACCAGCAGGATCACCCGCGAACCGCGCGCCTTCTCTATCTCGGAGATCTTGCGCTGGCGCATGGCGTCCAGCATCTTGCGCTGGATCACCGGCTGCAGCATGGACAGGATGAAGAACAGCCAGAAGATGTCCATCACGTTCATGCCGGCGTCTCCTTCCTTGTGCGCGTGCCGATGAAGAGCATGAAGCCTGCCTCCTCCCGCGTCAACCGACACGATGGTTTCGCCGTCCGTCCGGACAGCAGCCGAATTTGCCCTCGTCCGGTTGCAATGGCCGATGGCGCGGACGCCTGAGCCAGTGCGTGGCGATCAGCCAGCCGAAGATGAAACCGCCGATGTGCGCCCACCAGGCCACGCCACCCACGTTCGGTGGCAGAAACAGCGCCGTGATTCCGGAAGCAAGCTGCGTCACCAGCCAGATGGTGGCGAAGGCGAGCGCATGCAGTTCGAAGAAGAACGGAAAGAAGAAAACCGGAATCATGATGATGATTCGCGAATGCGGAAACAGCCGGATATAGGCGCCGGAAACGCCGGCGATGGCCCCGGAGGCACCAATGGCCGGCAGCACCGAATCGGCGTTCATGATGGCATGCGCGAACGAGGCGCCAAGCCCGCAGGCCAGGTAGAACAGGGCGTAGTTCACCGCTCCCAGGCGGTCTTCCACCGCCGGGCCGAAGATGTAGAGCGTCCACATGTTGAACAGCAGGTGGGCGAACCCGCCATGCAGGAACGTGTTGGTGATGAAGGGCAGGATGTCCTGATCCAGCCCGTGCGCCTGCGCCCAACCGGGCACGAAATAACGCGCCGGCACCAGCCCCCATTCCGTCAGGAAAGCGCGCAGCGCCGCTTCCCCGCCGCTCTTGGCGATGGGCACCTGAACGAAGAAGAAGATGAAGACGTTGAGCGCGATGATGGCCCACGTGACGAACGGCGGATGCCGCAACGCGACGGTGGTGGATATGGGCAGCATGGCGGCTCCCCTGCCGCTGTGGAAAACATGTTTTCCGGATGGCCCGGGCTTTTTCCATGTTTTCATATCACGCGGCCGCGAACCACCACAACACGCCAGCCCGCATCATGGCGCATCTGGCCGTTCCGCAGTGCAAATCACTGCCAGCTGCTGACGAGAGTGCTGAACGTCTCCTGCAGCTTGCTCTTCACCCCGGGCATTACCGCAATCAGCGCCATGGCCGTGGCCGAGATGATGAGCGCGTATTCCACCACGGTGGCGCCGGATTCATCTTTGAGGAAGTTGGAAAAAGCACGCATGAAACAGGTCCTTCCCTTCTGGCCTCACTCGACTTGCCGTCAAGGTTAGGTGCCATGTTTTAACGTTTGGTTGCACGGCAGGCGC
Organism: Hyphomicrobiales bacterium; assembly: GCA_027051195.1. Classification (GTDB taxonomy): domain Bacteria; phylum Pseudomonadota; class Alphaproteobacteria; order Rhizobiales; family Aestuariivirgaceae; genus Thermopetrobacter. The sequence goes on from JALUAB010000223.1 coordinate 30,237, forward strand.
GATTTCGCACTCTCCGGGCGTTTTTTTCGTGCAAAGCGGCGTCAGCCGACATTGGCCAACCCCGGGAACGTCTCGATGAGCCAGACGGAGATGCGCTGGATGCTGCCCGTGAGGAACATCACACCGGTGATGACGAGAAACGTGCCCATGGCTTTTTCCACCAGCTCCATGTGTCTGCGGAAGCGCTTGATAAACGCCATGAACGGCCCCATCATCGCCGCCGCCAGCAAGAACGGCACCCCCAGCCCGGCGGAATAGACCGACAGCAGCAGCGCCCCTTTCTGCACGCTCTGTTCCTGCGCAGCGATGGCGAGGATGGTGGCCAGCACCGGGCCGATGCAGGGCGTCCACCCCAGCGCGAAGGCCAGCCCCATCACGTATGCACCCAGTACCGTGGCCGGCTTGGCGTCCACGTTCAGCCGGTATTCGCGCATCAGGAAGGACAGGCGGAAAATCCCCAGGAAGTGCAGGCCCATGATGATGATGAGCACGCCCGCCACCTTGGAAAGGGTATCCATGTATGCTCTGAGCAGCTGGCCGATGGCCGAGGCAGAGGCGCCCAGGATCACGAACACGGTGGAAAAGCCGAGCACGAACACCAGAGCGATGAGCAACACCCGGCCCATCATGGGTTTTGCGGCTGCCGCCTCACCGCCGTTCGTACCGCCCTGCCCCGCCAGCTGTTGCAGGTTCACGCCCGCGATATAGGCCATGTAGGGCGGCACCAGCGGCAGCACGCAGGGCGAAATGAAGGAAAGAATGCCCGCGGTGAAGGCGGCCCAGAAGGAAACGTCATACGCCATGCCCGGCTCCCGGAATTCCTGTTTGCATCTTCATTCGCGCCGCGCCCTCCCCGGCGGGAAGATGCCTCATGCCGACGCCGCGGGCAAGCGTGCGCGCCGCGCGCGCCGCTCACTTTTGCGCCAGCAGCCTGTCGATGATGGCGTGCGCCTCTTTCGCGTTCCAGTCGGCCGGCCCGATGAGACGGGCCACCTCGCGCCCCTGCCTGTCCACCAGCAGCGTCACCGGCAGCCCCTGCACGCCGATGGCTTTCAGCGCCGCGTTGCCCTTGTCCCACAGCATGGTCAGCCCCTGCCCGCCCATCACCTTCAGCGCCGAGTAGGCCCAGTCATACCCCTTGTAGTCCTCCGAGATCGCGATCACGCGGAAGTCCTTGCCCTCGTAGGCCTCCTGCAGGGCGATGATGTCCGGCATCTCCTTGCGGCACGGCGGGCACCAGCTGGCCCAGAAATTCACCAGCAGCACCTTGCCTTTCCACTCGGCGATGTCGCGCGTCCTGCCCTTGCCGTCCAGCGCCGTGATGCGCGGCAGGGGCTTCGGCTGCGGGTGGATGGTCAGCCGCTTCATCGCCCCGGTGGCCAGCGCCGGAGAAACCGCCGACTCGTCCTCGCCGACGGCCTTTTCCGCCTGCACCTGCGGCCCGGAAGCCGCGGCCGTTTCCTCTTCCGGCTTGCCTCCACCACCCTGAAAGGCGTAGATGGCGGCGAACGCCAACGCCGCCGCCAGCGCGATGAACAGCGGCAGGCGGCCCATGGAGGGCGGCACGGGGTTGCCTTTCTCTGCCGTCATGGTGCACTCCTGTTGCGCAATGTCCAACCACGGAGTCTTCGGTCATGGCCAACCGCATGTGGGGCGGACGCTTTTCCTCCGGCCCGGACGAACTGATGGAGGAGATCAACGCCTCCATCGATTTCGACAAGCGTTTTTACCGGCAGGACATCGAGGCCTCGAAGGCCCATTGTCAAATGCTGGCCGCCCGCGGCATCATACCGCAGGCGGATGCGGAACAGATATTGGCCGGACTGGATGAAATCGCAAGGGAAATCGAGGCCGGCGACTTCACGTTTTCGCGCGCGCTGGAAGACATTCACATGAACGTGGAAGCCCGCCTGGCCGAACTCATCGGCGATGCCGCCGGCCGGCTGCACACGGCGCGCTCGCGCAACGACCAGGTGGCTACCGACTTCCGCCTCTACGTGCGCGACGCCATCGACCACATCACCGGCCAGATCGAGGCGCTCATGCGCGCGCTGGCGGAAAAGGCGCGCGAACACCACGCCGTGGTCATGCCCGGCTTTACGCACCTGCAGGTGGCCCAGCCCGTCACCTTCGGCCATCACTTGCTGGCCTACGTGGAAATGTTCCATCGCGACGCCGGACGCTTCGAGGACGCCCGCAAGCGCGTGAACGAAAGCCCGCTGGGCGCCGCCGCGCTGGCCGGCACCGGCTTTCCCATCGACCGCGAGATGACGGCACGGGCACTGGGCTTTTCCGCGCCCATGCGCAACTCCATCGACGCCGTCTCGGCGCGGGACTTCGTGCTGGAAACACTGGCCGCGGCCGCCATCTGCGCCACCCATCTCTCGCGCTTCGCCGAAGAGCTGGTGATCTGGTCGTCCGCCCAGTTCGATTTCATCCGCCTCTCCGACCGCTTCACCACCGGCTCCTCCATCATGCCGCAGAAGCGCAACCCGGACGCAGCGGAGCTGATCCGCGCCAAGGCCGGGCGCGTCATCGGCGCGCTCGTGGCGCTCATGGTGGTGATGAAGGGCCTGCCGCTCGCCTATTCCAAGGACATGCAGGAGGACAAGGAGCCGGCGTTCGACGCGCTGGACACCCTCTCGCTGGCGCTGGAGGTGATGCGCGGCATGGTGACCGACATGGAACCGAACCGCGAGGCCATGCGCGCCGCCGCGGCCACGGGCTTTTCCACCGCCACCGACCTGGCCGACTGGCTGGTGCGCGAGCTGAACATGCCCTTCCGCCAGGCCCATCACGTCACCGGCCGGCTGGTGGCGCTGGCCGAGGAGAAGGACGTCGATCTGCCCGATCTGTCGCTGGAGGAGATGCAGGCGGCGGAACCGCGCATCACGGCAGATGTCTTCTCCGTGCTGGGAGTGGAAAATTCCGTGGCCTCCAGAAAGAGCTTCGGCGGCACCGCGCCGGAGAACGTGAAAAGCATGGCCGAATGGTGGCTTCAGCGGCTTGGCGCGGAAAGGACCTGAGGATACATTCGATAATCTGCATACCTGCCATGCAAGTTTACCCGCTGGTGCGGCAAAACTGTCGCATTGACCGCCACTTGCAGCTGTGGCATTTGCCATCTCGCAAGATGAAATTCCGGTAAGTTTCCTCAAGGGCATCCGGGAATGCCGGGGCGGTGCAGGCTTCTTGTCTGCGGCCGTAGCCCGACCTTTCCGGTATTCAAGTTTCCGGAGCCTGGAACCATGACCATCTATCTCCCGATTGCCGAGGTTTCGGTCAATCTCTTCCTGCTGCTCGGGCTGGGCGGCATCGTCGGATTTCTGTCAGGCATGTTCGGCGTTGGCGGCGGCTTTCTCATGACTCCGCTGCTGATGATGATTGGCATCCCGCCCGCCGTGGCGGTGGCCACGGAAGCCAACCAGATCGTCGCCTCTTCCGCCTCCGGCGCGCTGGCGCAATACCGCCGCGGCAACGTGGACGTGAAGATGGGCCTCGTCCTGCTCGTGGGCGGCATCATCGGCTCGGTGCTGGGTGTGCAGATCGTCAAGATCCTGCGCGAGATCGGGCAGGTGGATCTGGTCATCAAACTCACCTACGTGGCCATGCTCTCCATCATCGGCTCGCTGATGCTCGTCGAGTCGCTGAACGCCCTGCGCAAGCGCAAGGCCGGCAAGGCCGCTCCCGGCAGAAAACCGGGGTCGCACAACTGGATCCACGGCCTGCCGTTCCGCACCCGTTTCCGCCGCTCCAAGCTCTATATCTCCGTCATCCCGCCCATCCTGGTGGGCGTGCTGGTGGGTCTGCTGGCGGCCATCATGGGCGTGGGCGGCGGCTTCATCATGGTGCCGGCGATGATCTACCTGCTGCGCATGCCCACGAACGTGGTGGTCGGCACCTCGCTGTTCCAGATCGGTTTCGTCACCATGGCCACCACCATCCTGCATTCGGTGCAGAACCAGACGGTGGATATCGTCATGGCCCTCATCCTCATGGCCTCCGCCGTCATCGGCGCCCAGCTGGGCGCGCGCGCCGGCGCAAAGCTGCCCGGCGAACAGTTGCGCGTTCTGCTGGCGCTGATGGTGCTGGGCATGTGCATCAAGCTCGGCTGGGGCCTGGTGGCCACGCCGGATGAATTCTTCTCCTTCGCGGCGGGAGGTGAATAAGCCATGATTCGCAGGATTTTCCAGACCATCCTCGGTCTTGCGCTGCTGGTCGGCGCCATCGCCGGCCCCGCCATGGCGCAGGAGCGCACACCGGCGGAACTCACCGCCAGCATCGGCAAGAGTGACGGAGAAGGCATCGGCATCGTCGCCGATCTGTCCACCCACACGGTGGCCATTCGCACCGACTTCGCCGGCACCCGCGTGCTGCTGTTCGGCGCACTGGTGCGCTCCCGGGAAGAAGGCAAGGCCCGCCCCGGCATCGTGGTGGTCATCCGCGGCCCGGAAAACGAGTTCCGGATGCACCGCAAACGCCGCAAGCTGGGCGTTTGGGTGAATGCCGACGAACGCGTCTTTCCTCGGGCGCCGGGGTATTATGCCATTCTCGCCACCAGCCCGCTGGAGCGCACCGCGCCAGCGGAGGCCCTGCGCAAGGCCGGCATCGGGTTCGACCAGCTGAAGGAAGAGCTGATACGCACCGGCCAGGGGTTCGCCTCTCCGCAGGAGGCGGCGGAATATGCCGACGGCTTCATCCGC